>JARKQH010000014.1 GCA_029974925.1 Verrucomicrobiota bacterium
GACCCGTTCCAACGATAAAGCTCCGAACGACCTTCGCCGTCGTAAGAGCCGGCTACTATCAAGTATTGGCTTCCCCAATCGGTGATGCTGCGGATGCCCAGGCCGCCCAAGGGCAGGAGCAGGGGATCGCCCAGCCTCGGTCGCGCCCCGTGAATGACCTCCTCAGGATTCAACATGGGCACCAGCAAGGCCCCTTCCCGGGGAATCGGGTTGCGAAACCCAATCCAGAGGTGGCCGGCGGGACTGGGCGCCAGCCCTTCGATGTTCAAGGCGCCAGGATGCTTGGGGGGCAGTTGAGCTGCCGCCGCAAGGCCGAAACGCGCCAGCCGGGGATTACCAATGAGATCCTGGAGCAGCCTTGTGTAAGGTTGTCCAACCGTCGTTAAACCCGGCACGCCATTGCTCACAGTCACTTCGGTGGCGAAGAAACGGTGGCGACTGGCTCTCCGCTTGCCGTCGGCATTCCGCCCGTGCGACGTAATCCAATAAATCAGGTTGCCGAGCCGCGCCGCTCCCTCCAGATCAGCCTCGGGGTGCTTTGGGTCGGTCTGCAGAAACCGCGACAAATCCAGCGACGCCACCGGCAACCCGCCACCGGCCCGGTCATAAATCCGCAAGATGTTGTCTTCGTCGTCCGCCACCACAAAGAAACCCGCCCCCAGCGTCTCCGCCGCCGAGGCGTCGCACAGGCCGTGGTAAACGCGAATTCCCTCCTCCGCCAGCCCTGGCCGCAGCGGCAGCAGTAACAAAGCTACGGCGGTGGCGAATCCCCGCCAGCTTTGGCCCCAGCCCCAACAGCAGGAGGGCGGGTGGTTTTGAAGCGCTGGTTTAATCATGGAATAAAAACGTAAATGGGCATTGGCTCAAAGTCTATTTCCGTTGCGAGCGCGGGGTTCGATCCAAAGGTCAACCACTTCGCCCGGTCGGACCGGTGCGCGAGTGGGGAGGTCCACGACCAGCGGGAGGCCGACGTCCACCAGCACCCCCTGGCGAACAACGGCCAGGGCGTTGGTGATGGTTTCGACCTGGGGGCCGACGTGCGAGATGAGCGCCCAAAACTGGCGGCGCTGATCCGTGCGCGTCGTTACCCGGACCCGCATTCCAACCTCGGGGTCCATCGGGTACGGCTGGCGGAGGTAGGCGACCACCCGGTCCGACCATGGGGAGGCAATGCAGACAATGGGCTCACCCTCAAGGACGTATTCGCCCACGGTTCGGTTTACAAAATTCACCATGCCGGTTATGGGCGCCCGGATGGTGATGGGGCCCCAATTGCTGTTTACAGCGGTGTGAGTATCTCCAAGGCGCGCCAGGAGCGCCTCAAGCTGCGCGTTTGGCGGCGCGGCCTCAGGAATGCCCACCGCTTGGAGCGCCTCCAACCGGCGGCTCATTTGCGCCACGGAGTTTGACTTTTGCGCCACCTCGGCCGCCAGGGCATCGCGCGTCTTGGCGGTGAGGTCATAGAGTTCCTCCGAGAGGATTCGCTCTTCGTAAAGGCGTTGGCTTCGCCGTGCGTCGTTTTCCGCCTTTTGGAGGTTGACACGGGCGGTTGCCAGCTCGGCTTCCAGCCGCAGGAGTTCGATGCGAACGCGTTCATAATCCAGGGCGCGCTGCATCGCAAGCGGAGGTTCATTCCGGAGCCGCGCCAATTCGACTTCGGCTTGGAGCAAGTCCAGCGGCATGCGAGGGTCCACAGGCTGAATGACGGCGATGGCATCACCTTGGTTCACGAACTGATAGGGCCGGACCTGTAATTCCACCAGCCATCCCGGGAGGGGACTGGCAACGGCAGCCCGCGTTCCTTCCCCAACGCCGGCAAGAGTCGGCGCGCTGTGAAAGCGGATCCAAATGAACCCGGCCGCGGCCAGCGAGACGCAAAAGAAAAACACCGGCACGACCCGCAGTCTAAACCGGCCCCAGAGCAGCCGAAACGTCGGCGGAATGGGGGCGTGGCCTGCCGGCTTCATATTTCGGATTCGTCCTCGGCGGGCATGGCGGTCAGGTTGGAAACGCCGGCGAGGTTGCGGAGTTCGGCCAGCAGCTCTCCGGCCCGTTCCGTGTTGCGCAAAAGAAGACGGTAAGAGAGGTCGGCGCCCGGCTCGTCCTCCAGCGCGCGGTGGCTGGCCAGAAACAGTTTCCAACTGTGCCGCTTCAGCACCCGGTCCAGTTCGCCCAGTTCAGCCGGCGAGCGGCTCCAATGGAGGTTCAAAATCAGGTCGTAGTGTTGCCGCGTGCCGAACGAGGAAAACCACAGGTAAATCATGGTCGCGGAAACGAACGCGCAGCCCACGACCGCGCTGGCGAACTTCTGAGTGCCGGTGGCCATGCCGATCACCAGGCTGATGAGGATGTAGGTGGTGTCGAGGGTGTCCCGAAGGATGTTCCGGAAGCGAACGATGGCGAACACCGCCATCATGCCGAAGGCGGTGATGAGGTTGTTCGTCAGGACCATCATCACCAGGCACACGATGGGGGGAATAAGGACCAGGGCGTTGACGAACGTGCGCGAATAAGAAAGGCCTGAATGAGTGAGCATGTAAACCCACGACACCACGTGCCCGCACGCAAGGGAAAGCGTCAGTCCCAGCAGCATGGCTGGCCAGTTCGCCGGTGCCACGCCCGTGTCGCCTTGCAGAAGCCAATCAAGGCCGGTGGAGTTCATGGTTCTTTCGAGAGGGGGTCCCGCCACGGCCCGCCTGTTGGCTCCCCCGCAGCCGGCCGGCTGGCCTCAGGCAGGGAACCTGGCCGCAGGATTGGTCCGGCGGGACCGGAGACGAGCGAGCCGTGGGGCCGGACCGGCCAGTGAAAGTCCGGATTGGGAGCGGGCATGCGGTGATGCTGGGGCAGGTGACCGCTCAGCAGGGTGAAACCGTCGGCGTATTTGGCGGCGCCGCATTGGCGCAATTCAAACTTCCGCACCAAATCGCCGAACCAGTTGGGATAGCGATCGGTGAACTTCAGCTCGAGCACCACCGCATTTCCCCAAACCAGGATGGGATTTCGCATTTGGGTGGACAAACGACCTTCCGGGTCAGGTTCGCACCGGACTTGTCGGTCCAGCGTCAATCGGGCGGAATTCTCAGATGGCGGCAAATACGCTTCCCGGAGGTAGGCGACGTGAATCCTGGGCTTGGCCTGCAATCCCTGGACGAGCCGGCAAAACGCCTGCGCGGCAAACAATTGCTTCGGATGGGGGGAGATCAGCGCCCGGGCCGGCGGCAGTTGGCCGGCCAGAATCCGGCGCACCGCGTCCCGGCGCACGGCGGCGCGTTGTTTGCGGATGCAGTTGTCCATCCGCCGTTTGATCTCCAGAAATACCGGCGCGTCAGGATCGTCGTTGTAATAACGAATGCGCAGCTTGAAGCGGTTTTTGTTTCCGTTCACGGTGTCCCAATACGTCTTCATCCGGTCCGAATCGAGATAAAGGCTGTGGACCGGATAGGAAAATTCGGGCTTCCCGACGCCGTAATCGTCCAGCTCCAGAAACGAGCGGACGTATTGGCGGATTTGACGGGCTTTGGATTCCGAGATCACATACTTGAGCTCGAACCGCGAGGCCTGCATGCGATCCCGGTTCATTTCAACGTCCTCTTCAGCATGGTTCTAGCTTTATTGTTTCATACGGTCTTAGCGAATGGTATGCCATTATGCATGAAACATGGAAAAACGGCTGGTTTTCGGGGATTCTTGCGCGGGGGACACTGGCCCAAGCGTGGATGAGTGCGACAAATTGTTCCAGGGGTGATCGAAAAAACAGCAGCGCCGCGCCGGGACAGGGGTGGCGGGTGGCTGTGTTTTGGGCTGCGATCGTGATAGGAACGGGCGCCCTGGGGTGGGTGGGCCATCGGACTGCCTCCCGGCTTGGCGAACTGCAGGGAGAATTTCTGTCGGTCCAAGCCGAGACCTTCTACCTCGGCATCCGCCTGCGCAGCGGGGTCGAGCGCTTGAACACCCTCTTGCTGCAATTTCAGTTGTCGAAGGCGGACCCGGCCGAACGCGAGCGTTTTCACCAGCACAGCCGCTTCCTCGTAGGTTTGATTACGCAAGCCAAACCGCACCTGGCCACCGCCGAGGAACGGAGCCTGGTCCAGGAGCTGGAAGCTGCCTTCGAGCAATACCAGATCAGGGCATCCCCCCTCTTGGAGAAAGGCGTCCGGGCGGTGCGACGGGATTCAGCCGTGGAGGTCGCGGCGCAAATTCAAGAGGTGGCCCAGCCCTTGGAGCGCTTGTGTGATGAATTGATCGAACTCCAACAGGCGTCATGCAACCGTTTCCTGGGACGATCCCATCAAGTGCTGCAAGGGTTGATGCAGTCCTTTATGATCATCCTGGTTCTGCTAATCCTCTTCGCGGTGACCATCGGCGGGCTGGCGTATCGGCGTGCACTGGCTCCCTTGCGCCGTCAACTGACGCGCGCGCAGGCCGTGGTCGAGCGCCAGGAGAAACTCGCCTCGCTGGGGACGCTGGCAGCCGGGGTGGCTCACGAAATCCGCAACCCCCTGGCCTCCTTGAAATTTCGCCTCTTCAGCCT
The DNA here is from genome assembly GCA_029974925.1 of Verrucomicrobiota bacterium. GTDB lineage: Bacteria > Verrucomicrobiota > Verrucomicrobiia > Limisphaerales > UBA8199 > JARKQH01. The sequence continues at coordinate 4,532 of JARKQH010000014.1, forward strand.
CAAGGAATCGTTGCGGCCCGAGTTGAGCGAAAATGAAGACCTGATCGTGATTGATGATGAAATCAACCGCCTGGAGCGCATCGTGAAGGATTTCTTGCAATTCGCGCGCCCCGCCGAGCCGGTGTTGGCCAAAGTTGAGGCGGACCAATTGCTGCGTCGCGTGCGGGACGTTCTGGAGCCGCAGTTGGCGGCGCGCGGCATTCAATTGGTCGTCGAGGCGGGGGAGCCGGTGTGGCTGAAGGTGGATTCCCAGCAAATCCAGCAGGTGCTGATCAACTTGGCGCAGAACGCCGCCGACAGCATCGAAAACAGCGGCCGCATCACACTGCGCGCCCGCCGGGGCGCTGCCCGCCTCGGGAACCAGTCCCGCCCCGCCGTGTTGCTTGAAGTGGCCGACACCGGCAAGGGCATTCCTCCCGACGTGCAGCGGCGGCTTTTCGATCCCTTCTTCTCCACCAAGTCCGGCGGGACGGGCCTCGGGCTGTCCATCGCCGAACGGGTGGTGGAAATGCACGGCGGCCTGATTCAATACCAAACGCAACTTAATCGCGGCACCACGTTCCAAATCGTGCTGCCGCAGGACACGGCCAATGGCTCCCAGCATTCTCCTCATTGAAGACGACGCCCGGCTGGCCGAGATCCTTCAAAAGCTGCTGTGCCGCGAAGGTTATGCCGTGGTGTGGACCACCCGCGGCGACCAGGGATTGGCGCTCGCCCGCCAGCAACGCCCCGATGTGGTCCTGACCGACCTGAAACTGCCGGGCCTCGACGGCTTGACGCTGATTTCGCAGTTGCATGCGCTCCACCCCAAGGTGCCCATCATCATGATGACGGCGCACGGGACCACCGAGACGGCGATTGAAGCCACCAAGCTCGGCGCTTATGAATACCTTCTCAAACCCTGCGAACCGCGCGAGCTCCTCGACCTGGTCGCCACCGCCATCGCCCACTCGCAACGGATGACGGAGGTGGTGGAGCTGGGGGAGGGGGGCACCGCGCGCTTTGCGCTGGTGGGCCAGAGCCGGGCCATGCAGGAGATCTACAAACAAATTGGCCGCGTTGCGGCCACCCCCGTCACCGTCCTGATCCGGGGCGAGACAGGGTCGGGCAAGGAACTTATTGCCCGCGCCTTGTATCAGCACAGCGACCGCGCCGACAAGGCCTTTATCGCTGTCAATTGCGCCGCCATTCCCGAGACCCTTCTGGAGAGCGAACTCTTCGGGCATGAGCGGGGTTCATTTACCGGCGCCCACGCCCGGCGAATCGGCCGCTTCGAGCAGGCCGAGGGGGGAACGATCTTCCTGGACGAAATTGGCGACCTGACGCCGGGCACGCAGGCGAAACTGTTGCGGGTGCTGCAGGAACGAACAATTCAGCGGCTGGGCGGTGACGAACTGATCCCGGTGAACGTGCGCGTGCTGGCCGCCACCCACCGCGACCTGGAGCAAGCCATCGCGGAAAAGGAGTTCCGCGAGGACCTGTTCTACCGGCTGAGCGTGGTGACGCTGCGCCTGCCGGCGCTGCGGGAACGAGTCGAGGACATCCCGGAGCTGGTCCGCTTCTTTCTGCGGCGCTACGCGCAGGAGTTCGGGGGCAGCGCCCCGTCCATTGAGCCGGAGGCCATCCAATGGCTGCAGGGGCAGGCCTGGCCGGGGAATGTGCGGGAGTTGGAAAACGTGATCCGGCAGGCCATGTTGCTGGCGCGTCCGCTGGCGATCACGATCGAGCATGTGCAGCAGGTCCTGGCGCGCGACCGAAGGCTGCCCGGCGCGGCCAGCCAGACCCTGGCCAGTTATATTGCCGAGCTTCTCTCTCGCGCGCAGCGAGGGGAAGTTGAGGGCGTCTATTGGAGGCTGATCGCCGACATGGAGCCGGAACTGTTCGCCCAAGCCATCCGGCTGGCCCAGGGCAACCAGGCCAAAGCCGCCCGCTGGCTGGGCATCACGCGCCTGAAGATGCACGAGAAACTCGTCCAGTTCGGGCTTCACCCCTCAAGGTCGGACAATAGCGGCGCCGGGAAAGACTCGCGGAGCGCCTGACTTCCAAGCCATCTGCGTGAGGACAAGTCCGGCGATTCAAGGCCGTTGAAGGCGAAAATACAGGCCTGAGCTGGTACCGATGGGGAGGACCGCGGAATTGGTATTGAGCGGAATGGGCACGAGATTCCACGGGCCCTCGGAGGGGTTGGTGGCGCAAAGCAGAAGCCAGCCGGGGCACTCCCACCGAAGTACGATGTTGGTGTCATCAAGGATTGGCGGGTGCAGGAGTGGCCGCACTCCTGCCGCCGGGGGAACGCATTGCAGCGTCCCCAGCCCCCAGTAGTAGCACACCGTATAGCTGCCGCCCGCGGGAATGCTTACCCCCTGCCATTCCAATCCGGCTCCGTTGTCCACATAATCGGCGTTGGTGGTATTGAGGAAATGCAACCCCTCTCCAATCGTGGTCCAAATCATGCCGTATTGGTCCTCTTGATAACCACTGGGCAGCGGGCTGTCGGGAGCCGCTTGCAGAAACAAAAAGAAACTGCGGTCGGTGGTCGTTCCGCCCACCGCCACCCGCTCGCAATCGGTGTTCAAGTGGCATAAACTCTTGTCGTCGCCCGCCAGGTAAATATCCGCAGCCGCAAAGAGGTCCACCGGGTGGTTGGTTGCACCGTGGTTGACGACCGTGTTGCGAACCAGCAACCACGATTCGCCGGGAACGTGGGCCACGACCTGAGTGACGGTCAAGGGAACCCCGCTCAGGTCCTGCCGGTTGTCCATGACCGTTGTCACCCGCAACCCGTCCGGGCTGGATTCCTGGGAAATGGGATAAAACGGCGCGGCCCGCAACAGGCTGGCCGCGGTCTGCGTGTGGCGCATGTAATCCATGCCCACCACCACTCCGTTATGTCTGATGAAGAACCCGCTGTCGGCGGGGGCAACCATGTTGGGGAAAAACTGGCCGTTGTACGGGTAATTCTCGTGCTCCAGTTGAAGCGAGCCGTCCACGCCGACCGTGATGCGCGTAATGGGCCCGTTCGTATTGACGATGGGGGTGTTCGGAAAACCTTGAGACCGGACCGTCTGCCCGGCCGCTCCGGCCAAAACCACCAGGAGCATCCCCAGCCACCCTCTCAGATGCCCGAAAAAGCCGCCGGTCCTGCTCATGGCACCCCGCCAGCATAAAGAAGTTGCCGTTCACTCATACTCACGCGCCTTTCGGCGCAAGGATGAATTCACCAGAAACTCCTGGATTTGTCGAGCAAAAGCGTGCGGAGCCGCGGCCGCGATGGCGGCGCCCCGCCGCGCGCTGCCGGCGGGTCTTGATACTTGTGCAAGCCGCCCGGGCATGCAACAGTAACGCCGCGTTTCAACGGGCTTGCCCGCGCGAAATGCCCAAGGCCGGCGCCTCCTGACAGCCGCCGGGCCTGGCGCCGGCGCTGGATACTTCGGGCCGTCCCCGGCCGGTCCCCGGCAACGGCATCGAGTGAAGCGTCAGACTGGAAAAGGAACACACGCCATGAACCGCGAAAGTTACCTGGAAGCGAGCCGCCACTGGCTGCATGACCACGGCCTGAACCTCTTGCTGATCGTCGTGCTGACTCTCGTCGTGCTGAAAGTGGCCGCCATCCTCAACCGCAAGCTCTTTACCCGGCTGTTCCGAGGCCGGGAGGACGAGCATTCGCGGAAACTGGCCCAGACGCTTTCCCAGGCCTCGCATTGGGTCCTGATGGCCGTGTTCGGGGTTGGGGGCCTGAGTCTTTCCTTGAATGAGCTGGGCGTGCGCATGGAGGGCGTCTCCACGCGTGTCCTCGGCTGGCTGGTGACCAACGGCCTCGGAATCGTCCTCATCGCGGCCATCACCACCGTGGCGCTCAAGGCGGCGGGCATCCTCACCTCGAAGCTGATGGCCTTTCTCCATCGAGACAAGCTCGACATCGAATCGCAAAAGCGGGCCGACACCCTGGGCTCGGTTTTGCGGTGGTTTGCCCGCACCGCGATTCTCCTGATCGCTTCGGTGATGGTGCTGGGACAGCTCGGCGTCCAAATCGGCCCGGTCATCGCCGCGGCCGGTGTCGTGGGCCTGGCCGTCGGCTTCGGCGCGCAGAACCTCGTGCAGGACGTCATCAGCGGCTTCTTTCTGCTCCTTGAGGACCAGATTCGGGTGGGGGATGTGGTGCAGCTCAATGACAAATCGGGCATGGTGGAGAAGATTACCCTGCGCATGACCATCCTGCGCGATTTCGCCGGCAACGTGCATTATGTCCGCAACGGCAAAATTGATGTCGTGACCAACATGACCAAGGAGTATTCCCATTACGTGTTCGACATCGGGGTGGCCTACCGCGAGGACGTGGATGAGGTCAGCCGCGTTATCCGTGCCGTCGGCGAGGATTTGCAGAAGGATCCAGCGTACAAAGACGACATCCTGGCCCCGGTGGAGGTGGTCGGTCTGGACAAGTTTGCCGATTCCGCCATTGTCATCAAAGCCCGCATCAAAACCAAACCTGTCAAGCAGTGGCGCGTGGGCCGCGAGTTCAATCGGCGTCTCAAGAAGGAATTCGACCGGATCGGGATTGAGATTCCATTCCCGCACCTCACGATTTACGCTGGAAAAGACAAACAGGGGAATTCTCCCGCCCATAGCATCGAGGTGCGCGGCGGGGGGGCGGCCTCGGCGACTTGAGGCAAACCTTCGCCGGCCGGGTGAAGCGGGTATCAGGAGACGCGTCGCAAGAGGCGCTGAAAACGCGCCCGGTTGTACCGCTGGGCGAGGATGCAAGGCAAATTTGAGCCTGCGGCGTAGGCCGCCATCACCAGATCAGCCCACCACGGGTTCCAGAGAAAGAACACCGGCGCAAAGCTCAAGGCTGCCCAGTGGCAGAGCTCGCCGCGCCAGGTCTCGCGCAGAAACTGCCGAACGTAGGCGGGGTCGCGTCCCCTCAGCTCGCCCTTGGCAAATCCCCCGGCAAACCACCGCGCGCCGTCTGGCAAACGGTCTTTCCATCTCTTGATTCCGAAGGCGCGCTCGTAGATGCGCCCGTCTTTTTCCCACGCGCAGGCAGCCGGCGGCCTGCTGAACCAGGTGGCGGGCATCCGGGTGAAGAGCCAGGCCAGGCTCAACTGAATCACCGGCCAACCGCACAGGTTCAGCGCGATGACCCATTCGATTGGCAGGTCAATCCGCAAGAATCTCTCTCCCTTTCCACCGCACCTTTCTTCCAGAACGCAGGGCGGACCAGGCAAACAGGATGAAAAAGAACACCAGCGCCGCCGGATAAAACGCGGCCGCATACCATCGAAAGGCCCCAATTTGACGGCTGAACCATCGTACCTGGCCCGCGCACAACAGGTAAATTGTCCCCCAGGGGATCCAGTCCCCCGAAATCAATCCGCCCAAAGGGGCCAGCATCAGACCGGTCATCCACCCCACAATCAGCAGCAAAACCCCCGGCGGCGTCTTGCCGGCGCCGGAGGCAAACCCCTTCGTCCAGCCTTGCAGCAACTCTCTTAACCCGTTCGGATACATCCGAAACGAGAGAATGCCGCGGCCGGCAACGCTCCCCACGCCCACCCCGGCCGCCCGGAACCGCGTCCCGAGCCAAAAGTTTTCCAGAATTCGCCCCCGCACCGCTTCGTGCCCACCGACGCGCCAATAGCTTTGCCGGTCCACCACCAGCATCTGCCCGAACAGTCGGTCAGGAACCGTGCCCGCCACCATGTTGAGATTGAAGAATAGCGAGAGCTGTTCGTAGGGCCGCTCGACGACATGATAGGGTCCGGCCGAGAAGGCTCCGCCGGGGCAGGCGGACAGTGCCTTCTCCAACCCTGAGGGCTCGAACCAGGTGTCCGCATCCACAAAAACCAACCATTCGCCGGCGGCGGCTTTTGCTCCCTGATAACAGGCCCAGGTTTTGCCTCGCCACCCCGGCGGCAAGGCCTGGGAGGCCAAAACCTCGGCGCCGAGTTCGCGAGCCACTTGCGCTGTCCGGTCCACCGACCCATCGTCCACCACAATAATTTCCAGTGGTGCAAGCGATGAGCCAGTCAGGGAGCGCAGGAGGCGTGGCAGATTGTGTTCTTCGTTGCGCGCCGGAATGATCACGCTCACGCTGCGAGGCGCGGCGGAACCCTTCCTCAAGGGGCGGCTCAGCAGACGTCCGGCCAGGCCAAAGCCTGCGGCCCAAAGTCCCGCGGTGATGAACAGCAAAATCAGCGCCGGTCCCATGCTTTTTCCCGAAGTTAACTTCTTCTTTGACCGGTCACTCGCGCGAGCCCGGCCCGGGCCTCGTGGTCCGTCGGATGACTTAAAAGCGCCTTCCGGAAGTACTGCTCCGCCTCGGCAAACCGCCCCAGCAGCTCCTGAGCACGGCCGATGAAGGTCAGGCAGGAGCTATAACCCCATCTCGGGTCCAGCGGCCCGGCTGCCTGGTTTGCCTCGGTCTCAAACAACTTTTCGGCGGCCTGCAACGTGGTCAGGGCATCGCGCACTGCCGGGCGTTTCTTCGCCGTGCTGAACTGACTTGTCCCCATCAAATACATCACGCGAGGATTGTCAGGCCCGCAAGCCAGCGCCTTCTCGCGATGCTTCTGCACGCGCGGCCCAAAACGAGCCGCTCGCATCAGGTTGCCCTCGATTCGCATGCCGTAAAGCGTTCCGAGCAGAGCGTGGCTTTCCGCGTGGCGGTCGTCGAGCTTTATGGCGGTGTTTAACGCGGTCGAGGCCGCGTCCATGGCCTTTTGCGCGGCTGCCTGGCTGGCGGCTGCGGGCGGCTGTGACCGCAGTTGAAGCATGTGATGGAAGTGCGCGGTCCCCAGCCAGTAGAAATAAAGACTGCAAGTGGGGTCCTTTTCGGCCGCCGCCCGGAACTGTTCCGCGGCGGCCTTGAAGCGGTCGGCATCCCAGGCACGGTAAGCGGCCTTGAACTCCGTCACCCCTGCCAGGGCGAGTTGTTCCGCCACGTCCACTGCCGGAGCGAGGGTGCCGAGTGACAATATGCCCGCTGCCAACCAAAGCCTCATCATTGGGGCCAGTATAACGCACTTAAGCCGTGCCTCCAAGTTGAGCCCGGCTTCCTTTCAGTTCTCGCGGCGAGCCTGCCGCGTTGAGGGGGACGCGAAGCCCTGCGGGCGGATTGTGCGCCTCAGGTTGCCGCCTCCGATTCCCGCGGTCTCCTCGCCGAGTGGAAGGGCCCAAGTCAGCGTCTGGCCATCCGCTCGCGGGCCGCCTCGAGGATGCGGCGCTCGCGCTCCGTCAGGCTCTGAATGCCGTGTGCGGAGATCTTGTCCAGAATGGGGTCCACTTCCTTGCTGAGAAATTCATCCGGAGGCAGGTCATCGGGGGTGACCGGCTTGCCGCGGTTCCACGTCGGGCGTCTGCCGGAAATCACCCGCATAATCGGTTTGGCCCGGCGTGCCGGGCCCGGCTTGAACCACCCTAAATCCCAATGCATGGCGTAGCGGATAAAGAACACACCAAACACCATCCCTCCCAAGTGCGCCGCGTGCGCAATGTTGTCCCCCGGAGACAGAATTCCCAACAGGGCGAGCACGCCGCACAGCAGAAGCAGGTATTTGGCCCGCAGGGGGATAATGAAGAACAATAGCAGCAGGCGGTCGGGGAAAAGCACGGCAAAAGCGGCCGCCAAGCCGAACGCAGCCGCGGAGGCTCCCACCACCGCTCCGCCGAATCCGCCACCCAGCAGCACCCCCATGAGGATTTGAAACATTCCGCCGATCACACCGCTGGCCAGGTAGAGCACAAGAAAACGTTTGAGGCCCAGGGCATCCTCGACGTCGCGTCCAAACACGTAAATCGCCCAGCAATTGAACAGCAGGTGCAAAAACCCCGCGTGCATGAACTGGTAGGTGAGCAACTGCCAAACATAGCCGTGCTGCATGCCCCACAAGCTCAGCGCGAAAAAGCGGTCGAGATCCTGCGCGCTGAAACGATAGAGGACCCACTGGGCCAAAAAGCATGCCACGTTGACAATCAGCAGGGTGACGGTCGCCGACCGGCGGCCATCAAAGGGCGATTGTCGCATATAGTAACGGTCCTCGAGCATATCAGACTCTCACTCTGAACGTAGCCGTGGCGGGTGACTTTTTCAAACGTGTAATCGGTTTTAACGTGCCTTGATCCGGGAAAACGCGCCGCCGTTCCAGAACGCGAAGTTGACGGGGGGCGCGGCAGGGCAGGGGGCGTTTGAAACCGCCCGGGGCCGGGCCACCCCCTCAATCCTCCGGCTGTTCGATTTCGAGGAAGCCGTCGAGGTGGCGAAGGCGGGTGGGATGCCGCATTTTTCTGAGGGCCTTGGCTTCGATCTGACGGATGCGCTCCCGGGTGACCCGGAACTGTCGGCCCACCTCTTCGAGCGTCCGGGCCTGGCCGTCCCCGAAACCGAAGCGCAATTCCAATACCTGGCGCTCGCGCTCGGTGAGGCTCGCCAGGACGCCGGACAGTTTGTCTTTCAAGAGGCTGAAGCTCGTGACCTCGACGGGGTTCTCGGAGTTCTTATCCTCGATAAAATCGCCGATGCGCGCGTCCTCGGAGTCGCCGATGGGAGCCTGCAGGGAGATCGGTTGTTGAGCCAGTTTTAACAGCGCCCGCACCCGCTCAATGGGCAGGCCCATGTCGTCCGCGATTTCCTCGCAGGTGGGTTCGCGGCCAATATCCTGCAGGAGCCGTTTTTGGGTGCGGGTCAGTTTGTTGATGGTTTCGATCATGTGCACCGGGATGCGAATGGTGCGGGACTGATCGGCAATCGAACGGGTGATCGCCTGGCGGATCCACCAGGTGGCATAAGTGGAAAACTTGTAGCCGCGCCGGTATTCAAACCGTTCGACGGCTTTCATCAGGCCCAGATTCCCCTCCTGAATCAGGTCCAGGAACGAAAGGCCGCGGTTGGTGTATTTCTTGGCGATGGAAATGACCAGGCGCAAATTGGCCTCAACCATTTCGGTTTTGGCCTGCGTAGCCCGGCCGGCGTGCAGTTTCATCTGCTGGAACGCCTGTTTGAAACGTTCGGCCGGCTGGCGGACCAGCCGCTCCAGCGCCCGCAAACGCGCCTGCTCCTCCTGCCACCGCTTTTGGTGTTCGGGTTCGTGTTCCCGTCCGGCCAGTTCCTGCAGCGCCGCCTGGCAGGCCAGGATGTGCTCGTAAGTGTTTTCCGCGACCAGGGTCATCTCCTCCGTGACCTTCTGCTTGTAAGCGAAGCGCCGGAAGGACGCCTGCAGCTTTCGCTCGACCTGGCCCAGTTCGGCCTCCAGCCGCTTGCGCGCGGCGCGGTTCCTGCAGTCCACCCAACTGGCATACAGCCGGTCGGCCTGCTGATCCAAATCCCCAACGGTGGCAATCAGCTTGCGCAGCAGCCGCAGGTGGCTGTCGCGGCTTTCCACCTTCTTGTCCAGGACCACCCGGTCAAATCGCTCTTTCGGCGGATCGGAAACGAGCTTCTCGGCGAGGCTGATGTGCTCCTTGGCCGTAAAGCCGAAGCCGTAAAGAATCCTTCGCACCTGGTTTTCGGCTTGCTCGATGCGCCGGGAAATCTGCACTTCCTGGTCGCGGGTCAGCAAGGGCACCTGGCCCATCTGGCGGAGGTACATGCGCACGGGGTCGTCGAGCACGTCCAGCCGCGAGCGTTCCTCCTCCTCTTCCTCCGGCTGGCGAACCCGGTCCACCTCGGCTTGGTCCACAATCTCCACGTCCAGATTTCGCAACTGAACATAGATTTGGTCCAGTTCCTCCGGCCCAATCAGCGAATCCGGCAGCGCCTCGTTCACATCATTGTAGGTCAGATACCCCTGTTCCTGGTGCAGACGGAGCAGCTCCTTGATCTTCTCAATGACTTCGGGAGAATGGGAGCCTGCCAGGGCGGCGGCATGTTGCGCCGTCTTTTGATCTGCGGCGGACTTTGGCTCCGCCTTCGGGTCAGTCAGGCCGGCGGGCGGGCGGGCCGCCGAACCCTCGCGGCGCTCGCCGCGGGCGCGCAAGCGTCGAACCGGCGCGGGCTTCGCCTGGGGTTTGCTCACCTTCGACCGCGACATACTACGATACTTCTTCTGACTGCTCAAAACGACAAACCCGTCAAACTGCCACTCCGGCGGCCGGCCTGCCTACTGGTTGGTCACAGGAATGCTGACCGAGGTGCCTTGGTCGCCGCCCGCAGCCCGAATGCCCTCATTCGCCGCCACCGTGCTCACAAAGGTGTTCACCACCATGTTGAGGTACGATTTCAGAATTCGGTACGGCGAATTCGGAACATACACAATGTCTCCCGGCTCCAGTTTCACGTTCGGCGCCTTGCCTTTCATGATAGCACCGAAATCCACAACCGCAATTTGGGGTTCGGCCAGCGAGCCCCGCACGATGGCGATTTGGGACAGATAGGCGTCGTTTTGCAGCCCTTGCTCATAACGCGCCAGGTAGTCGAACCGGGCCGGACCATCGGCGCCTGTCAACACTGACACCAGGGTGAGCGTCTCCGTATAAGGGATGGCGCGGGGATTCCGCACGGCTCCCAGGACATAAACCTCCTGCGCCAGGCTCGAGGGAATGAACACAAAGTCATCGGGCTGGAGAATGATGTTCTGCGAGGTATCGCCCTCGCGGAGCAGGCGCTGGAAATCCACCGGGAGCGCCTGGCCGTTGCGCATGACAAAACTGTGCCGCAGGTCGGCCAGTTCCTCCGAATTGGCTGGCGAAACCGAGCGGGCGGTGCCGCCCGCCAGGGCGATGGCTTCCAGCAGGGAGATGGGAGCCGGCATGGGATAGATTCCCGGACGGTTCAACCGGCCCACCATCCAGACGTGCCGGCTGCCAACCGCCCGCAAGGTCAGACTCACCTGCGGCTGGCTGAGGTATTTCGAAAGCCCTTGCTCGAGGGCCTGCCGGGTCTGGTCGAGGGTCATTCCCCACACATCCATCCCGGGCAGCAAATGGAAGTAGATTTTTCCATCCGGTCCCACCGCTGTGCGGCTTCGACTGGCGGGCTGACCGATGATCTCGATTTCCAGTTGGTCTCCCGGCCCCAGGGTGAAGTCGCCCGTGTCGGGCCGCAACAGGTCGGAGCTGAGCCGGTTGGTGGACTCGACGGCGGTGAACGTGACCGAGGGCTCGGTGAATTGCGCCTTGGGAGGAGGGGTGCTCTTGCAACCGGCAGCCAGGACGCCCACCAGGCAGGAATAACCGATTAACGTCAGTTTTTTCATGGTGATCACCTGTCAATAATCGAGTCGTTGATGAGGGGTTCGACCTTTCGCGTCGTGGCCGTGACCACAAACGACTGCATAAAGGCCCGGGCCGCAATGTCCAGCACGTCGCCGACCTTCACCCAGGGATTCTCGCTCACATAAACAATATCGCGGGGCTGGAGTTTGAAGTCCTGGCTCTTGCCCGCCAGGATGTCGCTGGTGTTAACCATGAAAGTCTCGGGAGTCGAGAGCGAGCCGCGCACCACCAGCACTTTGCTCCGGAAGGATTTCCGGGTGAAACCGCCCCGCGAGCTGATGACACTGATGACCGTCGGTTTGGGCGCGTAGGCCACGATGCCCGGCCGGGCGACCTCCCCCAACACATAGATTTCGTTGGCCGTTGCCGACGCGAAGTAGAGGTAGTCGCCGGGCGCCAGGGGAACGTTTTGCGCCAGGTCCCCTCGCTGGAACAGGCGTTCGAGGTCCACGGCCAGCCGGTCGCCGTTGCGGACAATAAAGCTCCGCGACAAATCCGCCAGCTCCACCGAGCGTTGTTCATAAAGGCCCGTTTCCAGCCCCCCGGCGCGGGCGACGGCTTCGATGATGGTCAGGGGCCGGTCGAGGTTATAGACCCCCTTGTTCACCACGGCGCCGAGGACATAGTACTTCTTGCTGTTGTAAGCAGCGGGGGTGACGATGGTGCGAGGATTCTGGTAGTAGTTGCTCAGCGCTTCATCCAGCTTGGCGCGCAACTCATCAATGGTCAGGCCGGCGGCGACAATCTGCCGCGCCTGGAGAAATGTGATCCGGCCATCGGGACCAATCGGCACCTCGGTGCGCGCGGTCTCCGGCTGGTCGAACAGCATCAGGTTGAGCAGGTCGCCAGGGCCCAGGGTGAGTCGTTGTTGCCAGTCCGCCCGTTTGGCTTGGGCGACCCCTGACAAAGATCGGGGACCCGGGACGACGGCGTCGGCGGCGCGGGCGACCCACGCGCAACCGGTGGCCAGGCCAAGGCAAACGAAAATTAGTGCGGGGTTTTTTCTCATGATCGTATGCTGCGGTAATCCGCTCATCGGTGTTCTCTGCAAACACGGTAACTGCACCCATCCCCTGGGGCAAGATTTGTCCATTCAGGACCTCTACGGAAGGGCTATCCGCAATTTTCCACACCGCTGTTTATTCTCAACCGCCACCCCCACGCTAAACTCAAACCGCGCACCCGGCCAGAAACGCCGCAACCAGCCGATAAAAAACCTCCGGCGCCTCCGCATGCAGCCAATGCCCTGCCCCCGGAACGACCTCCATTCTTGCGGCCGGGAACAGTTGTCGGGCCGGCTCGAGGTCCGCCTCGCTCAGATAGGCTGAGCGTTCGCCACGAATAAAAAGCGTGGGGCCCGGGTAAGTTCGTCCGCCGGCAACTGCTTCGCGAAGGCGCTCGTAATTGGCCGCGATTTCCTGGAGCCCCATTCTCCAAGCAAAGGCATGTCCGGAGGAGTGACGTGTCACGCTCTTCAGGAGAAACTGCCGTACGCCCGGCTCAGGCACCCAAGGCTCCAGCGCCATTTCCACCTCCCGGCGGGTCTGGTGCCGGCTCAAGTCCAGGGCCAGCAGTCCCTCGAGGATTTGCTGATGGTGCGGCGGGTACGCTTTCGGCGCAATGTCCGCCACCACGAGGGCCGCCACGCGTTGCGGGAACCGAAGCGCAAACTCCATGGCCGTCTTGCCCCCCATCGAGTGGCCCACCAGCCGCACGGCGGACAACCTCTCCGCCTGCACCAACTCGAACAAATCCTCCGCCATCAAGCCGTAATCCATCTCGGGACTGTGGGGGGACCGCCCGTGGTTGCGCTGATCCACCGCATAGACGCGGTAGCGCTCCGCCATCCGCTGGTTGAACGAATGCAGATTGTCCAGCGACCCAAACAGACCGTGCAACACGATCAGCGGTTCGCCCGCGCCCAAGGTTTGAAAATGAAGCCGCATGCGCCCTCCACTATCGCAGGCCCCGTGCCGGCCCACAAGCGGCCGCGCCCGCCTCCGTGTCCCCCTGAATCGTCCCGGCCGTGTGGGCGCATCTGCGCTTGTCCTCCCGGTCAATCCCCGCTTAACTCCGGCTCGATGCCCGGCTTTCCGGAGAAGCTGATGAAGTATTGCGATTTTACATTCGAGTCGGTGGAAGAGAACCTCGCGTGCGAAGAGGTGTTGCTGGACTGTTGCGAAGAGGGGAGCCGGGGGCCGCTTCTGCGGTTCTGGGAACCGTCCGCTTATGCGGTGGTCGTGGGATATGCCAATCACGTTCAAACCGAGGTGAACCTGACGTTTTGCACCACGGCCGGCATTCCGGTTCTGCGGCGGTTTTCCGGGGGGGGAACCGTGCTGCAGGGGCCGGGTTGCCTCAACTACGCTTTGTTCCTGCCGGTGGATGCCTCCGGCCCTCTCGCCGGAATTCACTCGACCAACGGCTACGTTCTGGACAAACACGTGGTTGCCCTCTCCGCTTTGCTGCGAGTGCCGGTCGAAAGGCGTGGCGACACCGACCTCGCGATCGGGGGCCTGAAATGCTCGGGGAACGCCCAGCGCCGCCGCCGCCGGTTCCTCGTCTTCCACGGATGCTTCCTCCTCGACCTTGATTTGGAGATGGTGGAAAAGACCCTCCGCATGCCCTCCCGTCAGCCGGGTTATCGCGCCCACCGGTCGCACCGCGATTTTTTGCTGAACCTGCGCCTGGAGTCCGCCGTGCTCAAGGAGACGCTTCGCGCGGCCTGGCAGGCCGTCACCCCCTGCGACGACCTCCCGTTTGACCGCATCCGCAAACTCGCCCGCGAGAAATACACGCTCGACGAATGGAACTTGAAATTCTGATGCGGCCAGCGTGCGCGCGGCGGGCCCGCTGGGGTGATTCAGCACGGGGCGGGGATTGACAGGAGGGGCGAACCCTTGAATGCTGGCGGCGCAATTTGTCCGCCCCGGCATGCACGAATATGAAGACAGCGTTGATTGATATAAAAAACGACTGCGGCGCCACGGCTTTACCCCGGACCGGCTCGGCAGGACGGCGATGGGCGGGCTGTCAGGGTGTCGCTGTGGCGGCGGCCGGGCTGAGCCTTCTGTTCCTGACCGGTTGCTCCAGCTCGCCCGGCGTGAAGCCGGGCGCGGCGCGCTCGACCATCAGCTACACCAATCCGGTCTATGCCGGCTCGATGCCGGACCCCTCCGTCATTCGTTACCGGGGCCTTTACTATGCCTTTGGAACCACCGGCAACCGGCCGCTGCCCGACGGGCGCATCTTTCGGGTGCTCCGGTCCCCCGATCTGGTGGATTGGGAGGAGGTTGGGGGAGCGCTGACACCGCCAACCACCGACAAGCGTTATCATTACTGGGCGCCGGAAGTTACGGTGCACGAAGGCCGGTTTTACCTCTATTACTCGATGGGAGGAGTGGAGCCGGAGAAATTCGAACTGCGGGTGGCGGTGAGCGATCAGGCCGAAGGCCCGTACAATGATGTGGGGGTGAAGTTGGTTGACTGCGAGACAAACCGTTTCACCATTGACGCGTTTCCCTTCCGCGACGACGACGGCCAGTGGTACTTGTTCTACGCCCGGAACTTTACCAATAGCGCGCCGGGGGAGCATGCCGGGACGGCCCTGGTGGTGGATCGGCTGCTGGACATGACTCGACTGGCGGGCGATTGCCGCGTGGTGGTCCGGGCCCGGTATGACTGGACGCTTTATGAAGCGAAGCGGCGCATGGATGTTTATGGCGCGACGTTTGACTGGCACACGATCGAGGGGCCGTGCGTCGTGAAGCACGCGGGCCGTTACTATTGCTTTTACAGCGGCTCAAATTATCAGACGGAACGCTACGGGGTGGATTACGTTGTCGCCGATCATCCCTTGGGTCCGTACGAGGGGCAGGGCGACCGCGCGCGCGTGCTGAGCGGGATTCCGGGCCACGTGCGGGGCCCGGGACACCACTCGATCGTGCCGGCGCCGGATGGCCGGGGGCAGTACCTGGTTTATCACGCCTGGGATGCCGCCATGAAGAAGCGCTGGATGTGCATTGACCCGCTGGTCTGGACGAAAGACGGTCCGCGGTGTGCAGGCCCCACCTTCACTCCGCAACCGCCGCGCTGAACCATTCGCCCGGCGGCCTGGTCCCGACCTCGAGCCGGGGTTAATCGCCGCCCCCACTCGGAGGCAGACGCAGTGCGGTGTCCACCGGTTGGACTTCCGTGATTTCCTTCCCGGCCACGCCGCCGCCCAGTTCAGCCAGCCGTTCTCCGGCGGGGCGAACCCGGCTTTGGAAGCTGGCGGAAGCTTCGTTGAAAGCGGAGGTTGCGCGCTCGAGACCCGCCCCGATTTTGGCGAAGTGCTCGGCGAACTTGCCGACCCGCTGATACAGCTCCCGGGCGGCGTCGGCAATCTTGCGCGCGTTTTCGGTCTGGGCATGTTGCTGCCAGCTCACGCTCACCGAGCGGAGCAGGGCGATGAGGGAAGCCGGTGTGGCCAGCAGAATGCGCCGGGCCGCCGCCCAGACGATCAAATCGTGATCGCCTTCGAGTGCCGCGCTGAACAGGGACTCGGCGGGAAGAAAAAGCACCACGTGGTCCAGCGCGTTGGGAAACTGGCTGGGATAGTCGCGGTCCGCCAGCGCCCGGATCGTTGCCTTGAGCTTGGCGGCATGCGCCGCCAGGGACTCCGACCGCTTTGACGGGTCCGCCGCCTCGAGCGCGCTGAGGAAATCCAGGTCGGGGACCTTGGCATCCACGATGATCAACCGGTCCCCCGGCAGGTGGACCAGCAGGTCCGGTTTGGCGTCGCCCGCCTGGGCCTGTTCCACGAAATCGCAGTGGGCGCTCATGCCGGCCGCCTCGACGACCCGCCGCAGCGTTTCCTCCCCCCACCGTCCCCGCGCCTGATTGGATTTTAACACGGCGCGGAACTGCTGCGTTTCCTGGGCCAGAGCCTGGCTTTGCTGCGCCAGTTGATCGAGCTGCTTCTTGACCTCGCCCAGCGTCGAGGCTTGCAGGTTTTCGGCCTGTTGCAGCCGGCGCTGGTAAGCCTCGAGATGTTGTTTCAAAGGCTCGACCAGCAACTTGATGGATTCCTGGCGCTTTTCCAGGTCCCCGCGCGCAGCTTCCTGGAATTTGCCGAAGGTCTGTTCGGCCAGCCGGAGGAAATCCGGCGCGCTCTGGCGCAAAGCCTCCGCACTCAGGGCTCGAAAGGCTTCCCGCAGGTCGGTCAGGGCCTTTTCCTGGGCCGCGCGTGCCTCCTGCAGGGTTCGCTCGTGGAGTGCCCGCTGCTCGGCCAGCAGTTGCTCCGCCGCCTGGCAACGCGCCTCGGCCGTGGCGCGGGCGGCAAGTTCACGGGTGGCGTCGGCGCGGGCGGTTGTCAGTTCGACTTCTCGCTGCGCCAGTTGCTGCCGCAGCTCATTGGCCAGGCGGTCGTCGGCGGGCGCGGCGCGTCCCCGGCCCCAGAACCATCCGACCAGCAGCCCCAGCAAGCCGCCAACCAGCAGACCGATGAGGAGATAGAATCCGGCAGGCATGGTCCCCACTGAACCTCGCTCGCGTCAGTAGTGAGCCACGACTTCAATCTCCACCTGGGCCCCCTTGGGGAGGGCCGCCACCTGAATCGTGGACCGCGCGGGATAATCGCCGGTGAAGTGCTTCGCATAAACTTCGTTCATCCCGGCAAAGTCGCCCAAGTTCGTCAGAAACACCGTGGTCTTCACCACATGGGCGAAAGTGAGTTTTTGGTCCTCCAGAATCGCCTGGATGTTTTGAAGCACGCGTTCGGTCTGGACCTTGATATCGCCCGCAACCAGATTACCCGTTGCGGGGTCCAGCGGGATTTGTCCGGCGCAAAACAGCAGGTCGCCAACGCGCACGGCATGGTTGTAAGGGCCGACGGCGGGGGCCGAACCGGCGGGTTTGATGATTTGTTTGCTGGCCATATTCGCTTTGCGTGAAATGCGGTCATAGCGTAGGGCATTATGGCCCCGCGTCAAGCGGAGGCGCGCCTGGATTCCCGGCGGAGCGGAAGCGGGGCGGCCCGCTCCATGCGACCGGCCGATCACATCCCGCCATTGTCAAGGCCCGCTTTTGTTGCTAGCTTTGCATCATGGTTGAGCCTGGGCCGCGCATCATGGCCGTTACCGGCAGCCTGCAACAGCAATCGGTAACGCGTGTCGTCATTCTTCATTTGGCAAAACGCCTCGAGGAAACGGGCTGTTCGGTGGACGTGCTGGACCTGAGGCAGGAGCCCCTGCCGCTCTACAACCCGGACACCGCCCATCTCGAGCCGGGCTTCGAGCCCCTGCGCGCGCGGGTCAGCGCCGCCGACGTGTTTGTGCTGGGCAGCCCTGACTATCACGGGAGCATTGGCAGCGCACTGAAGAACTTCCTCGACCATTTCTGGCACGAGTTCGCCGGCAAGCTCTTCGCCACGGTGGTTGCGTCGCATGAGAAGGGATTGACGGTAACCGACCAGCTCCGGACCGTGGCGCGGCAATGCTACGCCTGGACGCTGCCTTATGGCATCAGTGTGGCCGAAAAGGTGGATGTCAAGGATGGCCAGGTGGCCAGCGACAACCTGAGACTGCGACTGGAAATGTTGGTGCGTGACGCGCGGGTTTATGGCGCGTTGCTGGCCGCCCAACGGCGGGCGGACCTGGCGTGCGCCGACCCCTGCTTCATGGCACGACTGCGAAAGATGTACGCGAAATGAGGGTTGCGCCCTGTTCCTCCCGCGCGCTGCTTCTGGCTCTGGCGCTCTCCAGCGCGGCCGCGTTTGCCCAAAGCGCCATCCTCGAGGACAACTTCGAGTGGGGTGGCGCGGTGCCCAACCCGGCCCTGTGGCCGCAGGTCGTCGGCGCCACTCTGGAGTCGTCCGCAGGTTACTTTGGCTCGAATAACAGTTATCTCCGCATCAGCGGGGCGGGCAGGAAGGTGTTCTCCGGCGATTGGTCCGCTCAACTGGCCGGCAGAACCAGCACGTTCGCGTTCGATTATTATGAACCCTCCTCCTCGGCGGGCTACCTGGTGACCGGGTACGCCGCCGGCACCAGCGACATCAATGTGGATGGCGCGTTCGCGCGCATTTCGCTGGCGGCGGGAACCGTGAGCTTCAACGCCACGGCGGGAACTTCCCTCACCAACTCCGGAACAACCAACTATCCGCGCGACACCCGGCTCACGTTCAGTCTCGTGCTCAACCACACCGCCGAGGCTCAACCCTTTAATGGCGGCCTGTTGCCGGCCAAAACCATGGAGGTGTGGTACTACAACTGGCAGACCCGCGAAACCGTTTATGCGCTGACGATTGCCACGGACGCCTCGACCCGCTCGCCGGCCGCCGTGGCCTTCCGCACGTGGTCAACCGAAACCGGGGTGCTGGCGTATTTCGATAATGTCAAACTGCTCGATGGCCTGAGAATCGTCACGGATGGATTTGTGCCTGAGGACCCGCCGGTCCCGCCTTCGATTCCCCCGCGGCCGTTTGTGCATCCGAGCGTTTACAACACCCAGGAGGAGCTCGAACGCATCCGCTACCGCGTCAATGCCGAACCCGGCTCGGCGGCCGCGGCCGGCTGGTCGCAACTGCTCGGCTCGGGCCTGGCGTCGCTGAGCTACCAGCATGTGCCTTACTCCAATGTCGTGGTGGTGGGCAGCGGCACCTCCCCCAGCGAAACCCAATATCGGCGGGACGCGCATGCCGCCCGCGGCCTGGCGCTGCGCTGGGTGATGACCGGCGACCCCCGCTATCGGGACAAGGCCCGCCAAATCCTCAACGATTGGGCCAACACGTTCCAGACCATGAGTCCCGCCCCCGGAACCTCCACCTCGCAAATTCAGCTTGAAGCCGCCTGGGCGGCCCCCATTTGGGTCGCCGCGGCGGACTTGGTGCGGTATTTTGACGGGGGGAGCGCCGCCTGGTCACCGGCTGAAATCGCGCAGTTCGACCGCATGCTGGATTACCTCTACGTGGAATCCGCCAAGAGTGCCACGCGCAACAACAATTGGGGGGCTTCGGCGGCGCTGGCGATGATCAGCATCGGGGCTTACCAGGAGAACCGGGACCGCTTCAACGCCGGCATCAAGACCTGGCGGGACCGCCTGATCGGGATCAACCAGGCGGTGGATGCCTACAACGACGACTCGATTTACGAGGTCTGCCGCGACACGGTTCATCCCCAATACACCCTGACCGTTTGGGCCCAAGCTGCCGAGGTGGTCTGGAAACACGACGTGGACCTGTACGGAATCACGCTCGATGCCGACCCGCGGCCGCAATACGCGCGGAATCTCGAGTATTTCGCCGAGTTGTTTATGGGCCTGCGCCAGCCCCCGTGCGATGCGACCTTTACCGGAAACTACGTGGGCGAACAGATACGGGCCAACGCCTACGATGTGGGCCACAATCATTACGTTCGTCGCTGCGGCCTCGCGTCCATGCCGGTTTTTCAAGACTTGGTCATCAACCATTGGCGTCCCGGCGGCTTCGACGACCACTTTCCAGCCTGGACGACCCTCACCCACGGCGACCTTTCCACCGGCATCCCGCAAGTGATTTCTCTGGCTCTGGCCGACCCGAACTCGGGGACGGTCCTGCAGCCTGTGACCAACGGCATCACAGTGAATCGGCGGGAAATCCCGGGCTCGAATGCCGTGCTCATGGCGCAGGTTGAGGGCGTGGTCAATTGGGTGCAGTTCGCCCGCAACGATGTTCCGGCCGGCCCCGCTGATACCACCGCTCCCTTCACCACCGCGCTACCCGAACCGGGTAACTACTTCCTCGGGGCTCTGCCGGTGCGCGCGATGGCGGGGGGGTTGCTTCCGGGCGACCGATTCGTTCGGTTTCTGACGGTGATTGACCTCCCACCGATGTGGAAGTTGCACAATATCGGTTTGCCCGCCGTGCCTGCCTGGGCGAGTGTCGAATCCACGAACTTTACGCTGGCCGCCGCGGGGTCGGCCATCGCAGGGACCTATGACCAGTTTGGCTTCGCGGCATCTGAAATTGATGGGGATGCGCAAATCACGGCCTGCCTCCAGGGGCTTGATGGCGAAGACCCGAATGCGCAAGCCGGAGTCATGTTCCGGCAGGGGCTGAAACCCGGGGCCCCCAACGTTTTTCTTCACCTCACGCCGACACCCACCAACGGCGTCCGTTTGCAGGCCCGCCCGGTTTTCAACACCGCGACCACAAATGCGGCCGGTGCGAACCTGCCGCTGCCGGCCTGGCTTCGCCTGGTCCGGTTCGGAGACTTGTTCTCGGCTTACGGCTCAACGGACGGCCGGTTCTGGACCCCTCTCGGAACGATTGATTTGCCGCTGAACCCGCGTTTGGAGGCCGGGCTCGCTGTCGCCAGCCGCACCTCGAACAGCGTGGCGCGGGTGGAATTCCGGGAGGTGATGATTGAACCCCTGACCCCCTCTTACGACCAATGGAAAGATTGGCTGTTGGTTCGCCGGGGCCAGACCAACGCCCTCGCGCTGTTGCCGGAAGGGGATCCCGATGGAGACGGGCGCTTGAACCGCGTCGAATACTATCTGGGTTCGGATCCGCTGACCCCCGATGCTTTGCCGTGCGTCGAATTAAGCGGCTTCGAAGGCCCGGACAAAGTGAAGTTGCGTTTCACCGAGCGAAAGAACGCCGCCGACTTGGGGCGCGTCTTCCAATACTCGACAAACCTGATCCAATGGTCCGTGGTTGTGCCTTCGGCCATGGTGCAGCTCGAGGACCGGGGCAGTGTGGTGATCCGGGAAGTCACGCTGCCAGCTCCGCATACCCAGGGCTTTTACACCAGCACCTATCCGCCACCTTGAACTCCCCCCTTGTTATGAAACCCTCGGAATCCCATCGCCCGCAGACTCGGCGGGCTTTCCTCCGTACCTCGACCGTTGGCGTGGCAGCTCTGGCCCAAGCCCCGCTGCTCTGGGGACAGGCAGACCGCTTTAAAGGCGCCAACGAACGGGTGCGCGTGGCGGTCATCGGCATCCATGGCATGGGCCAGAACCACATCGCCGAATACGCGAAGCTTCCCAACGTCGAGGTGGCCGCGCTTTGCGACGTGGACCAGAACCTGTTCGCCGAGGTGATCCAAAAGCGCCTCAAGGACAAGCCCGCCCCGAAAACTTATACCGACCTGCGCCGTTTGTACGAGGACCGGAGCATAGACGCCGTTTCGGTCGTCACGCCGAATCACTGGCATGCGCTGGCCGCCATTTGGGCCATCCAGGCCGGGAAACACGTTTCAGTCGAAAAACCCTGCTGCCACAACTTTTTCGAGGGGCGAAAGCTGGTCGAGGCTGCGGCGAAATATCCGAGAATCGTGGTCCAGGATGGCGCGGAACAGCGGTCGAATCCGTGCGCGCAATCCATGGCCCAGTTCCTGCATGAGGGCGGATTGGGCGAGGTCTATATGGCCAAAGGCATTTGCTACAAGCGCCGGGATACCATCAAGCACACCCCGGATGAGCCGGTGCCGGCGGGGGTGGATTATGACCTGTGGCTCGGGCCGGCGCCCAAACGGCCCTTCTCGCGCAACCGCTTTCACTACAATTGGCACTGGCATTGGGACTACGGCAACGGCGACATCGGCAATCAGGGCGTCCACGAGATGGACATCGCGCGCTGGGGGCTCGGCGTGACGCTGCCCACGCGCGTTTGCGCCATGGGCGGCCACGTCATGTTCCAGGACGATCAGCAGACCCCCAACGTGCTGCTCGCGGTGTTCGAGTTCCCCAGCCCTGCGGGCGGCGGCGACAAAAAGAAGCTCCTCCAGTTCGAGGTCCGCCACTGGTATGTCAATCGCGAACTCGATCTGGCGCCGGAAAAAGCGGCCCATTCCTACATGACCAGCGCCGCCAACGTGGTCGGCAACCTGTTCTTCGGCGCCAAAGGATACCTGGCGAAAAACGTAAACGAATGGCGCGCCTTCATGGGCCCCCAGCTCGAGCCCGGCCCAACCGGCCAGGGCGAAGCGAACCATTATCGCCATTTCATCGAAGCCATCCGCGCCGGCGACCCCGCTTGCGCCAACGGTGACATTCGCGAAGGCTTTTACACTTGCGCCCTGGTGCACCTGGCCAACATCTCGTATCGCCTGGGCCGCTCGCTCGAATTCGATCCCGGGAAGATGGAGTTCAGGAATGACCCGGCCGCCAACGCCATGCTCACCCGCGAATACCGGCCGCCGTTTGTCGTGCCGGACAAGGTTTAGCCCGGTTCCGGCCTTTTGGCGCCCGACTGAAGCTGGGCCGCCGCGTCTCCGGGCGAGGCTTTGTCCCCGGGCCCGCTGCAACGGTGCGCAAGCCCCGGTTTTGCATCCGCACCGGCGAAACGTTATCCTCAGCCCATGTTCAGCACATATCCACACGACCCGCCGCCACCGCAACATCGCCTCCGTCGCGGTGCAGGGTTGATTCTCATCTGTTTCAGCGCCGCCCTTGCTTGCGGACAGAACCTTTCCGACCGTTTTCAGACTTATCCGCACGGCAGCGACGCGGGCCCGGCTTGGGAGCCGCAGTCGGCCTCCTGGTCAGTGGTCGAGAATGCATACGAGGGGGAGGAGGGCAGCAGCGTTTGGCGGGCGGTGCCCTGGGCGAGTTCGATTCGCTACACTTGCGAGGTGACGGTCCTCGAGGAGCTTGGCGGGGATTGGCTCACCGCGGGAATCGGGCTGCAGACCGACGAGCGCAATTTTTGGGCCCTGAACCTGGTGGCCGCGCCTGAAAGCCGGCAGCGAAGGCATTTTACTGAATTGCACGAGATGCTCGATGGGGTGTGGCAGGCTCAGGGGCAGGCCGCCACGCGCCTCGAACCGCTTCCCAGTCAGGGCGGAGACTTCGACTGGCGGCGCGGGGAAGTTTACCGCCTTGAACTTGACTTGTCGGCTTCCAATATCGTCGGCCGCGTATGGCGCGGCACGGAAGAGGTCTCGCGCTTCGGCTACCGGCTGGATCAGCCCGGCCCGGCGGTCCGGGTGGTGACGCCCATGGTCCGCGTCAGTGGGCTGCGCGCTCGCTTTGACAACGCCACCGTGACAGTCAGGACACCGGCCCCTGAGCCGGTGGGGAAGAGGGACCCAATACCACCCTGGACATCGCGCCCGGGAGCACCCCTGGCCCGAGGCACCGGCTTTTTCCGCACCGTCGAGGCGGAGGGCCGCTGGTGGCTGGTGGACCCCGAAGGCAAGCCCTTCTTCGACATCGGCACCGACCACATCAACTATCGCGGCCATTGGTGCGAGGCGCTGGGCTATGCCCCCTACCACCGGAACGTCGCGGCGAAATACGGCAGCGAGGCGGCCTGGGCGGAAGCCACTCTCGAGCGTCTCAAGCGCTGGGGTTTCAACACGCTGCCGGCAGGCCACAGCAAATCCTTGCGGCATCGCGGGCTGGCGCACATCGAGTTCGCTTCCTTTGGCGCAAGTTTTGCCCGCCGCGAGTGGATTTGCCGGCCGGTCCATTGGACAGGGTTTCCGGATGTCTTCAGTCCCCGCTGGGAAAGTCACTGCCGCCTTGTGGCGCGGCGGATGGCGCGGGAGTCGAAGGGCGACCCGTGGTGCATCGGCACGTTCCTCGACAATGAGCTGGAGTGGTATGGAAAACGCGGGCATCTGGTGGACGAGGTCTTCCAACTTTCCGCCACGCGGCCGGCAAAGAAAGCTCTCCATGACTGGATGGTTGAGCACTATGGCAGTTTGGCGCAGGCGACGCGCCGCCTGGGGACGGCATGGTCCGACGAAGCGGCTTTCTTGAGCGACACCAACGTTCCCGCTGCCAGTCCCGCCCTCGAGGAGGTGCGCGAAGGCTTTTTGTCCGTGATTGCCGACCGGTATTTTGGCGTGGCATCCCGGGCCCTGCGGGAGGCGGACCCGGATCACCTGGTTTTGGGGTGCCGCTTCGCCGGGCAGGCTCCCAAACCGGTGCTGGCCGCGGCCGGACAATACAACGACGTGTTCACCATCAACAGTTACCCCCGCGTGGATTTCGAAAACGTCTGGCTCCCGGACGGGACCGGCGGGGTGGTCGAGCGAGTGCCGCGCCAGCTTGCCGAATACCATGCCGTGGTCCGCAAACCCATGATTTTGACCGAGTGGAGCTTCCCGGCGTTGGACAGCGGCTTGCCCTGCAAACACGGCGCCGGGATGCGCGTGGATACCCAGGAGCAAAAGGCGGCTTGCTACCGCATTTTTGCCAACGCCATGGCCGACCTGCCGTTCGTGGTCGGTTACCACTATTTTATGTGGATGGATGAACCGGCGTTGGGAATCAGTTCGACCTTCCCGGAAGACAGCAATTACGGCCTGGTCAATGAACAGGATGAGCCTTACGACGTTTTCACCAAAGTCGTGACCGAGGTGAACCGGCAGGCCGCGGCCCGGCACGCGCGCAGCCGCATCTCCGCCGACCTGGGGCTGGTTGCCGGACCGGGCCGGGTCGAGGTGTTCAACACCAACGCCCTGCCCGCGCACGGCCATTTGCGGCTGGCCGTCGAGGGCCGCATCCAGGTGGAGACCTTGCGCCTCCAGCCGGGCGAGCGCCGGCCATTCGACCTGCCCGCCGGGCACCGCTGGTGCGCGGAGTTGCAGAACTGGGACGGCAGTAAACAGCGGGTTGTCGGAGGCCGGAGGCCGGGAGCCGGCATAACCCTGCTAAACGCCTCCGACCAGGTCCTCGAAAACCTGCCGGTCGTGGTCGAGGATGGCGGGGTGGCGGCTGCCTTGGTCCCGAAACTGGCGCCGGGGGAAAGCCTTGATTTGAAGGTGCCGCCATTGGAGCTCGAAACGCGGCAGTCGGCACGCTTCCAGGGGGCGGGTACGACCTGGGTGTGCTCTGGCAAGAGCGGGGCGCTGTTTGACCGGATTGAATCGGACGGCTTGGTCCTGGGCCGCCTGGTGTTTGCGGTTCATCAGCGAGTCCAAGGGCGGGATCATTGGGTCGAAGCGAGCCAGTTGCTGGAACTGCGGGTCCAGGACCAACCGGACGCCTGGCTGGTGGAGGCAACGGTCGAGTATCCTCGCGGCACTGAGGGGCCGGCGGGCTACCGCGCCCGAGTGCGTGCCGCCGTGTTCAAGGGACTTGGACTCGCGCTGGTGCGTCCGGTCTGGGTGGAAAGTCTGGACGAACGTCCATGGGATTTGGTGGAAGCTTATTGGTTTTGCCGCCCGGCGATCGGCGGGTCGCTGGAGGAGGACGTTGTCGGTGGCCCGGGCGTGCCTCAGTATTATCGCCGTGCCCACTTTATCACCGACCGCAAACTGGGCGGGTGCTTCGGGTCGCTCCACCAGTCCGGAGGATGGGAAGTGACGTTCTGGACCAATCCACAAGGCGGGATTCATCCAGACAGCCGGCTGACCGTCAACGAGGCGATGAAGGAGGGGAGGCGCTGGCAGGGCGGACCGCTTCCTTACCTTTGGATTTTTGCGTCGAAGCAGGCTGATGCCTGGATGCAATACTCCAAACTCAGCCAGCAAGCGCAGCATGCCCTGGTTTGGCCTTAACCTCCGGCTTTCGAACCGCGCAGTTTTTTTTCCTTGGCAACGCCGGCGCACGGCCCTAAAAAGGACTCGCTCTTTGAAAACCGGCGAACGATGTGTTCGCCCCGTAACACAGCCTGGCGTCTGGGAACCCCGTGAGATTCGGGGACGGTTGCGCCACTGTAACGGGCTACAAGTTCCCACGTTCGGGACCGGAGACAGCATTCCGGTCCGCACACAAGCCACTGGTCGCAGCGACCGGGAAGGCGGGAGCAAGGTTTCAAGCCCGAAGTCAGGATATCGGCCTGGTTGTGCTCGTCATGGCGGTCGGTTTGTTCTTCAAGACTGTCTCCCGTTGAACTGCGAAGGCGGGGGGCGCCTGAAAACGGACCGGCCCCAACTTCTCCGGCAAAGAGAAGGATGAGGCCAGCCTGCCGCGCGGGCGCGTGGCAGGGTTCGTTGGATGCCTTCATTCTCCGATTTGCGGCGCGTGAAGGCATTTTTCGCTTTCCGGCCGTCGCACTGGTCTCTCAATCACAAACCCGCCGCGGGCAATGCTTCGCGGCTCAAATTGAAAGATCAGTTATGCAAATACGTTCGTTTGGAGGGCTGGCGCTGGCCGGCTTGTTTGGCAGTGTGGCGTTGGCGGCAACGGCCGCCGTTTTCCAGGAGAATTTTGCTTCAGACCCCGCCAGCCGCGGCTGGCGGGCCCTCGGTTACACCAATTTGTTCCAGTGGAACGCAGCCAATGGCAACCTGGAGGTCACTTGGGACTCCTCCCGCGCCAACAGTTACTTCTGCCTGCCGCTGCCGGATACCGTCACGGAGGCCGACGATTTTGGGCTCTCCTTCGATTTACAGCTCAACGATTTCGCCGCTGGCATCAACCCCGCCAAGCCCAACCCGTTTCAGCTTGCCTTGGGCTTTTGCAATCTGACCCAGGCGACCGCGCCGGGCTTTGTTCGCGGCAGCGGGTTCCAATCCCCCAACCTGGTCGAGTTCAGCTTCTTCCCCGACCCCGGTCCGCCGTGGCTGTGGGGACCGTCCCTGACCGCCACTATGATAGACTGGACCGCGACCAACTGGTCGTTCGGAGGCTTCGCTCCGGCCGGATTGAGCACCGACAGCGTCTATCGTGTCACCCTGAATTATTTCGCCAGCAACCGGGTTTTGTGCGCGACCATTTTGCGCGATGGACAGCCTTGGATGACAGTGGATGACGCCGTGGCGGGCGCGGGCTTTCTCGGGTTTGAGGTGGATCATGTTGGTGTAATGAGTTACAGCGACGACGGGCAGGACCCCTATTACTCGGGTTCGATCCTCGCTCATGGCACTTTGGATAATGTCGTGGTCACAGCCCCTGCCGCGGTGAGCCAATGCACCGGCGGCCTCGCCGGCGGGCAGTGGGAGATGACTTTCCAAAGCCGCCGCAACTGGCTGTATCAGCTCGAACGAACCGTGGATTTCCTATCCTGGAGCGCCACGGGCGGGCCCACCGCAGGGAATGGCGGGCCCCTCGTGTTACGGGACGCAAGTCCGCCGGCCGGCGCGGCCTTTTACCGGGTAAAGGCCTGGAGACCCTGAGGTCACCATGACGCGGAACAAACCATCGCCCGGCCCGAGGAAAGGCTTCACCCTCGTGGAGCTGCTGGTGGTCGTGGCGATCATCGCGATTCTTGCCGCCTTGCTGTTACCGGCGCTGGGCCGCAGCCGCGAGTCGGCCCGGCGCCTCAAGTGCGTGAGCAACCTGCACCAACTGGGCCTGGCCATTCAGATGTACTGGGACGACAACAATGGCGAGTGTTTCCGCTATGGGGGCGCCTACACCAATGGCGGACAGCTTTACTGGTTCGGCTGGATGGGACCGGGCCCCGAGGGCCAGCGGGTTTTTGATGCCTCTCAGGGCGTCCTGTTTTCTTACCTGCAGGGCAGGGGAGTCGAGCTTTGCCCCGCCTTTAACTACGGAGCGTCGCAAGTCAAACTCAAGGCTGCGGGCGGTTCCTACGGGTATGGATACAACCTGGCGCTGGCGGCCGCCCCGCTGTCGCCGCCAGTAAAAGCCAGCCGCTTGCCCGATCCCGCCGGGACCGCCCTGCTGGCGGATGCCGCTCAGGTGAACACCTGGCAGCCGCCCGCCTCGCGCAGCAACCCCCTCCTCGAGGAATGGTACTACATTGACAACAACACCAACCAGCCCAATACCCACTTCCGCCATGGCCAGCGCGCCAACGTCTTGTTTGCCGACGGCCACACCGCTCCCGAGAAGTTCGTCCCCGGTTCGATTGACCCCCGCCTCCCCGGCCAGTTTGTCGGCCGGCTGCGCCCGGAAATTCTGGACCTGGAGTAGGTCCGGCCGGCTTACAGTTCCTTGAGCCGGATGTTGCGGAACTCGACTTTCATCTTCAGCCCCCCGTGAATCTGGAGGCCGATGGGCGCCGCTTCGGAAAACTTCGGGTCCGTATAGGTCGAAATCTTCTGGCCGTTGAGCCACACCGTGAAAGTGTTCCCCTTGGCCTCGAGCCGGAATCGGTTCCAGTCCCCGGGTTTGAAGTATTTTTCGAACTCTTTGGCCTGCCCGGCCTCCGGATAGCGCTCCTTGCCGCCGGTGTAAAAAGACCCCGTCAGGTCACGCTTCAGACTCCGCGACACGCCAAATTGCACCTGCAGCTCGGGTTTGCGGAACAGGTAGCCGCTGTCAATTTCCCCGGACCATCGCACCTCGCTCTCGAGGATGAAGTCCTGATAGGACTTGACCGTCTTGAGCACATGGCCGGTGAGTTTCTCGTCGTTTTCACCCACCAGAACGCCATCCACCACCTTCCAGAAGGGGTTCGGATCCGGAACCTGCCACCCGGCCAGGTCTTTGCCGTTGAAAATGGGTTCCAAGTCGGCCGGTTGCGCGGCTTGGCTGAGACTGCACAGGGCGCAAAGCGCCAAGGCCAGAACTGAAGTCTGCGTTTTCATCGTTTGTTGATATGATTCTGCGTTCGATCGTAAATCAGGCGACGCGGCCGGCAACCCAAAAATCCAAGCCCCAACCTGGCATCCATCCCGCGCCTCGGGCGCACGCGAAGCCGGGGCCCGGTCCCGCGCCGCCGCCGGAGCCGCTCCACATCATTCCGCCCCCATCTTCTTCGCCCACTGATCCAGCGTTTGCCCTTCGCTGATATGGCTGATGCCGGTCTTGCGCGCAATTTCGAGAAACCGCTTGAGCAGCCCGGCGCGGGCGTCGCCTTCGACGCGCTTGGTCGCCAGTTGCACATACCATACCGGCAGCCGCGCCACCTGCACCCGAAAACGGACGGCGTCGTCGTCGGCGGCCTTTTCTGCCTGCGCCAGGAGGGTGTCAGCTTCGCTCAGGAATTCAGGTTTGAGATAACCGGCGGTTGGGGGATCAAAAATGTGGGCGTGGGTTTTGCCGTCCCTCACCTGGCGATGGAGCAGCTCGAGGTAGGCGCGGATTGAGTCCGCCGCTTTGCCGTAGTAGGCGGACAGGAACTCGTCCTGATGTTGGCGCAGATTGGTGTCCGGATTCCAGAGCAGCTTCGCCAGCAGATAAGCGCGCAGTGGGCCCATTTCGCCAAAGCCACCCGGGGAATAGTTGCCTTGCTCGAACAGACCCTTCACGCCATGGGCCACGAAGAATTGAACGTTCGCCTGGAGGGCGTTGAAATTGGGAAACGGCTGCTGGTAATGCGCGAAGTTGGGCGTGTAATCCCACACGTAGAGCAGCGGGGCCACCGGCTGCCAGGCGATGATGTCGTCCCGGAAACGCCGGTTGGCTTCGGACTCACAGGTCGCCAGCGGGTGCGCAAAGCAGCATTCAATCGAGCAGAGCCGGATGATCACATTGTTCCGCGGGCGGAGCGTTTTCGGCGGCTTGCGGGTGTACTGGTAGGCGAGGGTGTCAATGCGCACATTCGGATGGTCCGCCTCGATGGCCTCGGCGATGGTGTTGACGAAGCGCAAGAGGGAGGCACAGGGGCTGCCCTCCGCGTCATCCAGCGCCTTGCATTTCTCGCACTGGCACCACTTGCCCACATCGTTCTGCGAGACGCTGATGATGCTCGCCTCGGGATGCTCGCGAATCCATTGCCTCACCCGCGCAATCGCGAGCTTGATGACGTCGGGGTTGGAAAGGCACCGCTGCACGTAGCCTCCCACGCGCTGCCCGTTGATGAAGGGGAAATACTCCGGATGCTCCTTGAAAAGGTCGGGTGGCACCAGGCTGTCGAAGCTGTGGACAAAGGGGAAGTAAAACACCCGCCGCCCCCCATGCCGTTGCTCCAGCGCGTAGTGGTGGCCATTCAGCCGGTGCCGCGCGGCAAAATCGGCGTTGCGCATCATCTCGGTCCAGAACACTTCGCGGTATTCCAAGGCGGGGATGCGCGTCTCCGCCACCTCAGCCAGGACGACGCGGTTGGTGCGGGGCACGTGCTCCAGCTCGGGCGTGAACCAGCGGACGCCCAGCCGCTCCTCCAGCAGCGTGTACACGCCGTAGAGCGTCCCGCGGGGTTTTCCGCCCGCAATGACCAGCCGCGGGCCGCGGGTCTCCAGGACGAACCCATCCGTCCCGAGCTTTTTCCAGTCCGGAGCCGCCTCGAGCTTGCGGAGATGAGCATTGTCGCCGAGGAGGATGTCATGCGTTGCCGGCGGCTCCGAATCTTTGACAATGGGGAGTTTGACCCCGGTGACTTTTTCCAGGTATCGCTGCAACTCCTCGGCGGCATAAGCTTCCGAGGCAATGGCATCAGCCGCCACCACAATCCGATAACTGCTTCGCCCCTCGTCCACCAGGGTGAGGGCGGCGGGTGCGGTTCGGGCTGTGGCCGCAAGCAAGAGGGATAGCGCGAGAAGTTCCAGACCACGGGTAGGCAAATGCTGGGTCAGCATGGGCGCCAGCCTGCGTCGCGCAGACTCCGTTGTAAAGCGGGAATTGAACCGGCGATTTGCGGGGTCCCGCCCCGTTTCATCCGCCCGCCGCGCGACGGCACGCTTCCTGATACGCCTGAAAGACCTTTCGCGCCTGGTCCATTGACTCGGCCCGATAGAGCAGCGAGACCCCGGTCGGAAACCGCCGCAGCACCGCGCCGGAGCTCAGCTCGGCCTCGCTCACCGTGACACGAATCAGCGAAATTTGGCGCGGGCGGGCGAGGGCGTAAAGCGGGTCCAGTTCGTTGAGTTCGGGCTGGCCGAGGTCCAGGCATCGGACGGAAGGCACCCGCAGATACTCCGCCGCGTGATGAGCCAGCCGGCCGCACGAGTGCAGTCCGCCGCCGCCCAGTTCCCTCAGGACCCGCTCGTCATGCGGCGCAATCTGCTCGCGGTACATTCGCGAGGAAATGGTGAGGCCGGAATCCAGGCGCAGCAGCACCTGCCCGGGAATCACAAATCCGTGCTGATGTGCCCAGCCTGGCGGACCGTCGTTGAGATAGGGCGCCAGATGTTGGGCGAAACCGATTTGCGCGGTGGCGACCTTGCCCAGGGCCTCAGCCACCAAGCCCGGGTCCTGGCACAGGTCAATATACAGTTCGCTGCCGCGAAGCATCTCCACCGTGTCCAAGGGGCCTTGCAAGTCCGGCAGCACGCGCTTCACCACTCCCTGGAGCGCGGGGTACCGGGCCAGCGTGGCCCGGTAATACGCATACCTCTCGAGGACCCGCGGGCACCAGCCCTGGCTGAAATCCAGCGGGTCCCGATCCAGCGCCGCCACAAACTCCGCGCGGCTTTCAAAGCTGCGGGCCCACGGCGGATCCTCCCCGCTCTGTTCGATCCGCGCGCCAAAAAGAGAGGCAATGATCACCGTCCCAAAATTGGCGCGGATGGTGCAGGGCAAATCGTCTCCGACAGCCTCCCTGTGGCAGATGCTCGTGCCCCAGGCTGAAACCAGCTCGTTGAAGAGCATTTTTTCCGGATCGGCCAGCGCTTCGGCGTGCGGAAACGGACTGAACCGGCCTGGCGGCGCGGGGTAACTGGTGACCAATGGCAGGCGCTCGACCGGCTGCCAGCTCAAGGCCCGGCGATGCAGGTCCTCAATCTCCGCCTCGCGCTCGGGGGTGAGCGATTGGGAGAGATGGTCCAGCAGCTCCTCGAGGCGCGAATTCATCGGGCCAGTCCTCGGGCGGTTTCGACGTCACGGGCGATTTGCCGCTGCAGTTCGGCGAGGGAAGGAAACCGGCGCTCGTCGCGGATCTTGGACACAAACACCAGCTCCAGTTCCTGGCCGTAGAGATCGCCGTCGAAGTCCAGCAGGTGGGCCTCCACCCGCACAGGCGCCGTGGGTTGTTCGAGCGTGGGCCGGGTTCCGATGTTTACCACGGCCGGATGCTGGGGCCGGCCCAGGATGGCCTGGGCAAAATAGACCCCGTTGGGAGGCAGAGCCAGGCCGGGGGTCTCGAGGTTGGCGGTGGGAAACCCCAGTCGCCGGCCCAGTTTGTCTCCCCGGCCGACCCTGCCCGCAATGGAATACGCCCGGCCGAGCATCTGGCTCGCCTTGTCGAGGTTCCCCGCGCGGATGGCGGCGCGGATGCGGGTGCTGCTGATGGTCTGGCCGTCCAGCGCCACCGTCGCCAGGCCGTGCACCGTGAACCCCAGTTCCGCGCCCAGCCTTTTCAGCAAGGCCACATTCCCCGAATGCTTCGCGCCAAAGACGAAATTTGCGCCCACACACAGGCTGATGACCGGCTGCAGGTCCCGCGCCAGCAGGCGGACGAATTGCTCGCCGGTTTGGCGGCTGAACGCGCGGTCAAAATGAATCAGCCACACCGCGTCCGCGCCGAGGCTCTTGATTCCGCGCAGCTTTTGCGGCAGCGAGTAAATCAGCGGCGGTACCCGGTCCGGCGCCACCACCGTGTTGGGGTGCGAGTCAAACGTGATCACCAACGAACGGGCGTTGTGCTGGCGGGCATCCGTGACGGTTTGGCGGATGATCTGCTGGTGACCGAGATGGACGCCATCAAAGAAACCGATCGCCACACAGACCGGCCCCAGCTTGGCCTCACTCGCGGAGTGAATCAGCCTCATACCTCACCGCAGCCCCGCCCCCTGACACCGGCCGGGGCCGGCGGACGGCCCCGCGGCATACGGGCCGCCACGCCCTGCCGCGCGTTCTCGGTTCCGCCTTTCATCGGGCTCAGGCACGGCTCAGTTTCAGGAACGGAATCACCCGTTTCTCCAAATCGCGCGGGCTCCACTTGAGAATCTCCTCGAAGGGCACGGCGTCCGCGACGTCGAACTTGCCCGAGGCGGTTCGCCGGAGGGTGGCCAGGTGGGCGCCACATCCCAGTTTCTGCCCCAATTCGTGTGCCACGCTGCGGACGTACGTGCCCTTGGTGCAGGCAATCTTGAACCACCCCACCGGTTCCTCGTAGGCCGTAAAACGGAAATTGTAAATGTGAATCAGCCGCGGCTCGCGCTCGATTTCCACCCCTTTGCGCGCCAGTTTGTAAAGCGGCACCCCGGCTTTCTTGACGGCGGAAACCATCGGCGGGGTCTGCATCTGGTCGCCAAGGAACTCCGCGGCGGCCTCGTTGAGTTGGTCCACGGTCAGCGGCGGCACGGGCAGTGACGCGACCAGCTCGCCTGCGGCGTCATAACTGTCTGTCGTCTCCCCAAACTTCATGGTCCCTTCATAAACTTTGTCGTCCGACATCAGCCGCTCAGACAGTTTGGTTCCCCGCCCGAGCACGATGATCAGCAGACCGGTCGCATTCGGGTCAAGCGTGCCGCAATGCCCCACCTTTTTTATCCCAAACTGGCGCCGGATCGCATCCACCACATCGTGTGAGGTGGGTCCCGCCGGTTTGTCTATCAGGATCGCGCCGTCCAGCGCGCTAAACTCTTGCATCATGCGTGCTGTGGATGCTGCCAGTTTCCCGCACCGATGGCGAGCGCCAAAAAAAACCGGGAAAACGCCTTTGGGAGACTTGTGGTCAGGCCGCCGTTTTGTTAGCCTCGCCTGATGAACCTTCAATTGGACCGCCGGAGCTTCCTCAAATCCACCGCCGCGCTCGCCGCCTTCGGCCTGATGCCGCTTGGGGGGCTGGCCGCCGAGATCACCCAACTGAACTGTTGTTCGCGCAGTAAAAAGCCCGCCCGGATTCGCGGCGCCTTCTTCTATCCGCCTGCCGAAGTGGTGTTGGCCGGGCGCAACGAGGATTCCTGGAGCCAGCACGAGTGGTTCACCTGGCCGGGCAACCAGTTCCACCCGGAGCGCCAGCAGGCCCGATTTCTGGCCCGGCTGCGCGAGATTGCCTCTGGCCTGGACTTGACGCTCGACCTCGAGGAAAAACCCCTTTACACCGACGCCGCCATTCGGGAATTCATCACGAGCCTCGAGGACGCGCGGCCGGATGCGCTGCTGTTGTTCAATTTCTGGAATAGTTTCAGCGCCAAACTCCGGCCGATTCTCGAGGCTTGGAAGGGTCCCATCATCCTTTACCACCCGGTGGGAGCCAACCACCAACTGCCGCCGGAGTACTTTCGCACCGCCCCGCGGCTGCAATACATCCATTCCATCGAAAACTGGGAGAGCCTCGAGCGCGGTTTGCGCGCCGTCCACACGATGACCCGCCTGGGGCAGAGCCGGCTCCTGCGCGTGTCCGGCCGAACCCAAAAGGAATCCGACGCCGTCGAGCCCTGCTTCGGCCTGCCCATTCATACCGTCCCCGCCGGGGAGTTCAACCAGATTTACGATGACATGATTGTCACGCGCGACATGGAGCGCCTGGCGCGGTCGGTTCGGCGCAAAGCGCGCCACGTGACGGATTTGGCGGAGGGCGCCTTTCGGGATGCCGTCCGGTCGCACCTGGCGGTCCAGGAAATCATGCGCCGCCATCAGGCCGATGCCATCACCATCGAGTGCCTGTTCCTGAAACACCGCAAACCCTGCCTCAGTTTTGCCCTCAATAATGGCAGCCTGGTCCCTTGTGGTTGTGAAAATCATCTCGACGCGACCCTCACCCTCATGCTGGGGGCCAATTGCTTTGGCCGGGGCGGGTTCCAGCACAACCCGGAATTCGACACCGAGCAGAACCTCTACTTTGCCTCCCACTGCACTTGCACCACCCGCCTGCACGGCCCGCGCGGGAAGGAGGCAACCTACGACCTGCGGCCGTTCTTCCATCAGATGCCCAAGACCCTGGCCTTGGACGTCCAATGGCCGGCGGGGGAAACGGTCACCCTCTGCAAATACCATTCCGGCAAGAACCTGTTGGACGCCTGGGAGGGCCGGGTGGTGTCTTCGCCGGCCTGTCCGCCGACCGGGGGCTGCGCGACGCGCGTCCTCGTGAAGCTCGACGCGGTCGCCGATGTGTGCTCCGTCTATCCGGGGCCGCATCCCGTTCTCTACTGCGGGGCCTGGGCGCGCCAGCTCAAAACCCTGGCGCAGCTTTACGGCCTGGAAATCAAATCCAACGTCTGAGAGAACTCATCCGTTTTCCAGCGCCACCTGAACAAAATAGTTGTTGCGGCGTTCCTCGCCCAGAGTGGTGACCGGTCCGTGCCCGCCCAGCAGGCGGGTTTCCGCCGGCAATTGCATGACCCGACGAATGGACGCCTCCAGGTCCGCGTGACAGGAGTCGGGGAGGTCCGTTCGCCCCACCGACCCGCCAATGATGAGGTCTCCGCCCACCAGGATTTTCTCCGTGGGCAGGTAATAGGCCACGTGGCCGGCGGAATGGCCGGGCGTGTGCAGCACCTGGACTTTCAGCCCTCCGATAAACAATTCCTGGTTGTCAACAACGTGCTGGTCCGCCCGCCGGGGCGGGATCGAGAACGGCAACCCAAACATCCCGGTTTGCAGGTCCGGATTCAATAGCTTGGGCGCGTCCAGCGCATGGATTAAAATGCGCGCCGCCGGGAACTTCCGCGTAACCACCGCGTGGTCCGCAAAATGGTCGAAGTGGCCATGAGTAAGCCACAGACCCAGAAGGGTCCACCCCCGCCGCTCGACTTCAGCCAGCAATGGCCCCGTCGTGTGGTCCGGAGCGTCAAATAACACGGCCTCCTTGCGCGTTTCGTCGGCGATCAGGAAGCTGTTGGTCATCGCGACCCCGCCAGTCTGACTCAAGATGATCATTCTCCGCAGTGTACAGCGCCTGAAACGGGGCAAAAAGTCGGAATCTGCAAAATTTGCCACGTGGCGCCATCCGGACTGGCAAAAGGCCAGGCGCCCGGCGTAGATTGCCGGCACGTCATTCATGTCGTCTCGTACAAAACTGATATTGGCAACTCGGAACCGGCATAAAGTCGGCGAAATCCAAGCCATTCTTGGGCAGGGCTTCCTCTGCGTCTGCATGGCGGATTATCCCGGCGCTCCGGTGGCGGCGGAAAGCGCCGGCTCCTTCGCCGGCAACGCGACCCAGAAATCGGTGCTGTTGGCGCAGTGGCTTTCCACCCGCGCCGGTGCCTGCCTGGGCCTGCGCGAGGGCCCGTTTGTGCTGGCCGACGACTCCGGCCTGGAAGTGGACGCGCTCAACGGCGCCCCCGGTGTCCATTCGGCGCGGTTCGCGGCCTTGGACAACGAGCGGGGAAACAGCGGGGACGCTGAAAACAACGCCAAGCTGTTGCGGTTGCTTCGGGGAGTGCCTTGGGAGCGGCGAACGGCGCGGTTCCGCTGTGTGCTGGCGCTCACGCCGGTCATGGAACCCGCTCCATCCACGGCCTCGCCCGTCTGCGAACTGGACGAGTTCGAAGCCGCGACCCGATTGTTCGAAGGCCGATGCGAGGGGCGGATTGGATTCGAGCCGCGAGGCGCCGGCGGCTTCGGGTATGACCCGCTGTTCATTCCGGAGGGTTACGAGGCGACTTTCGCCGAGTTGGGGGAGGAGGTTAAGAATGGGCTGAGCCATCGCGCCCGGGCGCTGGCAGCCCTGAAGGCCGCGCTTCAGCCTTGAGTCACGGCGTTCTTTCATCCAGGCTTCACCTTAAGCGCGCGTCGAGCGCCGCCCCGGGCGGCGGCGGACTCAGACGGCCATTGACAAGACTTATGAGCCGAAGTGTTGGGTCGGGAATGGCAATTGTGCTGGCAGCGTTTTTCTGCTGCGGTTGGCCGGGACGGATGCTCGGGCAGACCAACGGGATTTTTGCCGATTTCACCACCAGTCTGGGCAACTTCACCTGCCAGTTGGATTACACCAACGCGCCCAAAGCGGTCGCGAATTTTATCGGCTTGGCAACCGGGCAGCGGGCGTGGCTGGACCTGACGACGGGACGCGTCCGCACCAACGCGTTTTACAACGGCCTGACCTTCCACCGGGTCATCGCCAATTTCATGATCCAGGCCGGCTCTCCCAACGGCCTGGGCAACGACGGCCCCGGCTACGTTTTCCACGACGAATTCCACCCCTCCCTCACCTTCAGCGATTTCGGGGTGCTGGCCATGGCCAATAGCGGCACCAACTCGAATGGGTCGCAGTTCTTCATCACGGTGGCGAACACTTCCTGGCTGAACAACGTCCACACCATTTTTGGCCGCGTCATCTCCGGCTCAAATGTGGTTTATGCCATCAGCCGCGTGGCCACCGGCGCCAACGACAAGCCCTTGACCAACGTCGTCATCCAGACGGTGGCGATTCGGCGCGTGGGCACCGCGGCGCAGGCGTTCAACCTGCATGGCCAGGGCTTGCCGGTCGTCACGAACCTGGCGCTTCGGATCGCCCCGGCGGGCAGCGACATCGTCCTCGCCTACACCAACCGCCTCTATGCGGACAACCGCCTGTATGTTTCGACCAACCTGAGCGCTTGGAACGGTTCGGAACTGGGGCTCGAACTGGGGCCCGCTTTCAGCCACAGCTTGCGCCGGCCCCGCGCCGCTGGAGGAGAGTTCTTTCGCATGGCCCAAATTCAATATCCCGCTTCGACGCTGGCCCCGCGCGCTGTGACGAACCGGGTCCTGACCCTGAATTTCGGCGGCGGCTTGGGCACGATTGTCGTTACCTTTAACGCCAGCGGGGGAGGCACCTACACCTACACGGGCGGATCCCCGGGCGTTGTCACGGACTATGAATGGTTCCAGGAGCCCTATGCCGGGCGCCTGTGGCCCATCTACTACTCCGCCCTGATCCCCATGACTCTGCGCCTGGGCTTTGCTTCCACCACTGGCGGAACCTTCAGCGGAACCGCCTACGGAACCAGCGCCTTTCCGGTTTCCGGCAGCTTCACCCTCGGGCCGTAGCGCATTGAAACACCCCGCCACGGTCTGGCAACGGACGTCACGCCGGAATCTCCGGTGCGGAGTCGGCTTCGAAGCCGCGGGGGCCCGGCCTATTTGAGGAGCTCTTCAGCGATCTGGACGGCGTTGAGCGCCGCGCCCTTGAGCAGTTGATCCCCGCTGACCCAGAAACAGAGGCCGTTGTCCATCGCGCAGTCCTTGCGCAACCTTCCCACCGCGCAATCGTATTGCTCGGCCTGGTAGAGGGGCAGGGGATACTGATTCCTCGCCGGCTCATCCACCACCTGAAGGCCGGGGGCTTTACGCAAGACCTCCCGCGCCGCTTCCACCGTCACCGGTTTCTCAAATTCGGCGCTGACGGCAACGGAGTGGGCCCGGTAAACCGGCACCCGCACGCAGGTGACACTCGCGCGGAAGCTCGGATGGTGCATGATTTTCCGCCCCTCATTCTCCATCTTCATCTCCTCCTTGGTGTAGCCGGAGGGCAGGAAGGAATCCACATGCGGCAAAACATTGAAGGCAATCTGATGCGGATACACCTCGCGAGTCACTGGCTGGCCCTTGACAATTTGGTTCACCTGCCGTTCCAGTTCGAGAATCGCCTTGGCGCCCGTTCCGGAAACCGCCTGGTAGCTCGACGCAAAGATGCGCTTGCAGAAGAAAGCCTGGTGCAGCGGATACAGCGCCATCAGGGTGATCGCCGTCGTGCAGTTCGGGTTGGCAATAATTCCCTTGTGCCATTTCACATCCGCCGCATTGATCTCGGGCACCACCAGGGGAACTGAGTCGTCCATCCGGAAAGCGCTCGAGTTGTCCACCACCACGCATCCCGCTTGCACCGCCGCCGGCGCGTATTCCTTCGAGATGCTGCCCCCGGCGCTGAACAGCGCGATTTCAATCCCGCCAAACGAGGTTTTCGTCAGCTCCTGTACCGTGATCTCCTCGCCCCTGAACTTGAGCTTCTTGCCCACCGAACGAGCGGAAGCGAGCAGCGTCAATTTCCCAACCGGGAAATTGCGCTTTTCCAAAGTCTTGATCATTTCGATGCCGACGGCGCCCGTCGCACCGACCACGGCTACATGCGGTCTGCTATTCATAAGAGCCGCAGAATATAGGTGCGCCGCCCGGTCCCTGTCAATGTAGCTGATGCCTTGATGAAGCCGGCGTTGGGCCGGGCCGGCGGCCCAGCCCGCGGAGGCCTGGGCCGCGGTCAAACACCCGCAGACGGAACGGCCAGACTCAGGGAATGCGCGTCATCGCTTCCGGCGGGCGGGGCCGAAATAGTAGCCGCCCCGAATCCGGGCGCCGGTGATGCGGCGGACCTCGCCGCCCGGTTGCCCCGGTTTGCCCTGCTCGAACAGGGCGGTGTACCGATAGTCGAAGTTCTCGAGTTTGACCCGCGGGATTTTCTGATTGATGAACCGTTCGATGGCCTGCACGTGGCGGGCGTCCTCAGCCACCATGAGCGTGAAGGCGTCGCCCGAGGCCTCCATCCGGCCGGTGCGCCCAATGCGGTGAATGTAATCCTCGGGATGTTGGGGCACGTCGTAATTGATCACATGGCTGACGTCCGCGATGTCCAGTCCCCGGGCCGCAATATCCGTGGCGACGAGCACCTCATAACGGCCATCCCGAAAGCCGCGCAGCGCCTGCTCGCGCTCGCGCTGGGTCCGGTTCGAGTGCAGGACGGCCACGGCGTGGTTGTTCCGCTTGAGCAGGTGCGCCACCCGGTCCGCCCCATGCTTGGTCCGGCAGAACACGATCACCGAGTCGTAGTTCACCCGTTTGAGCAATTCAAGCAGCAGGTCGGTTTTTTGAGAATCGGAGACCGGATAAATGACGTGTTTGACGGTCTCGGCCGGCGTCCGGCGCGCGCCGATTTCGACCGTCTGAGGGTCTTTCATCGCCCAGCGGATGAGGGTTTCGATCTCGGGCGGAATCGTGGCCGAGAACAGGGAGGTGTGGCGTTCGCGCGGGCATTTCTGCACGATGCGCCTCACATCCGGCAGGAACCCCATGTCCAGCATCCGGTCGGCTTCGTCCAGCACCAGGTACTGAATGTGATCCAGCCGGCAGACGTTCTGTTGCATCAGGTCCAACAGCCGGCCCGGCGTGGCCACCACCACATCCACGCCTTGCGCCAGCGCCTCCCGCTGGCGCCCGTACCCCACCCCCCCAAATACCACCGCGATGCGCAAGTCGGTAAACCGGGCAAAATCCCGCAACGCGGTTTCCACCTGGGCGGCGAGCTCACGCGTCGGCTCCAGCACCAGCAGCCGCGGCTGCGGCTGGTGCGATCCGAGCTTGGACAGAATGGGCAGCCCGAACGCCGCGGTCTTGCCCGTGCCCGTTTGCGCGCTGCCGATCACATCCCGCCCTTCAAGAATCAACGGGATCGCGCGGAGCTGGATCGGCGTCGGTTCGACGTAGCCCATGGCGCGCACCCCGTTCAAAATCGCGTGGGAGAGGCCAAACTTGGTAAATGCCATGCCCCCATCCTAACAGCCCGCCCCAAAAAGGAAAGTGTTTCCCTTCGACACAATTTTCGTTGTCCTTGAAACGCCGGGCCTGGCGTGGGCTGGCGCTGTCGCGCCTCCTTCGGCGGGCTGCTCAGCGCAGGAGCAGGAACGAGGATAGCGGCAGTTGGATCAGGCGCGGATCCACCACCTCGGATGCCTCGCCCTGGGTGATCAGCAGGCCGAATGGGGCGTTGTTGGCCGCCTTCTCGATAAAGGACCGCAGCCCCTCGGTATCTCGCAGGGGGTCAATTTTTGCCTGGTACTTTACTTCGACGGGAATGCGTTTGACGCCAATCGTCATGACAAAGTCAACCTCGGGCTCGCCCTCCCTTTCGGGAAAATGCGCCAGGTCCAGCCCCGTGATCGTTGACAACACCGCACCGGTCACACTTTCCGCCAGATGCCCGGCTATCACGGTCAGTTCAGGCTGCTCGCGCAACCGTTTGGGATTCAGCGGAATCTGCTCCTGCAACCAGCTCGCCCGCAGACCATGATCCACCAGGCACAACTTCGCACTGCCCCGCTTGCGTTTGAGACGGATCTCCAGCGGATGAATCAGCCGCAGCAGCAACGTGTCACCGAGAAAACGAAGGTAGGCATTGATCCGCTGAGCGCCCACATTGGCGCGCAGCACGCGCTGGGCTTCCCGGGCCAGGGTCTGGATCGTCGGGGCTTGACCGGCATACCGACAGCATAGCCGAAACAATTCCTCCAGGAGCGAGGCGTCGCGCTTCCGGCCTTTCTCACCCAGACGCAGATCATGTTGAATGACCC
The DNA here is from genome assembly GCA_029974925.1 of Verrucomicrobiota bacterium. Taxonomy (GTDB): domain Bacteria; phylum Verrucomicrobiota; class Verrucomicrobiia; order Limisphaerales; family UBA8199; genus JARKQH01. The sequence goes on from JARKQH010000014.1 coordinate 45,658, forward strand.
GTTTGATCACGGTCTCGTTTAACTGATCGGCCACTTGCTCCCAAGGAACCTCAGCGCGCAGGTGAGCCAGAGGGTAGCCGCCCCGCTCGGAAAAAGCCTCAAACGCGGCATCCCGGGCCACTTGCCGGGATTGCCCGTGCGCCCGCAATTCCGCCCAAAAGGCTGGTTGCGTGAGGCTCTCCAGCCCGTTGTCCGGCAAATACGGCTCTCCCAGCTCAATCCCTCGGAGCGCACCGATTTCCGTCAGGGACAGCGTTCCCGCCTCCAAAGTGGTGATGCGCCCAGCCAGACTGTCCCGCCCCGCCTCAATCCGGAGCGCCGAGCTGCCCGTCACCACCACTTGCAGGGAGGAGGCATCCACCAAGGACTTCAATTGGGGCGCCCAGTGGTCCAGATTTTGCACTTCGTCCAGCAGCACCAGGGCCGGGGCTCCCGCCCGTGCGGCTTCGTTGAACGTGCAGCCCAGCACGGCGCGCTCAAACCAATCCGCGATCCGCAGGATCGGCGATTCAAACTTCCCCAGCTCGCGCAAATCATCGAATTGAACCCGCAAAATCCGACGGCCCTCCACGCCCGCCGCGAGCATGTCCTCCACCACATGGAGCTGGGCTGTCGTCTTGCCGATCTGGCGCGGACCCCGCACGACCACCACGGGAGCCAGTTTCCATTTCAGCCGGCGATGAATCTGCCCGACCAGATGCCGCCGATGCGGCGGCAGCACGGGCATCGGCCGCCCCTCCCACCATGGGTTCTGGCGTCGCAGGTCTTCCACCAGCTCGGCCGGCAGGGCCAGTTGCGAAACTACAAACTCTGTTTTCATCGTTGGAAACCGTGGTCTCGTTCAAAGAAAGTCAAGTGTCTGGCGCCAAGTCTCCGCATCCATGCCCCCAACGATGGGCTCGGAGACCGAGACGACCACGGGCTCAGTCCTAACTTGGCGTCTTCGGCGCGGAACGCCAGCCCAAATTTTCCTTTTGCGCCCAAACGGTCCAAACGCTAATTTATCGCCAGCCTTGTCCGGTGGTGTAATGGTAGCACAAGAGTCTTTGGAGCTCTTTGTCATGGTTCGAATCCATGCCGGACAGCCATCCCCTCGAAGCCGCGCCGCAACAGGCTGACAGTGCGGCGGGGGGAACTTGAGGCAGTGACTGGCCAACTTGAATACCAACGCTCGCGCCGATGAAAGCCGCGTTTATCACCCAAACCGGACCGCCTGAAGTGATTCAATACGGAGACTTGCCAGACCCCAAACCCGGACCAAACCAGTGTCTCATCAAAGTCGCTGCCGTGGATGTCAACCCGGTGGACACCTATATCCGGGCGGGCCTGGTGCCGGCCAAACTCACCTTTCCTTTCATTGTCGGTTGTGATCTGGCAGGCACCGTCCTGGAAGTGGGTTCGGCGGTTAAAGCGTTTCGCCCCGGCCAGCGGGTTTGGGCGACCAACCAGAGTTTTGGGGGACGCCAGGGGACTTTTTCCGAATTGGCCGTTGTGGATGAGCAGTGGCTTTATCCCACCCCCGACGGCGTGACGGATCAAGCCATTGCCGCGCTTTCGCTGGTGGCGGTCACGGCTCATCTGGGCCTGGTGCGCGACGCAAAGTTGAAGGCCGGCGAAATCCTGTTCGTTCATGGCGGGTCGGGGGGCGTGGGGTCTTGCGTCGTGCAACTGGCCAAGATTCTTGGGGCGCGGGTCATCACCACCGCGGGGAACGAGGCCAAGGCGCTGGTTTGCCGGGAACTGGGAGCGGACCTGGTGATCAATTACCGAACCGAAAATGTCGAGGAACAAGTCAAGGCGTTTGCCCCCCAAGGCGTCCATGTCTGGTGGGAGACCTTGCGCGAGCCGGATTTCGAACGCACCGTTCCGCTGCTGGCCATGCGCGGAAGAATGGTGATCATGGCCGGCCGCGAGGCCAGGCCGGTGTTTCCGGTCGGGCCATTCTACGTCAAAGGCTGCTCCCTCCACGGCTTCGCCATGTTCAATGCGACAGCCGAAGAATTGCGCGCTGCCGCCGCGGATATCAACCAGTGGGCTGCCCACGGCACGCTCAAACCGCGAATAGACCGGGTTCTGCCCCTGTCCCAAACTGCGGCCGCCCATCGCTTGCAGGAGGAGAGCACCATTCACAAGTCCGGCGCGCTCACCGGCAAGATCGTGCTGACACCCTGACGTCCCAAAGAATTCAACAGCGGGGCAGGGGCCCCCTGCCCGGGGTCATTCCCAGAGGCGGTAATCCAGCTCCGGAAACAGGTTGTCTTGGGCTTCCACCGCGGCCAGCGCCGCTTCGTCAACGCGGTCCTGGGTCAGTTCCCTCTCGAGACGGTCGAATCGCCGCAGGTGGTCCACGACACGGCGCCGGGCATAATCCGCGCTGGTGCCGGTGTGGAGAATGAAGGGCCAGTCGCTGGCCTGCGCCAGCAGCAGTTCCCGCCCCGCCTGCTGGAGCGCGCGATGTTGGAGAGGCCCGGGGTTCGGGAACCGGCGAACCAGGTCGCTCATTCGCAACTGGGCGGCGGCGAGCTGGCGGAACACCCATTCATTTTTCTCGTTGAGCCACACGCGCCAGCCGCCACCTTCGCCCCAGCTCGAGGCGGCGGGAGTGGCAACCTGGTTGGTCGGATGCTCGCGGAGGTAGTCGCCGGGCGTAATTAGACGCACGGTTTGCTTTTCAACGCAGATTGTCCGAACCAGGGCATCCAGAAACTCCGGGCCCTCAAACCACCAATGACCGAATAGTTCGGCGTCGTAAGGCGCCACGATCGCCGGCGGCCGGTCCAGCAGGCCGGCGAGCCTCCACGCCTGCTCCGCTCGCGCCGCCAGGAAGTGCGCGGCGTGTTCATTGACCGCCGCCAGGGCCGCCGGCCGTTCGTAAATGGCCTTCGGCCCGGTGCCGCCGGTGATGCGGTGATATTTGATTCCCGTAAAGCTCCGAATCCCGCCGGCCGCCAGATAGGGGCGCAGATAATCCAGGTCCAAGTCGAACCCGATATCGCGATAAAAATCGCGGTAACGAGCATCCCCGGGATACCCCTCAGTCCGGCTCCAAACCTGCCGCGCGCAGGCTTGGTCGCGGGCGAACGCAGCCACTTCCGCCCGGGTGTAAACCGGCGCAAAGGGACCGTAACGGGGGCGGGGACGCGCGTGGAGCAATCCGTGAGTTTCGGTGATGAACCAGCGCAAGCCAGCCAGCCTCAGCACCTCCTCCAGCCCTTCATAATAGGCGCATTCCGGCAGCCAGATGCCCTCCGGGTCCCGGCCGAAACAACGCCGGTAGTCCTCCCGCGCAATGCCGAGCTGGGCGCGGACCGACGGCGGATGATTCGCCAGCAGCGGCAACAGGGCGTGAGTCGCCGCGCTGGTGATGATTTCAATTCGGCCCGCATCCTGGTAATGCCGAAAAGCATTCACCAAATCGCCGCCCCAACCACGGTAGGTCTCCCGCGCCGCCACAAACCGCTCCAGGTAAAATTCCGCCAGCGGCCGCAACCGGGGTTCCCACACAGTGCGAAGGGCCTCCTTTTCGGCCAGCTCGATCAGTTCCTCGAGATGACGCTGGTATCGCCCTTGCAGCAGCGGGTCCCGCAGCATCGCGCACAACGTCGGCGTCAGGGAAATCGTCACTCGCGCGGCCAGTCCGGCCTCCTGCCACTTCTCCAACAGTTGCAGCAGGGGCAGATAACACTCCGTCATCGCCTCGAACAGCCAGTTCTCCTCCAGAAAACGGTCATGCTCCGGATGCCGGACAAACGGCAGGTGCGCATGCAGCACCAGGCAAAGGTAACCCTCCATCACTCCACGTTTTCCGGCGCCGGCGTCTTGAGCGACGGGTCCTGAAGATGCGCCCGCACCTCCCCTTCGGCCACCGTTGAGCGGGAGAAGGTGAGACGGACGCGCCGCGTCTCGCCCCCGCTGCCGGTGGCGGCAATGGGCAGTTCGTACACGCCGTCCGGCAGCGCAAAACGGTAGCTGAAACTGCCATCCGGCCGCAGTCGAATCCGCCGGTCCCCAATCATCACCTCGGCCTCCGGGCCGGCAGCCCCATAAACCACCAGCTCGGCATTGATGCTAAACCAGGACCGGGAAGATTCGCCGGCGGACGGCGCTGCGGCCGCAGGGCTTGATATGGGCTCGGCAGCGGCCTGTGCCAGCATCGCTTCGACTTGGGCGGCGGCTTGAGCTTCCGCTTCGGCCGCAGGCATTCCTGCCTCCGCCAGCCGCCTGGCTTCTCCTTGGATCAGCCGCTCAATTTCCAGCGATCCGATGCTTTCCCGCCGGATGGAACACTCGGTCACGATAGCAGCCAGCGCCTGCTCCTGTTCCGCATGCCATGGGAATGCTGCCTCAATCGGCTGCGGTCCAGGCTGGGGCTGAGAAAACTCCGCATGAGGCGTTGCCGGGGCAGGCGCTCTTGCTGCAAGTTCGGCGCGAGCGGCCGCAGGCTTCTTTCCCGCAGGAATGGCAACTGCGGTTGGCGGCGGCTGGGCTTGCTCAACCTGTCTTCCACCATTATGGCGGAACGCTGCCGGTAACGGGCTGGATGAAGCGGCGCTGGGGGTCGGAGCGCTCACCGGTTTCGGAACTGCCTCCGCCGGCCTCTCAAGGCGCACCGCCTCACCGGCGCAAGCGGCTTTCGGAACCACGGTCGCAAATTCAACGGGCCGCTCCTCGGACGGCTGTTCAACCGGCGTCGTCGCCGGGGCGGACAACGCAAGGCGATTCCAAGCCTCATTCTGCCCATAAAAGCCCAGCTCGGCCTGGTAGGCTGTGCCCCCTTGCGGCACGTGCACGAACCAAGAACGGGACTCCGGATGAACATGAATCTCTGGCAGGGAATTGGCAGGCGATTCAGCCTGCCAGACCCGTAACACGGGATGACGGTCCTTGGACAGGCGATTGCAGGCTTGTTGTTGCTCCGGCGGCAGTTCCCAGTGCGCGTAAAGGCAGCGGGAATCGCGGGGTATCAGGCTCAGGCCACTCCCACCCCCCAATTCGGGCACATCGGCGACCACGCCGGTTTCGCCCAGCACAGGCTGGGGGGATACCACGTATTTCTGCCCGGGCCCGCTCAGCAAACCCGCTGCGGGCTCATCCCCCTCCAAAAGAATTGGAGGAATGCTCAAAGCTCTTGGAACAGCGTCGCTCCTCTTCCGTTTGGGCCGTAATGGCCTGACTTTTAAGCTCTTCGGGCGCTTCGGACCAACGCTTCTCTTGGGGCGGAGAGGTGGCCTGCCACGCCTTCGGCTCGCCTGCGTCCTTTTCCCCCCCCGCCGGACTTTCGAACCCGGCGAATGGACAAGGGCGGAAAGGTTCTTGCCTTTCCTGGCCTTATCTGATTGGGCCTGTTGAGCTTTCATGTGAACCGGGCCCCCCGCAGTTTCTGGCCGGGCGTGCTTCTGACGGCGGGCAGAATACGAGAAATCGCCCACTCTCGCAACCGTGAATTTGACCGTGATTTGACCCTTGTCAGCTCGGCAGCACTTGCCAGCACCGTCTGGACAGTGTTTATTGAGTTTGTCCATTGGATGAACGCGTCATCGGCTAACCGGAGCGAAGGGGCAAAAGCCAGGGCCGCGCTGATTTACGTGGTTGATGATGAGCCGATGATCCTCGACCTGGCACGGGCCATCCTCATCCCGGAGGGCCACCGGGTCGAGTGTTTTCGGGACCCGGCAACGGCCCTTCAGGCGTTTGCAGCCCAGGAACCGCGGCCGGACCTGGTTATAGCGGATTTCAACATGCACCCGATGAATGGGTTCGAGTTCCTGCAAGCCATGCGGCGCATTCACCCCGCCCAGCGCGTCCTGATGATCAGCGGAGCGGTCAGCGCTTCGTTCTTCGACTCTGTCGCCTGCCGGCCAAACCGGTTCCTGGCCAAGCCCTACAAGGCCGGCCAGCTTCTCGAAGCTGTGCAAGCCTTGCTGACCCCCAAAACGGATTGAGTTTCTTTGTAAAACTGGTGCAATTCCCAATGACTTTATGAAAAAGATACTGATTGGAGGCCTGATTGCCGTCGTGCTGTTGCTGGTCGTGGGCTTGGTCGCGGGCCATTTGTTCCTGGATCGGGCCGTCAAGCATGGGATCGAAACCGTCGGTCCCATGGTCACCAAGGTGGATGTCCGGCTCGATGGGGTCAATGTTTCGGTCCTGTCCGGTTCGGGCAAAATCAAAGGCTTGGTGGTCGGCAACCCCGAAGGCTTCAAGAGTCCCTCGGCCATCAAGGTCGGCAGCGCCAGTCTGGCCATCCAACCTTCCTCCGTGTTGTCCGACAAAATCATCATCCGCTCGGTGGACGTGCAGGCCCCCGAGATCACCTTCGAAACCGATCTCCGAAAAAACAACCTCAGCAAACTGCTCGAAAACGTTGAATCTGCGACCGGCCAGACCGGGGCCGATTCCCAGCCGCCCGCCCAGGAACAGAACCAGACCAGGCTGCAGGTGGACGACTTCCGGGTTACCGGCGGCAAAATCAATGTCAGCCTGACCATGCTCGGCGGCAAATCCGTCACCGTGCCGCTGCCGGACATTCACCTCACCGGCTTGGGGCAGGGCCCCGAGGGCGTCACCGGCGCCGAACTGACCAAGCGGGTATTGAGTGAGTTAACCCGCGTGGCAATTCCCGCCGCCATGGACGCCGCGAAGGAACTCGCCAAGGGAGCGGGTGACATCATTGAGGGCGTGGGCAAGGAATCCCTCGAAGGCGTGCGCAAAACGACCAAGGGAATCACCGACCTCTTCAAGAAAAAGGAGTAACGCCCCTTCAACTGCGCCACCCGGGTCCTTGCGTGCACTGCGGTGGCAAATGTAGCGCCACACCGGTCAGCAAGGCTGAAGGCTGAAGGCCGGCGGCCCAGGTGTTGCCGGCCACCACCGCGTGCCTGGTGCGGCCGCACTCCGTGGCGCGCCGTCGGCAAGAGAATCGGCGCGCGAGCGCGGGCGTTTCTGTCCGCCTCGGAACGATGATTCCAACGAATCCGCCATCGTGCGGCGGGTCTCCGACCGGCGGTATCCTCCCAATGCCGCAACCAGCGGACCGGACCGCCGTGGCGCAATCACGCCCGCCCTCCAATCTCCCCCGCGCCCGAAATCAGCAAACCCTCTTGGGGAGGCGACGTCTCGTCGCCACGCCTGCCCATCCCCTCGCAACCCAAAACTTTTTCTGGGACGAGACGTCCCAGCCCCCACCCAGGCGCTCAATGACTTCGGGGGAGGCGACGTCTCGTCGCCCCCGCCCCCCAGCGCGGAATGCCCCCCGAATTGAAAGCGGCGCAGCAGCACCGCACTCCAAGAACTGAACTGATACTGATAAGAATTCGCTCTTCGGGCGCCCGGCTTGACTGAGCGCTGCCCGGGTGAGTTCCCCTCACCATTCCTCTCGAAATCCTCAAATCTCAAATCCTGGAATCTGAACCTAAATTCCGCAGTTGGAGGGTAAGTTTTCATGCGGTGGGGGCTCCGATTTGAGTTGGGAGGGGCACGTCGAACATCTGGCCTTTCAACTGCGGCGCAGTTGCGGCCAACCACGCGCAAACCCGCTGGTAGCCGGCCC
>JARKQH010000017.1 GCA_029974925.1 Verrucomicrobiota bacterium
ACCCCTGCAACGAGCCGGGAGGGGACTGGCCATGGCCACGGTGCCCCCAGCCCCTTTCGGTTCAAAATGGGGGAAGAGAATACGGTCAAAACCTTAGTCTAAAAACCGCTTCCATTGGTCGGACAAATGGGGAGCACCTCATAGTGATGCCCAATGGCGAACTCCGTCTGGGGATTCAAGGTATCCCGGGAGTTAGAAACGGGCATTTCGATTTGGCTAACGGACAAAAAATCATAGCCGCCGGTGAGGTGGTGATTGAGAGCGGGGTCGCTAAGATCGTTAATAATGCTTCTGGACATTACCATGGAGCAGGGCTTTCGCTGGAGCAGAAGGCAGCACACCGCGCTGCAACGATGGAGGCGTTTAAGAATCATGGCTTGCCTGTTGAAGACTACTTCGACCTTTTCTGAGAATGAGTACTGAGCTGGAAACGTTCATGCAGAAGGTTCGTGATGTTGGAGATATTCTGCGTGCTACCGAGGACTACAAGGCCGCTGAGCCTGTCTTACAGGAAGCCTTGTCTATTGTGCAATCGTGTCCTGAACAGCAGTCGCAATTTGAGAAGGCATTCATATCCATTCTGGCGGATCCCGAGCACTACTCCCCATTAGTCGTTGAGTATTGCATGCACGTACTGCGATTCCCGGCCGTTCGGCAGTACGTGGAGGCCCGGCTATCTCGCGATCCACTGCGGATTGACTCAAATGCAAGGCATGTATTGGACGCGTACTCGGATCGCTGGCGACTGGCGTCAGTTTTCAAGCGGACTTTAGGGCGGCCACGGTGAAGATCTGAGAAATCGCTCTGGTCTGTACAACTAACCCCATCGCCAAGACTTGCCGGCTTTCGCTTCCCCTTGAAAGAGCTCACGCCTCGTGGGGAAAGCCGGCGGGCGCGGGGGGCGGTTTTTGGATTCGACAAGGCGGGGGGTTGGATGAGAATGGGGTTGGACGGATGCGTATGAAGCGCTGGTGGCGGTTGCTCTGGATTGTCGCGGCCTCGGTCCTGCCGGCCTGGCCGGGCCATGGGGTGCCGGTTTGTCCTCTTCCCGCCTCCCCAACTTCGGCTTTCTTCGGCACCGATCTCCTCGCCAACGGGAACCCGATTGGTTCCGGCGGAGACAGCTATCAGTATCAGCCGCTGGACCGGCTGGTGAGCGGGGACGGCGGGGCGATTGCGCTGGGTTGGGATGCGACCTCCTCTCCCCCTGCCCCCTCTCCTCCGCAGGCGGAGGAAAGGGGGAGGGAATGGTGGGGGACGGTCCACCCGGGGTGGCGGCTCCGCCCGCTGACAAAGGCCACAAGGCGGGTGGCAGGCGGAAACCAATTGGCCGAGTCATTATGAAAGGATACCTTGCGATTGTTGCGGCGCTCACGCTGGCGGGTTGCGCGGATGCGAAGAATACCAAAGGAGATATTAACAGGAGAGACCGAGAGGCAGACCTCAAAGCCATCAAACAACTTGCTGCGGATTGGCGCGCGGGGTGGCTGGCAGGTGACGTCGAGGCGCTGCTGTCCCTTTACGCCGATGATCCGGTCTTGTTGCCTCAAGGCCAGCCCGCCGTCAGTGGAAAAGCGGCAATTCGCGAGCTCTACCAAGCCGTGTTCAAGGAAGTCGTGATTACGAGTGAGAGCAGTCTGATGGAGATGGAAATCTCAGGCAATCTGGGATATTTTTGGTCCACCTACAAGATCTCGGCGACTCCGAAGGCCGGGGGTGCACCAATTCAAAGCGAGGGAAAGTCCTTGTTTGTCGTGCGGCGGGTGGCTGGCGGCGCCTGGAAGATTGCGCGATTGATGGACAACAGCAGCCGATGAAGGCGCGAATCTGTCGTGGTCAGCTTTCGGGACCCTGGTTGCCACGGTCTGCCCGCCCAGCGCTCGGTCAAGGCGGGCGCCCCCAACGCAAATTCTTGTCAGGTCAGTTCGTGCCCAGGTCCGGAAATGGCGGGGACTAACCGCCCAGGGCGGAGGGATTGCTGACGTCGCCCTTGTTGAAATCCACGTATGCCTCGGTCAGGTCGGCGGCGTAGAGCAGCGCGCTGGACCGGCCGAGGTTCAGACGGATGTGCAGGTCAAATTCGCGCGGGGCGACCGCGGCGCAGAGGTCGCGGAACGAAACGCGGGTCGGCTGGCCGTGTTTGAGGCTCCAGAGAATCTTGCGGCTGCCGGGCGCGCTGTAGCCAATGTCCACTTTTTCCTCGATCACTTTGGCGGGGCTGTAACCCAGGGCATCCATGATCCGGCCCCAGTTCGGGTCGCCGCCGTGCCAACTGGTCTTGACCAGCGCGCTGTTGGCCACCGCGCGGGCCGCGGCGTCGGCTTCGGCCGCCGAGCGCGCCCCCTCGAGCCGCACGGTGACGAACCGCGACACCCCTTCTCCGTCGCGCACAATCATCCGCGCCAACTCGAGGCAGACCTGATCCAGCGCGGCCTGGAAAGCGGCAAAGCCGGCGCCGCCGGCGGTTCGGAGGAGGGGATTCTTCGCCAGGCCGTTGGCCAGCACCAGGACGGTGTCGTTGGTGCTCATGTCGCCGTCCACCGTGATGCGGTTGAAACTGCGGGCGACGGCGTGTTCGAGGGCGGTCTGCAGCGGGCGCGGCGCGATGGCCGCATCCGTGGTGATAAAGCAAAGCATGGTGGCGTGCAGGACGGAGGCGGCGGGCCGGCGGCCGGTGGCGCTCATGCCGGGCTGGATCATCCCTGCGCCCTTGCAAATGCCGCCCAGACGAACCGTCTTGCCGCCGAGTCTGAATTCCACAGCGGCCTGTTTGGGCCGGGTGTCGCTGGTCAGGATGGCTTCGGCGGCCTGGTCGGCATGCCGCACGGTGTCGCCCAGCTCGACGGCCGCTTCGATAATCCCGGCGCGCACCTGGTCCATCGGCAGCGCCACGCCGATCCGGCCCGTCGAGCCGACCAGCGCGGAGCCCCGCGGCAAAGCAAGCGCGCGTTCGGTGAACCGCGCCATTTCCCCGGCATCCCGGAGGCCCTGCTGTCCCGTGCAGGCGTTGGCGTTGCCGGAATTGACCACAATGGCCTGCGCGCTGCCCTTGCGCACGCGCGGGACACAGACCTTGACCGGCGCGGCGCAGACCTGGTTGGTGGTGAACATGCCCGCCACAGCGGCGGGGACGTCCGACACAATCAGTGCCAGGTCGCGTTTGCGTCCCTTCTCGGAGCCTTTGCCCGTGCCGAGCCGTTTGATGTCACAAAACACCCCCGACGCCCGAAAACCCCGGGCGGCGACGACGGACCCGGAAACCGACTTGAGTTTGATTTTCATTCCAATCAATTCCTCTCCGAATAACCCAAACCGGCGGCAAGCAAAAGCGAATTGTAAGCGGGCGGCCCATCTTTGCGGCCGTCAAGCCGGCGCACCGGGGCTTGCGAGCGCGCGTTGACGAGGCGAAGCGAGCCGGTGGGGGCCGGGGGTGGAGAAATCTCGGCTTGAGTCAAGGCGCGGTTGGCGCACAATGAGAAAATGCTGGACTTGGGCAAGCCCCTGGCAGGGATGCTGGCGTTGCTGGTCCTGGCGGGGTGTGCTACGTCGCCGCGCCGGGAGGCGGCCCGCTTTTCAGACCTCGAGTCCGCGCCTTTGCCGGCCGTGACGCTGGCGCCCGCGCCGCTGCTGGCGCCGCCGGCGACCGGCGTGCCCGAAATGCCGGCGGGGGTTCCCCTGGTTCGGCCCGGGTCCGGCGCGGTGTCGAGCTTGTTTGCGGGCAACTGGATTCCGCTCAATCGCTGGAGCGAGGCCAGTGGGTTGGCGCAACCACGGCTGGTGGCGGCCGGGTCCCAGCCGGTGTATGCGTTGGAGACGCCCGGCGGGCGGTTTTTGGTGCGGATTGGGAGTGAGCAGGCGAGCTGGGAAGGGTTGGAGGTGCGGCTGGGGTACGCGCCACAACTGATTGACCAGCAGCCGTGGATGCATGCCTTGGACCTGAAAAAGACGGTGCAGCCGCTGTTGGGGGGGCTGCCGGAACCGGATGCCTCGGCGCGGCGCACGATTGTGATTGACCCCGGCCATGGGGGCGTGGATGCGGGAACGCGGGACGCGACCGGCCGGCTGCGGGAGAAAGACTGCGCGCTGGATTGGGCGCTGCGATTGCGGGAGCTGCTGGCCGCCCATGGCTGGCGGGTGTATCTCACGCGAAGCAACGATGTCGAAGTTTCCATCGCCGGCCGGGTGGCGCTGGCCGAGCGCTTGAACGCGGACTTGTTTGTGAGCCTGCACTTCAACTCGGCGGCGCCGAATGAAACCGAGAGCGGGCTGGAAACCTACTGCCTCACCCCGGCGGGGCTGCCGTCGAACCTGACCCGCGGGTATTCAGATGATGCGGGGCAGGTGTTTCCGAACAACGCGTATGATGAGGAAAATTTGCGGCTGGCGGCGCGGGTGCATCGCGAACTGTTGCGCGTGAACGGCAGCGCGGACCGCGGGTTGCGCCGCGCCCGCTTCCTGGGGGTGCTGCGGGGTCAACAACGGCCGGCGATTCTGGTGGAAGGCGGTTATCTTTCGAATCCCCGCGAAGCGCGGCAGATTGCGATGCCCGGGCACCGGCAGAAACTGGCGGAGGCGGTGGCGCGGGCGTTGCTGGGCAACGCGATGCAGTACGCCGCGAGCGGCCGGACGGACGGCGATGGCGGGACCTCCACCCATGGCGCGCCGCAGGAGGCGCCTTCCCGTTGATGGGCGGCTCGGCTTCCAAGACGTCGCACGTGCTGGTCACCGGGGGGGCCGGGTTCATCGGCTCCCACTTGGTGGAGCGGTTGCTGGCGGAGGGAAAGCGGGTGGTGGTGCTGGACGACCTGTCCACCGGCAGCCTCGAGAACTTGCAGGCGGTGCGGGAGCATCCCGGACTTCGGGTGGTGGTGGCGAAGATTTCGCTGTGCGGCGAACTGGCCGAATGGGTGGCGGGGGCGGAGTGTATTTATCATCTGGCGGCCGCGGTGGGGGTGGACTTGGTGGTCAAGTCACCCATTCACGTGCTGGAGACCAACCTGCATGAAACCGAGGTGCTGCTGGAGGCGGCGGCGCCGGCGCGGGTGCCGCTGCTGCTGGCCTCCACCTCGGAGGTGTATGGGAAGAGCCGGAAGGCGGCGTTCGGGGAGGAAGACGATCTGCTGATTGGGCCGCCGCACCACGCGCGCTGGGGGTACGCGTGTTCCAAGCTGATGGACGAGTTTCTGGCGCTGGCTTATGCCCGCGAACAAGGCCTGCCGGTGGTCATCGCCCGTCTGTTCAACACCGTCGGTCCGCGACAGACCGGCCGCTACGGCATGGTGCTGCCCCGGTTTATCGCGGCGGCTCGCGCCAACCGGCCGTTGCAGGTGTTCGGCGACGGGCGGCAGACCCGCTGTTTTTGTCACGTGCGCGACACGGTGGAAGCCCTGGTGCGATTGCAGAACTGCGCGGCCGCGCGGGGGGAGATTTTCAATGTAGGCAGCACCGAGGAAATCAGCATCCTGAACCTGGCGCGGCTGGTGATTGAGATTCTGGGGTCCCGCTCGACGATTGAATTCGTGCCCTACACCCGGGCGTATGCGCCCGGTTTTGAAGACATGCGGCGGCGCCGGCCGTTGACCGACAAGCTGTTTGCCGTGACGGGGTTTCGTCCCGCAACCCCCCTGCGCGAGATCATCCAGTCCACCGCCGGGCTCTGAGGCACCGGCGGTTGGGGCTGCTGCCGGACACACGGACAGGGACAGCCAGGGGCGGGAGCAGGCCGAGCGCGAGGGGGCCTCAGCCCGTGCGCGTAACCCGCCACCCCGTGGTTTCACGGCACGGTCAAACGGAGGCGGATGCTGCCCGGCTCAGGCGCGGGGCGGCAGCTTCTTTTCGACCTTGTTGCCTTCCAGAACGGTGTATTTGGGAAGCCCGGATTCGATGGGGAATTTGACTTCGCCCTCGATGAGCGGCTGGGCGTACTGCACAAATTTCTCGTTGGGCAGGAAGCCGTCCTCGCTGACCCAATCGCGCGGGACAAAATGTTCGACATTGGCGATGTCGCCGAGCGGCTGCAGGCCGGTGGACCACTGGATGGCGCCATCCGGGGTGAGACCGCGGACGATTTTCACCATGTAACCACTTTGGCCGGCGATGGCGGCGCGCACGGCGGCTTCGCCGCAGGCAAAGGCGTTGTTGGAGTCGGTCAAGCTGGCGAAATGCGCGGCGGCGCGCTGCGCGTAGCCGAGCAGGACGGTGCGGGTCTTGGTGTTGAGTTTGCCTTGAACGAACTCTTTGATTTTTTCGGCGGCGCCAGCCAGGACGGGATGGCCGAAGGAGTCCAGCCGGGTCTTGTCGGCGCCGATTTCCTCGCCTCTCTCGTCCCGAATGCCCTCGCCCACCACCATGACGCAGTATTTGTAGGCGTCCACGGTTTCTTTGACCTTGGCGAGGATGGAATCCATGCTGTAACGGATTTCCGGCAGCAGGATCAGGTGGGGCGGCGCGGCAGGCTGCCCGCGTTTGGCGAGCACGGTTCCGGCGGCAATCCAGCCGGCGGAGCGGCCCATGACTTCGATGATGCAGCAGGAGCCGTCATCGGTGGCCATGCTGCCGACGTCTATGCCCACCTCCATGACCGTGGTGGCGCAGTATTTGATCACCGAGCCGTAGCCCGGGCAACTGTCGGTGTGGGGCAGGTCGTTGTCAATGGTCTTGGGCACGCCAATGACGCGCATTTCGTAACCGCGTTTGACGGCTTCCTCGTGGATTTTGTGCGAGGTATCCTGCGAGTCGTTGCCGCCAATGTAAAAGAAATAGCGGATGTTGTGCGCCTGGAAGACCTCGAAAAGGCGGTCCATGTCCCTGGCGGCCTTTTCGGGTTTCTTTTTGAAATCAATCTTGTAGCGGCAGGTGCCCAGCGCGGCGGCGGGCGTGCAGCGCAGCCCTTCGATGGTCCGGGCCCGCTCGTCGTTGATATCAATCAAGTCCTCGTTGAGTACGCCCAGAATGCCATTGGCGCCGCCATAGATTTCCTCGATACAATCGTGGTGTCCGGCTTCCTGGATCACCCCGGCAAGGCTCGAGTTAATAACGCTGGTTGGGCCGCCCGATTGGGCGACCAATAGATTTCCGACTAGTTCTGCCATAAATTGTCCCGACGTTACATGTTCAGCGAGATTTCAGACTGCAACCCTGAAAACCTCGGTTGGGGCGATAACTTGCCAATCCCCCTGCCGGCTGTCAAAAAGTAATTCCGAAAAAATGGGGAAAGCGCCTGTGTTTCGCGATTTGCGAGTTCAGGAGGGTCACGGGTGGCGCGTGGCGTCAGGCGGTAGGGCCGACGAGTGCCGCCGGCGAAAGCAAGAGAAGCCGGGTCCCCACGCCGAGACCGGCCGGGCGGGTTTTCTGGCTTTTCCGCGCGCCGCCTTTCAACGATGTTTTCGTCATGACTGGTAGCGCAAACTGGGGTGCGCCTCGTGGAGGGCGCGTCCGGCGGAGAGCCGCCGCGCGGCGCCGGCCGTGGGTTATTGCGGCGGCCGCCGCCGCAGGCCGGGTTCGCCATGCCTTGGCGGCCGGGCTGGTGGCCGGCGTGCTGGGCTGCCTTGCCGCGGGAGCGGCTGAGGAGACAATCCCGGTCCCGGCGTCCGGGAGTGTGACCGACCCGGCAGCCGAACCGGGGCCGGGTGTTCCGGCTGAAAGCACGAATGCGCCCGCCCCATCCGAGGCCGCTGCACCCTCGATCAAGGCTGTGCCCCCGGCTGCCGCCCTCCGGCCGTTGCCCGGTTTGCGGGCCGAGGTGGTGGCGGATGAGACTCTCGTGTCGGCCCCGGTGGCCATGGCGTTCGACGAGCAAGGACGGTTGTTTGTGGCGGAACGGCCCGAGGACAACCCGCGGCTGGGGCGCATCCGGCTCTTGTCGGACACAGACCACGACGGCGTGTTCGATCAGAGCTCGGTTTATGCCGAAGACCTGCCCCACGCCTCGTCGGTGGCCTGTTACAAAGGCGGGGTGTTCGTGGCGGCGACGCCCGAAATCCTGTACCTGAAGGACCTCGAGGGAGCGGGAACGGCAACCGTCCGGCGGGTCATGTTCAAAGGCTTTGGGCAGAACGGGACGTCGGGAGGAGAGACGGGAAGCTCGAGGCTGATCGGGCATCTGACCTGGGGGCCCGACGGCCGGATTTACGGCACCAGCGCGGGCCTTGGCGGCGAGGTCAGTTCCCCGGCCGCGCCATCCCTGCCCGCGGTGGAACTGGAGGGAGCCGACTTTTCATTTGACCCTCGCACACTGGCGTTGCGGCGCGAAGCCGGGCCGGCGGAATCGGGGATTCTCTTCGACCCCTTCGGGCGGAGATTCGTCAGCGAATACCGGCGGCCGCTGTTGCAGGTGATGTACGACCCCGCGCATTTCCTGCGGAACCCCGGCTTTGCCCCGGCGCCGGCGTTGCGGGAGGTGGTTCCTCCGTCGGTGCGGTTGTGGGTTGGCGATTCTGGCGGCACGCGCCTGCCGGCAGCCAGCGAAACTCCAGGCGCGTTGACTGGCGCGAAACGGGAAGGCGGGGAGGGACCCCGGCGTTCGCGTCCGTTCCTGGCGGCTCAAGGGGGCTGCATTTATGCTGACGCGCTCCTGCCCACCAACTTTTACGGGAACCTGTTCATTGCCGAACCGGCGGCGGGGGTGGTCTGCCGCCTGGTTTTGCGGACCAATGGGCTGGAATGGGTTGCCCACCGTCCTGCCGGCCAGGCGACCCGCGAGTTCCTCGAAGCGTCCGATCCGCAATTTCACCCGGTGCAGGTGGCGGTGGGACCCGAGGGGGCGCTGTATGTGGCGGACCGACGGGATGGCGCCAGCGGGCGGATTTATCGGGTGGTGCCGGAGACCTATCGGCCCGCCCCGGCCAAGGGATTGGAAAAGGCCGATGCGCGCGAGTTGGTTGCCGCCCTGGCCAGCACCAACCAATGGCGGCGCGAGACGGCCCAGCGCCTGCTGGTTGAGCGCGAGGAGTCGAATTTGACCCCGACGTTTCTCGGTCAGATGCTGCTCAAGTCGCCCGCGCCGGTCGCCCGCATCCAGGCGCTTCATGCGCTGGCGAACCTGGGCGTGCTCACCGAGAAGCTGTTGGTGAAGGCGTTGCAGGCTCAGGACGAGCGGGTTCGTGAGCAGGCGTTGCGGGTGGCGGATGCCTACCTCGGCGGGCGCCCGTTTTCAGAGACGCTCGCAGGCCAGTTCAAGACGCTCAGCCGCGACAGCTCCCTGCGGGTCCGGTACCAGCTTGCGCTGGCGTTGGGCCAGGTGCAGCACCCCGGCCGCGGGCTGCTCCTGGCCGAGATTCTGGCGCAGGATGCCGACAATCCCTGGCTGCGGACGGCGGTGCTTTGTTCAGTCCCGCCGGACGCGGGGGCGTGGTTCACGTTGTTGTCGCGCAACCCGCGGTTTGCCCGGAGCCCCGCCGGTGAGGAATTCCTGCGGGTGCTGGCGGGGACGATTGGGCTGCGCAGCCGCCCGGGCGAGGTGGCGGCGGTGATTCAACACGCGACTTCGAGTTCGGTCCTGCCGGTCGAATCCCTGGGGTTGCTGGCTTCGTTGGGGGAGGGGCTGAAACGGAACGGCAATGAGCTGGCCGCGGCGAACACGAACGGCGTGCTCGACCGTGTCTTCAGCTCCGCGCTGCTGGCGGCCGGGGCGGCGGGGACCGAGGAACGCCTTCGTCTCGAGGCCCTGCGGTTGGTCGGCGTCTCCCGTTTCACTTACGCCGAGGCGGGAGATGTGTTGTTGCTGTTGCTGACCAACCCGAGGGTCTCCCCCGCCGTGCAGGCCGCGGCCGTGTCGGTCCTGAGTCAGTATGCCGACCCTCGCCTGGCAACCAATGTGTTGAACCGTTGGACGGCTTTCGCTCCCGCCCTGCGGCCAGAGCTGGTCAGTTGCCTGTTGGCCCGGGTCGAGCGGGCGGGCATCACCCTCGAGGCCATCCAAAACGGCGTGATCCCTCCCGCCGACCTGTCGTTTCAACACGTCCACCTGCTGCGGTCGTGGCCGGACCCGACAATCCGGCAATGGGCCGAGCGGGTGTTTGGGCCCCTGAGCTTGCGGCGGCCCGAAGCGGTGGAGTTTTTTCAACCGGCACTCCGGCTCCAAGGCAACAGCTCCCGCGGACAACGGATTTTTTCCGCCCGGTGCGCCTCGTGCCATTCCGCTTCTCCGGCTGACGGCCAGCTTGGGCCCAGCCTGCGCGGCGTCGGCGCCTGGACCCCGGGAGAGTTGTTGAGCGCCGTGCTCGAGCCCACGTACGAAATCCGGACGGGGTACGAAACCTGGCTGTTCGAAACCCGGGAAGCCGCGGTGTTCGTTGGGCGTGTCGAGGCGGTCACGCCTGAAACGATTGTTTTGCGCCGTCCCGGGCAGGCGGCCACGGTCTGGCCGCGGGCCGCCTTCTTTCTCACGGAACCGCGGCCGTGGTCGCTGATGCCCGAGGCGCTCGAGAACGGGCTGACGCCGCAGGACATGGCCGACCTGCTGGAATACCTGCGGGGGTTGTAGATTGAAGAACGGCTAAGCGCTTCTAAGCCTGGCGGAGTTCTTGTGGATTTTTTCCACGGCGCGCACGACGTCATCCATGTCGGCCTTGGAGCCCAACAACATGCCGGTGCTGCTCAGCCATACGGACGTGTCAAAGGTCTTCAGCAGGCCGGGGCAATGATTCCGAGCCTTGTAAGCTTCCCAATCGAGTTCCTGGCTGGTGTAGAACTTTTTGTACACCTCCGTCTTGAACATTTCGTGGATGAACTCCTGGGTGTAAATCGGGTACTTGGGATAGCCGGGGCTGGCCGGCACCCCCTCGGCCGAGAGCGCCTTGACAAAGTCCGCCCGCGACAAGCCGTTGAACTCCGCCTCGTTGTAGATGAACGGGTACATGTAGTACGAGAGCCGGGTCACGCCGGGATACGGCTTGACCGGGGTGATGCCGGGGATGGCGGCCAGTTTGGGCGTCAGATACGCGGCGTTTTCGTTGCGGATGCGCGTTTGCTCCTCGAGTTTCCGCATCTGGCACAAGCCGATGGCCGCCTGGTATTCGGCCATGCGGATTTTGTTGCCCAGGATGAAGGCGGCGATGTTTTCATACGACCCCGGGGCAACGTTGGTTTTGTAGCCGTAGTTATGGTACGAATAGACCTTGTCGTACAAGGCGGCATCATCGGTGAGGATGGCGCCGCCTTCGCCGATGGGCATGACCTTGGAGGTCTGGAAACTGAAGCAGCCGGTCGTGCCGAACGTGCCGAGGTTCTTGCCGTTGATTGCCGTCAGGTGCGCCTGGCAGACATCCTCGACCACCTGCAGCTTGTGTTTTCGGGCAATCTCCATGATGCGCTCCATGTCGGTGGCGTAGCCGCAAATGTGGACCGGCAGGATGGCCTTGGTGCGCGGGGTGATTTTTTCCTCCACCTTGGCGGGGTCCATCTGGTAGGTCAGCGGGTCAATATCCGCAAAGACGGGCATGGCGCCTTTGTAGAGCACCCCCAGCAGGCTGGCGCTGAAGGTGTAGGGGGCGCAAATCACTTCGTCGCCCGGGTTCAAATCCATCACCATGAAGGAGGCGCTGAGCGCGTTGGTGCCGTTGACGACGGCCAGGCAGTACTTCGCCCCCAGCAGCGCGGCCCACTTCTCCTCGAACTCCTTCACCAGCTTGCTGCGCGACCACGTCCGGCTGTGGAGCACCTGGGTAACGGCGGCATCATCGGCCGGATCCCAGGCCGGCCAGGCGGGCCAGCCTTTGGCGTGGGCCTTGGGGCCGCCCAGCAACGCCGGGGTCGCGGCCTCGCCGCTGACCTCCGCAAGGAGCGACCCGGCGGCGCCCGCCGCCAGCCAGGCGCTGCCGCCGGCCACCGAGCTGCGTTTGAGGAACTCACGTCGCGAGAGATTTGTCTTCATATTTCCTGGATGCCATGGATTTGCGGGTGTGCCATCACACGATGTTTGCACCGGAAGCTCTTACCTCAGCCGCGTCCCCTTGGCAATCCCAGCCGCCGAGCCTTCGCGGGTGGCACGGGCAGCTTGCCCGGGTCCGTGCCATCTGGGGCAGGATGTCAGGCGCCAGCCCCCGGCCCGGTCCGCCTGCCCCGGGGGCTGGGGGCATGGCGTCCAGACGGCGACGGGGGTCGTGAATTCCGCGGAGGCGGCCCGGCTCCGAGTCGGGCCTCTCTGGGGCTGACCTTTTGCGGCCGGATTTTGACAGAGGTCAAACCTCGCAGATGCGCGAAGGTGTAAGGTCCGCTTGGTCATGAAGAGTATTGCACAGATAACCCGCCGGCTGGCGAGGCTGCGGTTTCTTTCCGGCGCGGCACTGGTCTTGGGGCTCGTGTTGGGACCGGCCGGGTGCAGCACGCGCAGGTCCGGCTCCGCAAGTCCGGCTCCTGCCGCGCCAGCCCGCTACGCCAGGCTGGAACTGAACGACGGGAAAAAGTGGGTGGTGGACAAGCCGATGATGGCGCACCTCCGCAATCTGGAACAGGCGGTTGTGGAGTTTGATCGCACGCCGGGGAAGAACCACGCGCTGCTCGCCTCGGAGATTCAGGAACACCTTGGCCGTCTGGTGACCCACTGCACGATGGAGGGCAAGGCGCACGACGAGCTGCACAAATGGCTGATGCCGTTCCTGGGGCTGAGCGCGGACTACTCGAAGGCCGCCGAGCTTCAGGTCCAACAACAGAAACTCCAGGAAATCCGCCACGCCCTGCGCGTGTTCAACGAGTATTTTGAATAGCTCGTTTCGGCGGACTGCGGACCCTCCACGACCGCGCCGTTGCGGTCCGGGCCGGACGAGGCTCAGGAATCGGAGGGCGGGCGGGGTTTGCGGTAAAGCCAAGAGATGGGGGTGCCGGCGAGGACCAGCGCGGCGCCGAACAGGGCGTTGAGCATCGCCGGCCTTCCGGCGGCAAGGGCGGCGCGGTAGCTCGAGATATCATGCAGCAGTGTCAGCGCCAGGTAGAGCACCGAGAAAAGGATAAACACGCCGGGAACGAGTGGGTAGCCGGGCACCCGGTACGGGCGCGGCGTGTCGGGTTCTTTGCGGCGCAGCACAAACAGGCCGAACGCGCCGGCCGCATAAAACACCCAGCTCACAAAGATCAGCGTGTCGGTCAGCGTGTCGAAGGTTCCACTGAAAAGCAGCGCCACGCTCCACAGGCCCTGAACCCCCAGCGACGCCGCCGGCGTATGAAAGCGGGGATGGGCGCGCCCCAGCCAGCGCGGGAACACCCCGCGCCGGGCCATGGAAAAATAGACTCGCGCAGTCGCCAGGATGGTGGCGTTGACGGTGCCGAAAGTGGAGACCATTACGGCCATGGCGATCCATTTGCCGCCGCCGGCCCGGCAGCGCTCGGCCACATCGGCGGCGACGAGTTTGGATTGGGCCATGAGCTCGACCGGCAGCACGTAAGCGAACGCGAGGTTCATCAGGAGGTAAACGGCCGTCACCATCAGCAGCCCGATGAGCAGGCCCCGGGGGATGTTCCGTTGCGGTTCCCGAATTTCGCCCGCGATATAGGTCAGCTTGTTCCAGCCGTCATAGGCCCAGAACGCGCCCTGCAAGGCGGCGGCGATGCCGACGAGCAACAGCCAGCCATGGGGGCGGAGCGTCGGTGAATCCGCGGTGAGGTTGGCGGCCGTGCCCACGCCCGGCGCCAGGAACGCCACCAGCACCAGCGCAGCCATGGCGGTCACCTTGGCGACCGTGAACACGTTCTGCACCAGGCCGCCAAATTTCACGCCGAGGTAGTTGATGGCGGTCAGCAGAAGGATCAGGGAGGCGGCGACCACTTTGATCCCGAACTCGCGCAGCGGCGCGACGTCGCCAATGCCCGGCAGGTGGAATGACCAGCCGGCGGCCGGGCCGGACCATTCCGGCAGGTGGACCCACTGCGTCGCGTACTCGGCAAAGACATAGGCAATGGCGGCGATCGAACCGGTTTGGATGACGGCGAACACCGCCCAGCCGTAGAGGAACGCCGTAAAGGGGCCATAAATGCGCTCGAAATAGACGTATTGGCCGCCGGTTTCGGGAATCATGGCCGCGATCTCGGCGTTGGTGAGCGCCCCGAACAGGGTGATCACGCCGGCCAGCGCCCACACGGCCAGCAGCAGTTCGGGCGAACCCAACTGCCCGGCCATCACTCCCGGTTTGCGAAAGATGCCGGACCCGATCACCCCGCCCACCACCATCATCACGGTGGTGAACAGGCCCAGGCTCGGGCGCAAGCCCGGCTTGACGGCGGAAGGCTCGGGGGACGGAGCTGGGGGCATGGGGCGGTCAGGTTGAGGCGCGCAGTGGAGGGGGAGGGGGGGAGGATTATTGCAAGTGCTGTCACCCGGCTTGGCGGTGCGTTTCCGTCACCTGTCAGCACCTCGTTCCCGCCCCGGCCCCGGGATGCGGGGCGCTAAAAGCGGAGACGCAAGTAACCTTGCCCAGCCTCGATCAACACCAGGGCCGTGTTGGTGGTTCCGTCCGAAGTAATGGCCGGCTGCGGGTTCAAGTCCTGCCAGTCGGGAGGGGAAAGGCTGGCCGTGGATTGAATGGCTGCGCCCTGGGCTGGTCCCACCCAGGACAAGGCCAGGTTGTTGCCCACTCGAACCGCGGACAGGGCGGGGGGGCGAGTGGCGGCAAGGACATCAATTTCCCACACCAACGGCGAAACAAACGCCGCGGTCAATCCATCATCCGTTCCCGTGAAGGGGTTCAGGCCGTCAAAGGGGTCGCGCATTTGGCCCCCGGTGTTGTCCACGGAGTAGAAGTCGAACTCGACATGAGTCGCCTGTAGGGCCAGGGGGCCGGCGGTGTCGGTCAATTGTGACAGCACCACGCGCCAATTGTTGATTTGCGGAGTGTTCAAGGTGCCGGAGGGGTGGGATTGCACATAGACAGGCTCGGTAAAAGTTTGCCCGCCATCGGAAGAGAACCGCACCGTGTAGGTGTGGAACACCCGGCCATCGCGCCCGTTGTTGCCGGTGAAAACCCGGATTTCGCCAATGTCGGCCGGGGCCGCCAGGGCATACTGAATTCGTTTGGCCGGCAAGCCCGCCCCGGGAAAATCGTTGAGCAGCCCGGTCAGGCCCGAAGCCAGGATGCCGGCCCCGTCCGTGAACGCGGGCAGTTTGTCCTCGGCATTGACCACCGCCGGGTGCCATCCCTTGTCGCCAGGCAGCTCGGTGGCGATCAGCCCCTGGATCAAATCCGTCGAATCGTACAACACCGGCAGAGCCGATTCCTCACCCTGGCTCACTGCCAGGCTGGGTGCGGCACAGGCCGGCGCCTGCCAAAGGCAAATCGCGGCGCCGGATAAGGAACACAGGAAAGGGATCATTGTTTTCATGACAAAACAGGGGCCAACCGGGTTTTAATTTCATCTTTACTCTACGCCGGTTGGGCGTTCGCGCAAGGGGAGAATCAATGCCGCCTCCGAAGCCTCTGGACCGTTGGGCGGGCCGGCCTCCCGCCAAGGAGAACGCCGTTCAGCTCTGCAGCCTCGGCGGGGGGATTGGCGCTTGGGCGCGGCGGGCCTCGCGGACAATGGCCCAACTGGTGCCCAGGGCCCAGAGCCAGCTCGCCGCAAAGAGGGCGATTCCCAGCAACGGCCAGCGGACCGCCTGCCACAGTTCGCCCAGCACCACCACCGGATCGGCGGCGGGGTCTTGAATCCGCGACCAGTTTTTGAAGAACCACCAGAAAAAACGGACGCCGCAGCCTGTGGTGAGCAGCACGCCGGCCAGTCCAAGCCCAGCCTGGACGTAGCCAATGCGACGGCCCCCCAGCAGGGAGCCGAACCCCGGAATCGCCAGGTTGGTGGTGAGGCACCCCCAGGCGGTCTGGGGACTAAGCCCCCGACGCGGGCCGAGAGCCAAAGAGATCTTCATACGCGAACATCAGCGCGCCGAGCGCGAAGGGAAGATTCAGCAAAGTCACCAGCTTGGTCAGCATCACCAGCGGCAGGCTGACCCGCGCCACCTCGGCCATGAGCTCCGGCATCTTCTCCATGAGTCGCGCAAAATCCGGCGCGCCCGAGCCGGTAAGGTCGCGCATCGAATCGAGCAGCACGCCGGTCACGCGCAGCTCGGTGATGCCGTGCATGAGGATTACCGGCAGGTACGCCACCACGGCCAGCACGAACACCTTGAACCACACGCGCGTGACCGCCTTGCGGCTGAGTTCCATCGCCGACCAGAATTCCATCCCCCGGTCCGCCACCAGTGGAATGGCAAAAAGCCAGGCGACCGTCAGATACACCCAGGGCAGCACACAAAACAGGAAACCGATCCCGCTCAACAGCGAAGTCATCACCCCCGCCAGCAGCAGTTGGGCAAAGCCCGTTCCGAATCCGGAAAACACCTCGGCCACGCCCGTGCTCCGTCCGCGGATGCAGCTTAGGAAGACCAGGTAAAGCCCGCCGTAGAGAACGCCTTGGAGCAGCCAGTAAACGAATCCCACCAGCGGCAGGAACTGCATGATCATTCCCAGCATCCAAACCAGGAACGTGGCGGCGAACAAAAGGCCGAAGTGGGCGCGCAGGAGGTCCCAGGACCGAACCAGGCAGGAGCCGACGTGCAGGTCCGCCACAGGTGAAACGGCGGGGCCGCTCCAGGAGGTTTCCAGGGGCGGTGGCGCCCCCGGCGCGGATTGCGGGGGGAGCGCTTGGGCCAGCTCGGGGAAGGTGGCCAGCGGGAGCCATTGGGCCGAGCCTTCCGGGCGGACCAAGCTCTGGCCGTTGAGCCGGCCTTCGGTGATCCATTGCCGGACTTCGTCAGCCGTCGCCGGTCCGTATTCCTGCCGATCGCCACCGAGAACTGTGTAGGTTGCCATGTGTTGGGGCACTGGTTTGCCAGAGAGCGGGGCGGATTGAAAGCGCGAATGCGGTAAAACCAGCCGGAGCGGTCTGGCTGGGACCCTGCGGGGGGATTCAGGGCCGGCCCGCAAACGCGAGGAAAGGCAGCCCGAGGTTCCGGAGCACGCCAAACAACACCACCAGCGCCACGGCCGCCCACAACCAGCCGCGCCGCACTTGGAAGCCGGCGCGCCTGCCCCGCCACCGGCTCCAGGCACAGGAGCCGGCCAGCACGGTCCCGAGCAGCGTGCCCAGAACCAGCAACGCGTTGAACTGCAGCGCCGTCAAAAGCTCCCCGTGCAGCAAATGGTGAAGCGCCCGCAGGGAACCGCAACCGGGACATTTCAGCCCCGTGAAATGGTGAAACAGGCAGGGCGGATAAAAGCCGTACCGGGCGGGATCAAAGAAAAACAGAACCAGCACGACCAGGACGGCGGCCGCCACCCATCCGTAGCGCGCGGGGGGCCGCGAAGCCGGACGGCCGGGCGGGCCGAGTGGAGGCGGGGAACTCATGCGAATGCCCTTAGCCCGCCGTCAGTTCCGTTTCCATGGGCCTGCAAAAACTGGTCAAACCCATTCCGGCTCGCGGATGGCCGGGGGGCGGGTTGCCAGCGGCGTTCCATCCGGCGCTTCCGGATATTCGAAGACCTTCCCTTCGTAATTGCGAATCACCACGCGGTCCGCATTGCGGCTCAGAACATAATCAGGGTTGATGGGCACCTTGCCGCCGCCGCCGGGCGCGTCAATCACGTACTGGGGCACGGCGTAGCCGGAGGTGTGGCCGCGGAGTTTCTCCATGATGGCCAGGCCCTCCCGCACGCTGGTTCGCAGGTGCGCCGACCCGGCGATGAGGTCGCACTGGTAAATATAGTAAGGTTTCACCCGGCAGCGCAGCAGCTTCTGCACGTGGATTTTCATCACCGCCGGGTCGTCGTTGACATGGCGCAGGAGCACCGATTGGTTGCCCAGCGGGATGCCCGCGTCGGCCAGCCGTTCCAGCGCGGCGCGCACCTCGGTTGTCAACTCCCGGGGGTGATTCGAGTGAATGCTGATGAACAGCGGATGAAACTGTTTCAGCCGCTCGCATAGTTGCGGCGTGATTCGCTGGGGCAGGAACACGGGAATCCGCGTTCCAATCCGCAGGAACTCCACATGGGGAATGGCGCGAAGCGCGCGCAGCAGGTGTTCCAGTTTCTCGTCGCTGAACAGGAGGGGGTCCCCGCCGCTGAGCAGGACGTCCCGAATGGCCGGGTGGTCGCGGACGTACTGGATTTGCTGCTCAAACTGCGGATGGAAATCGTAACCAGTGGCGTTGCTGACGAGGCGCGAACGCGTGCAATAGCGGCAATAAGCCGCGCAACGGTCCGTGACCAGGAACAACACCCGGTCCGGATAGCGGTGCACCAGCCCCGGCACCGGGGAATGCGCGTCCTCCCCGCACGGATCGGTCATTTCCCAAGGCGCAAAATGAGTCTCCTCGACCCGGGGAATGACCTGCCGCCGAATCGGGCACAATTCGTCCGAGGGATCAATCAGGTTGAAGAAGTACGGCGTGATGGCCAGCGCCAACTTGTGGTTGGCAAATGCCGCCCCGGCGTACTCCTCGGGGCTCAGGCCGGGCATCAGCCGCTGCAGTTGCTCCACCGTCGTGATCCGGTGCTTCAACTGCCAGTGCCAGTCATTCCAGTCAGAGTCGGAAACGTCCCGCCAATAGCCACGCCCTGCCGGCCGAAATTCTCTAAGCTCCGCGTGGAGGTCTGCTGGCGCAGGCTCCTCGTCCTCGCTCCCCTTTGGTTCAATGTGCATTTTCAGTTTTATATCAGTTATGGCACTATAGGTTTGTTCAAGACCGTGTCAAGGAGGCGGGCCGCGGCTCGAACCGAGGTTCCTTACCCAACACACTGCAAGGTATCCGTTTGCGTGTTCGGCCAGAATCTCCCCCTTGGCCGACAGCGTGAGGCCACCCGGCTTGCAGGCCGTCCCCGGCCGGCTCCCGCTCACAACGTCCGCGCGATGGCCTGGGTGCGACAGGCCGGCTTCGTGCAAACTCCGCACAAATTCGGAGTGACTTTTGTTCCACTCTTTGCCAAGTTATTAGTATGGGCTTGAGTTGTTTAGCGCCGCGGCGCCCCCCCTTGTTGCGGCGAGACGTGTGGCCACTGCTGGCGTGTCTGGCTTTTTCCGGCCAAGGCGCGAACATGACGCCTCTCGCGGTGTCCGGTTTCAATTACGATGTCGTCGTTGAGAACACCGCCTCGGGTCCGCCCTACGGCGCCTACGCGCGTACTTTCGGGCCCGGCGAGGACAAGTCCTTTTACCAGGCTGGCCTGCCCGGCACCAGCTATGGCCTGCCGGCCGGCCGTTCCTTCACCAGCGCGGTGGGGGACGGAACGGTCTTTGAATTTCAACCCTACACCGCCAACAACGCGCTGGTCATGAGCAGCGACACCGGCATCAGCCAGGGCACCCTCACGCTGGTCACTCCCGCCGTGCTCGCGCGCCTTGCGGTCATCGCCAACTCCGCCGGCGGCGGCGGCAACCCGAACCTGACGCTCAATTTTGCCGACGGCTCCACCTACACCACCAACTATAACGCCCTGGACTGGTTCAACAATTCCGGTTATGCCCTGTCAGGTGTCGAGCGCATCAACCTTTCTTCCGGGACGACAGAGGGCAGCCCCACCAATCCCCGTTTTTACCAGACAACCATCAATCTCTCCACACTCCCGGAAGTGGCGGGCAAGCTTCTGGTCAGCATCACTTTCAATCAGGCGGCTTCGGCCCGGTCCACCGGCGTTTACGCCGTGAGCGCCGAGCCCGGGCCGGAATCTCCGCCGGTGTTTCTCTCGCAACCCGCGGACATCACGGTGGCCGAGATGCAGCCGGCGTCGTTCTCGGCGCTGGTGTCCGGCAACCCCGTCCCCACGTTTCAGTGGTTCAAGAATGGCGCCGTCCTGCCCGGTGCGACCAACTCGGCGTTATTCCTGCCGCTGGTCCCGCTTTCGGACCACGGGGCCGGTTTCCGGGTGGTGGCCTCCAACCCCAGCCTTTCGGTCACCAGCCGGACGGCGGTGCTAAGCGTCCTGGCGGACACCAATCCGCCCGCGCTCCAAGCGGCGCGCTCGCGGGGTTTGAGCGAGGTCGAAGTCGTCTTTTCCGAGAAGGTCACCGCCGCCTCCGCCACCAATCGTGCCAACTATTCGCTCACGGGTCCGGCGGGCGCGGTTTCGATCACCGCGGCCACACTTGCTGCCGGCCAGAGCAACGTGCTGCTGGCGGTCCCTGCCCTGATCGAAAACGCGACCTACACCCTGGTGGTCAACGGCATCACCGACCTGGCAGCCGGGGCCAACCGTATCCCGACCAACAGCCAAACCACTTTTGTCGCCCTGCCTTGGACGCCGGCGGACATTGGCAGCCCTGCGCCCGGCTGGATAACCTGGGCGCCCGGGGGGGTGGATGTTTCGGGCAGCGGAGCTGAAATCGGCGGCACGAGCGACCAGCTTCACTTCAGCTACGAGTTGCGCACCGGCGATTTTGACCAGCGCGTGCGTCTCGAGGGGCTCAGCCTCACGGACCCGTGGGCCGAGGCGGGGTTGATGGTGCGCGAGACCCTTGAGCCGGGCAGCCGGTTTGCCAGCGTCCTGGCCACCCCCTCCATCAGCGGCTGCTACTTCGAAGGGCGGACCCTGGCCAATTTCGCCAGCTTCCGCAGCGGCGCTTTTCCGGTCAACTACCCGGCCGCGTGGCTTCGGTTGCGCCGGGCCGGCACGCTGTTCGCGGGCTACGCGAGCCTGGACGGCCTGAACTGGACCTTGCTGGGCTCAATGAACGTGGCGTTGTCCAACACGGTGTGCTTTGGTTTTGCGGTCTCCAGCCACGCTCCGAGCCAGCTCGCCCTGGCCCGGTTTCGGGATTTCTCCCCCGTGACCACCGCCCTCAGCAACGCGCCGGCTTCGGACCGCGAGCCGCTGGCCCAGTGCAGCCGCCGCACCCCGCTGGTGATTTCCGAGATCATGTATCACCCGCCCGACGTGATCTTGAACGGCCGGAAAGCCGAACTGGAGTTCATCGAGCTTTTTAATTCGCGGGGCGAACCCGAGGACATCAGCGGCTACCGCATTTCCGGCGATGTGGACTACGTGTTTCCGCAAGGCACCGTCCTGCCCGGCGGCGGATTCCTGGTCGCCGCCCGGGCGCCGGCGGACCTGGAGGCGGTGTATGGATTGTCCGGCGCGCTGGGGCCATGGGCGGGCGCCGTTACCAACAACCTGCCCAACAGCGGCGGCACGGTGCGCTTGCGCCATCGGACGGGGGCGGTTTTGCTGGAAGTCAGCTATTCGGACCAGCCGCCGTGGCCGGTTGCCGCTGATGGAGCCGGCCATTCGCTGGTGCTGGCGCGTCCCTCCTACGGCGAACGCAACGCCCGCGCCTGGGATGCCAGCGACACCGCGCTCGGCTCGCCCGGTCGGATGGACCCGGTGACGTTCAATCCGCTCGCGCCGCTCAAGATCAACGAGTTCCTGGCTCACACAGACGATCCGGAGCTGGACTACGTCGAGCTGTACAACCACAGCAACGACACGCTGGACATCTCGGGCTGCATCCTCACCGACGACGCCAGCACAAACCGGTTTGTGGTGCCCGCCGGCACGAGCATCCCTCCCCGTGGCTTCGTCGTGTTCACCCAGACCACTCTCGGGTTCGCCCTGAGCGCCGAGGGGGAGACCCTCTATCTTTACAGCCCCGGCCGTGCCCGCGTCCTGGACGCCGTGCGGTTCGAGGGCCAGGAAAACGGCGTGTCAACCGGGCGCTGGCCTGACGGCGCCGAGGCGTTCTACCGCCTCCTCGCCAAGACTCCAGGCACGAACAACGCCGGCATCCGCCGCGGCAACATCGTCATCAACGAAATCCATTACCATCCGGCGAGTCATGATGACGACGACCAGTTCCTCGAGCTTTACAATCGGGGCGGCGCGCCGGTGGCGCTGGGGGGCTGGCGGTTGACGGATGGCATTTCGTACACGTTTCCCACCAACGCCTACCTGGCTCCCAACAGCTACCTGGTCGTCGCCCGCGACGCCGCGCGGCTGCGCACCAATTACACCCATCTCAACACGGTCAACTGCTTTGGCAATTTCAGCGGCCGGCTCTCGGGCCGCGGCGAACGGGTGGCGTTGACCATGCCCGACACGGTCCTCTCGACCAATGCGTCGGGCCAGGTCGAAACCAACCTCATTCACGTGGTGGTGGACGAAGTCACCTATGGCACCGGCGGGGCCTGGGGCCAATGGTCCGATGGGGGCGGGAGCAGCCTGGAACTTCGAGACGCGCGCGCCAACGGCCGCCTCGGTGCCAATTGGGCGGACAGCGATGAAACCGCCAAGGCGCCGTGGACCCTCATCGAAACGACCGGGGTGGTGGACCTCGGCAACGTGGCCGCAGATCAGCTTCAGGTCCTGCTCCAAGGGGCCGGCGAATGTTTGATTGATGATGTGCAGGTGCTCGACGCTTCCGGCAGCAACCTGATTGCCAACTCGACCTTCGAGGGTGGCGTCTCCGGTTGGACGGCCCAGGGCACCATGTCCCAGTCCTCCTGGGAAAGCACCGAGGGTTTCAACAGCAGCCGCTCCTACCACATCCGCGCGGTGGACCGCGGTGACAACCAGGTCAACCGCGTCCGTGTTCCCCTCACTGCGACGTTGTCCAGTGGCAGCGTCGCCACGATTCGCGCCCGCGCCCGGTGGTTGCGCGGAAACCCGGAACTGATCTTCCGTCTGCGCGGAAACTGGCTCGAGGCCGCGGGCCGCATGACGCTGCCCGCCCAGCCCGGCACTCCCGCTTTGCCCAACAGCCGGGCGGGGCAAAACGCGCCGCCGGTGATTTACGAGGTCAGCCATCGTCCCGTCCTGCCGGCCGCCAACGAACCCGTGGTGGTCAGCGCCCGGGTGCATGATCCGGACGGCGTCAGTTCGTTCTTGCTCACCTATCGGGTGGACCCGTCGGGTTCGAGCTCGACCCTCACCCTGCGGGATGACGGGCTGATGGGCGACGCGGTGGCTGGCGACGGTCTGTATAGCGCCACCCTCCCCGGCCAGAGTGCGGGCACGCTGGTGGCCTTTTATCTCCAGGCCACCGACCGATTCTCGCCGGCCGCGACCGGCCGATATCCCGCCGACGCCCCCACCCGGGAATGCCTGGTTCGCTTTGGCGAAGCGACTCCTACGGGCAATTTCCCCGTCTATCGCTTCTGGATGACCCAGGCCACGTTTGATGCCTGGACCAGTCGTCTCAAACTCGACAACACGCCCAACCCGGTCACTTTCGTGCTGGGGGACCGCCGCGTCATTCATCTGACCCAGGCCTTGTTTGCCGGCAGCCCTTATATTGCCCCCGGCTTTTCCACCCCTTCCGGCAACCGTTGCGGCTACAGCATCACGTTCCCGGACGATGACCCGTTCCTAGGGAGCGAAGACCTGGTGCTGGACTGGCCGGGGGGCCATGGCGGAGAAAACACCGCCATTCAGGAGCAAATGGCCTACTGGATTGCCGACCGCATGAACCTCCCGTTCAGCTACCGCCATTTCATCCGCCTTTATGTCAACGGCGTCTCCGACATGCAGCGGGGCGGCATCTTCGAGGCCATTATCCAGCCGGCCGGCGAGTTCCTTGATCAATGGTCCTACGGCGACAGCGACGGCGATTTCTACAAGATTGACCGCGCGTTCGAGTTCAACGACAGCAACAGCCGGGTTGCGGACCCCATGCCGCGCCTCGAGCCATACCGCACCACCGACCTGGCTACCGGCGGCACAAAATACAAAACGGAACGTTATCGGTGGACGTGGCTGAAGCGTTCCTACGACAGCGTGCTGGATTACACCAACCTGTTCGTGCTGGTGGATGCGCTCAATGCCACCAGTCCCGAACCCTACACCGCCCAAACCGCGGCTTTGGTGGACATTCCCGAGTTCATGGGCATGTTCGCGTTCGAACACATCATCAACAACTTCGATAGCTGGGGCCACAACATCGGCAAGAACATGTACATGTACAAGCCCCAGCGCGGGCCCTGGCAGCTTTACGCCTTCGACCTGGACTGGCTCATGCTCGTTTCGGCCCGAAACTCCAGCACCTACTCCGCTCTCAACGGCCCCCTCTTCAGCTCCGACGACCCGACGGTCACCCGCATGTACAATCATCCACCCTTCCGCCGCGCCTATTTCCAGGCCGTGCAGGCGGCGGTGGACGGTCCGCTGCTGAGCGCCAACTGCGA
This sequence comes from Verrucomicrobiota bacterium, assembly GCA_029974925.1. GTDB lineage: Bacteria > Verrucomicrobiota > Verrucomicrobiia > Limisphaerales > UBA8199 > JARKQH01. Next base: position 24,092 of record JARKQH010000017.1, read on the forward strand.
CCCGGCGATGGACGCCAAGTACGCCTCGCTCGTCGCCAATGGCATCACCTTGTGCGACGGGGGCGCCCTCGTTGACCCGTCCGCGGTCAAGACCTGGTTCCAACAACGCCGCACCGCGCTCCTGGCCCAACTGGTGGCCGTCGCCGCCAATTTCGCCGTGTCGGGCCCCACCACGCTGACGGTCTCGTCCAACCTGGTCACGCTCTCGGGCACCGCTCCGCTGAACCTCCATGACCTCAAGATCAATGGGGTTTCCTGGCCGCTGACCTGGACGTCGGTGAACCAATGGACCGTCCGCTTTCCGATTGCGCCCGGCACCAACCAGTTGACTGTGGCTGGTTATGACCGGGAAGGCAACCCGCTGGCGGGGGCGTCCCAGGCGCTAACCGTTGTCTTCCCTGGCGCCGTTCCTTCGCCTGAGAATCGGGTGGCGCTTAATGAAATCATGATTCAACCGCCGGTTGCCGGGGCGGAATATGTCGAGCTGTTCAACACCTCCACCAACACGGCGTTCGACCTGTCCGGCTGGAGGTTCAACGGCCTGTCCTACACCTTCCCCGCCGGCAGCTTCATCGCGCCGCAATCCTATCTGGCTCTGACAAAGAACCGCGTGGCCTTCAATGCCGCTTACGGTGTCAATGCCGTGGCTTTTGGGGAATATGAGGGCAACTTGCAGTCCGGCGGGGAAACGCTGACCCTCCTCGAGCCGGGCGCTTCTCCGGGGGCGGAAACCGTGGTGACCAAAGTGCGCTACGAGGGCGGTCTGCCGTGGCCGGTTTCGGCGAGTCCGGGAGCGGCGTTTCAATTGATGGACGCGGAGCAGGACAACTGGCGGGCCGGGAATTGGTGGAGTGTGCAGGCCGGCACGCGAGCGCCGGCGCAGTGGAAGTTCGTGACCACAAACATCACGGCCAGCAGCTCGACCCTTTACGTTTACCTCGGTTCCGCCGGCGACATTTATCTCGACGACTTCTCCCTGGTGGGAGCGGCCGGCACGAACGCGCTGGCCAACGGCGGCTTCGAGTCGCCCCTGGCCGGGTCGTGGACGGTGACTTCGGGCTTCGCGCAATCCACGCTCAGCACGGCGTTCAAGCGCAGCGGCAGCTCGAGCCTGCATCTGGTTGCAACCGCGGCCGGCAGCGGCAGCGGCAATTCGATTTACCAAGTCATCACGCCGGCGCTGTCCATCGGCCAGCCCTACACCCTGAGCTTCTGGTACCTGCAAAGCACCAACGGGAGCCCGCTCATCGTGCGGTTGTCGTCCTCGACCACGCCGGTCAACCTGAACCCCGCCCCGCCGTTGCTCGACAACGCCGCCCGCGCAACCCCCGGCGCGGCCAATGCTGTCAGGGGTTCCTTCACTCCGTTCCCGCCGCTGTGGATCAATGAGTTGCAGGCCGAAAACCTCACCGGCATCACCAACCGCGCGGGCCAGCGCGTGCCTTGGGTGGAAATCTACAATGCCGGCACAAACGCCGTCAGCCTCCAGGACTGCTACCTGAGCCCGGATTATTCCCAACTGACGCAATGGGCCTTCCCGACCGGGGCGGTGATTGCTCCGGGCCAGTTCAAGGTGGTTTTCGCCGACGGCCAGACGCACCTCTCCACCGCCGAGGAATGGCACACCAGTTTTGCCCTCCCGCCCGCCGGCGGCTCGGTGGCGCTGACCCGCACCGCCAACAACGGGCAGCTTCAGGTGATGGATTACGTGAATTATACGAACCTGCCGGCCAACCAATCCTATGGGTCTCTGCCCGACGGGCAGAGCTTTGCGCGGCGTCACTTCATCTATGCAACGCCCGGGGCCCCCAACAATGCCGCCAGTCCGCCTGTGACGGTTTTCATCAACGAATGGATGGCTGACAACACCATGACCCTGGCGGACCCCGCCGATGGGCAATTCGAGGATTGGTTCGAAATCCACAACCCGGGGGACCAGACCGTGGACCTGGGCGGGTATTACCTCACCGACAATCTCAACAATCGTTTTCAGTACCGGGTGCCGGCCAACGGCCATTACACCATCCCTCCCCGCGGCTTCCTCCTGGTCTGGGCCGACGAGGAAACGGGCCAGAACAACACCAGCCGGCCCGATCTCCATGTTAATTTCAAACTGAGCAAGGGTGGCGAGGCGATTGGCATTTTCGCCGAGGACGGCACCCCGGTGGACTATGTCACCTTCGGCCCGCAAGAGACCGATGTCAGCGAGGGCGTGTATCCCGACGGCGGAACCCTGCGGCTGTTCATGGCGCAGCCCAGCCCGCGGGCGCCCAACATTCTGCCGGCCTCGTACGCTCCACCCGACGTCATCGCGTTTTCCTGGAGCAACGGGCATCCACTGACTCTCACCCTGCGGACCGCTCCGGGCCACTCCTACCGCGTCGAGTTCAAGGACGATCTTTCCGCCCCCTTCTGGCTGCCGCTGACGGGCGATTTGATGGCCACCGGCTCTCAGTTGGTGATTACCGATCCCGCTCCCAACGCCGCCCAGCGCTATTACCGTGTCGTCCAGGTGGAGTGAGGCGGAAGAACAGGGATTCAACCACGAAGAACCCGCCCCGGAACCGCGACGTTGGCGCCCCGCCGGCCTTGCGGCCAGCCTCCGCACGCCGCGGCACGGCATCGCGGTTGCTTTAGAAGCGGGTGAGGTGTTCGAGCTGTTTTACGCGCTCATCAATTTGTCCGCGGCGGAGGCCGGTGGTGCGGGCAAGGCCGAACCCCTCGCAGCAGAAGGAGGCCACCACGCTTCCATAAACCATCGCCCGGCGGATGTGGGTTTCAATAGAGCCTTTGGCGCTCGCAAGGTAGCCCATCAGGGCGCCGACGAACGAATCCCCGGCGCCGGTGGGGTCCACCAGCCTGGGCACGGGATAGGCGGGGCAGAGGAACAAGCCCTTGGGGCTCGAAAGAATCGAGCCGTGCGAACCTTGCTTGATGATGACGTACCGGGGGCCCAGCCGGTGAATGCGCTGGAGGGCGGCGAACGGGTTGGTCTGCTTGGTCAACTGGCAGGCCTCACTGTCATTGAGGACGAACCCGTCAAGGCGCTTGAGCAACCGCAACAGGTCCGCCAAGGCGATGTTCAGCCACAAATCCATCGTGTCGGCCACCACGAAACGCGGGCGCCGCATTTGGTCCAGGACATGGAGCTGAAGGGCGGGAGCGATGTTGGCCAGCAGGACGAAGGGGGTGTCGCAATAGGCGCGCGGCAGGGTGGGGTTGAAAGTCTCGAACACGCCCAGTTCGGTCAGCAAAGTCCGCCGGCGGTTCATGTCGGCTTCATACTCGCCCGACCAATGGAACGTCTTGCCCGGCACGACCTGCAAACCTTCCAGGTTGATTCCGTGCCGGCGGTAGAGAGTCAGGTAACGGCGGGGAAAATCCTCGCCCACCACCCCCACCAGCCGCACCGGGCTGAAGAAGCTCGCGGCCACGGCCGCGTGGCTGGCGGAACCGCCCAACAGGCGCGGGTTCTCCGCTTTTGGGGTTTTGATCGAGTCCAAGGCCGTGGAACCCACAATCAGTACGCTCATAGGTTGATGTAAAACGCGCTATTGCCGCGGCAGGACGATAAGAGAAGCTGTCGGCGTTGGGCAATGGGAAAACGGCTCGCCGGCAAGGCGGGCGGCGGGCAACGGATGGTCGGGGGGGAACGTCTCGTCCCCCGCAACATTCCAGTCCCTGACAAACTCCAGACCGGGTCATCCTGCCCCAGGGCCGGCAAAAGTGCCTTGGGCCTCCCGACCAGGGCTGTCGGCACCAGCGGCTCGCAGCCAACACGGGCAAGGTGCCCCTGCCACAGCCGCCGTCGCCGTGCCGCCCCATGCCGCCCCCGCTTTCTGCTTTAAGTCTCAGGGGAGGGCTTGGTAAGCTCGGGAGATGCTGAACAACCATCTGCAACCGTCGTTCATCCGGGAGGACCCCTGGCGCATTTTTCGGATCATGGCCGAATTTGTGGATTCGTTTGAAATCCTGTCGCGGGTGGGGTCCGCTGTCACCGTTTTCGGGTCGGCGCGGATGAAGCCGAGCAACCCGTATTACAAGCAGACGGTGGAACTGGCCCGGATGCTGGCCCGGCATAATTTCGCGGTGATCACGGGGGGAGGTCCGGGGATCATGGAGGCGGCCAACAAGGGCGCGCGCCAGGCCAAAGGCCGGTCGGTCGGGTTGAACATCGAGCTGCCGTTCGAGCAAAAGGCGAATCGTTACGCGAACATTCCCATCCACTTTCATTACTTTTTTTCCCGCAAGGTCTGCTTCGTCAAATACAGCATTGCGTTCATTTTCATGCCGGGCGGTTTCGGAACGCTGGACGAGTTTTTCGAGGTGTTGACGCTGGTCCAGACGCAGCGCATTCCGGAGTATCCGATGATTCTGTTTGGGCGCAAACACTGGGAGGGGCTCCTCAAATGGATGAAGGAGCGCCTGGAAGGCAACGGCTACATCAGCCCGGGGGATTTGAACCTGGTCACGCTGACCGACGATCCCCAGGAAGCCGTGGACCTGATCCTGGATTACGAGCGGCGGGTGGGACCGCCGGAGATGGTGCCGAAGGCGTTTGCGTGACCCCGGTGTTGGCGCCGGCGTTTGAAAGACCCGGTGGCGCCGAAGGAGCGCTTGAAGAGGTTCTGCGGCGCGGGGCGCCGGTGCCTGATTCGCGAGTTTTTTCACTTGCAATCGGGCGGGGGAGGATTAAGCTCCATCTTGCCTGAACGCCGCGTGTGCGGCTGTTCATTGAGGCTGAGAAAGAGAAGTTAACGAACAACCTAACCCTCAACCTCCGTTGCCCTCGCAACGTCTGGTCTGTTAGGCAATGGAGCTTCGGAAAGCCCGCGCTGACCAAGCCTCCCCAAAGTTCGTCGGAGAACCGCAGTAGAGTTATCAGAGACGCAAAGTATGTTGACCATGGAAGAGGCCATGAAGCAGACGGGGACGCTCCCGTTTGCGGCTGGCAATATCGTTAAAGGCACCATCATCGAAGTCCGCCCCAAGGAAGTCCTCGTGGACATCGGTTACAAGAGCGAAGGCGTGATTTCCGCCCTTGAATTCGAAGACATCAAGACCGTCAAGGTTGGCGACCAGATTGACGTGTTGATCGAAAAACTGGAGGACCGTGACGGCATGGTCGTCCTGTCCAAGGAAAAAGCCGAGTTCAAGCAGAATTGGGAGCGAATCCTGACGATTTGCAACGAAGGCGGCACCATCTCCGGCAAGGTCAAAGCCATTGTCAAGGGCGGGTTGCTGGTCAACATCGGCGTCGAGGCTTTCCTGCCGGCCTCCCAGATTGACATTGTCACGCCGAAGAACCTCCAGCAATACGTTGGCAACACTTACGATTTCAAGGTCGTCAAGATCAACCAGGAGCGGCAGAACATTGTCCTGTCGCGGCGCGAGCTGATTGAGCAGGAGCGGATGGAACGCCGCCAGAAATTGCTGGCCGAGATGACCCCGGGCGACATCCGCAAGGGCACGGTCAAGAACATCACGGACTTCGGCGCGTTCATTGATTTGAACGGGATAGACGGCCTGCTGCACATCACCGATATGAGCTGGGGCCGCATCGGCCATCCTTCCGAACTGCTCAAGGTCGGGCAGGACATTGACGTGGTGGTGCTGGACATCAATCGCGAGAAGGAGCGGGTGAGCCTTGGCCTCAAGCAGAAGCTGGCCAACCCGTGGGATACCATCGAGCAGAAATACCCGGTGGGCGCCCGCGTCAAGGGCCGGGTGGTCAACCTGGTGCCCTACGGCGCCTTTGTCGAGCTGGAGCCGGGGGTCGAGGGGTTGGTGCATGTCACCGAAATGTCGTGGACCAAACGCATCGCCAAACCCTCCGATGTGCTCAAGCAGGACCAGGAAATCGAAGCCCAGGTCCTGGGCATCAACCGCGAGGAGCAGAAAATCTCGCTGGGCTTGCGGCAATTGGAAGCCAATCCGTGGGATAAGGCCCAGGAGAAATACCCGCCCGGCACCCGGGTCAAGGGCAAGATTCGCAACCTCACCAGCTATGGCGCCTTTATCGAACTCGAAGAGGGTCTCGACGGAATGATCCACGTCTCGGATATCTCCTGGACCCGCAAGATCAACCACCCCTCGGAAGTGCTGAAGAAGGGGGACGAAGTCGAGGCCGTGGTGCTGGAAGTGGACAAGGCCAACCAACGCATTGCCGTCGGCATCAAGCAGCTCACCACCGATCCGTGGGAAACCATTGACCAGCTTTACAAGGTCGGCGACCTGGTCACCGGCCAGGTCACCAAGCTGGCCAGCTTCGGCGCCTTCGTCGGCTTGCAGCACGAAATTGACGGCCTGGTCCATATCTCGCAGATCAGCGAGGAGCGCGTGGACAAGATCAAGAACGTGCTCAAGGTCGGCCAGGAGGTCACCGCGCGGGTCATCAAGATTGACAAGAGCGACCGCCGGATCGGCCTGTCCATCAAGGCCGCCAACTACTCGCCCGAGCAGCTCAAGGCCGAGCAGGCCGTGCTGGACGCGCTCAAGCCGGGCGAAGACCTGGTGGCCCTGCAGCACGCTTTCGATGCCGCCGACGAAGCCCGGCAGCAGCAGGAGGAAAAGTAACCGCGCGCACTGCGCCAAAGCTTTCACGGGCGGGCCGGCCTCCGGTCCGCCCTTTTTCCATGTACGCGGCAGGGTTTGCCGGCGGCAAGGCGGCAAACGGCTGCGATCGGGCGTGCGAGCGGTGGAGCGGGTCAGCGGGCGTGCTCGGCGGCCGCGGGAAGGTCGTGCAGCGGCGGGCTGTCGAGCGCCTGACGGACCAACTGCGCCAACTGAAGCGGGAAATAGGGTTTGGGCAGGAAGAAGGCCCCCGGCTGGCTGAACTCGGCGCCCATGATTTCCGCGCTGTAACCGCTGGTGTAGATCACGCGCAGGGCGGGATTGCGGCGCTTGAGTTGGGTGGCGAGTTCAATGCCGCTCATGCCTTCAGGCATCACCATGTCCGTGAGCAGCAAATCAATTTCGCCATTGAACTCGTCCCAAAGGCGGAGGGCTTCAACGCCGGTGCCGGCTTCCACAACCCGGTAATGGTGTTGTTTGAGGACCTCGCGCACCAATTCACGAAGCACAGCCTCGTCTTCAACCACCAGGACCGTTTCGGTGCCGCCGCGCACGGTTTCGGTGAAGGGCGGCGCCGTGTCGTGAGACGGCTGCTCGTCCGCCGCCACGGCGGGAAGATAGATGTCGAAGGTGGAGCCGACGTTCACCTCGCTGGTGACTTCGATCCAGCCCTGGTGTTGGGTGACGATGCCGTAAACGGTTGCCAAACCCAGACCCGTGCCTTTGCCGACTTCCTTGGTCGAGAAGAACGGCTCGAAAATGCGCTCGAGGGTTTTGCGGTCCATGCCGCAGCCGGTGTCGGCGACGCGGAGGCGAACGAAGTGGCCGGGGCGAGCCTCCGGGCGTTGACTGGCGTAGTCCTCGGAGATGGTGACGCCGGCGGTGCTAATGTGGAGTTTGCCGCCTTTGGGCATGGCATCGCGGGCATTGACGGCGAGGTTCATGATGACCTGCTCGATCATGCCGGTATCGGCCTCGATGCGGGCCAGGTTGCGGGCGCAGGTGGTTTCCAGGGTGATGTGCTCGCCCAGGAGGCGGAGGAGCATTTTGGCGATGTTCTGCAGGACGGTGTTGAGGTCAAGCAGTTTCGGCTGGATCACCTGCCTGCGGCTGAACATCAGGAGCTGGCGCGTGAGCGCGGCGGCCCGCTGCGCGGCTTCGGATATTTGGCGCAGAGCCGAGGCGGTGTTCGGGTCGTGACGGCAGCGGGAAAGCAGGGTTTCGGAGTAGCCCTGGATGACGGTCAGCACGTTGTTGAAGTCGTGCGCCACCCCGGCGGCCAGTTGCCCAACCGATTCAAGTTTTTGCGCATGGCGGAACTGAGCCTCCAGGTTGAGCATGTCGGTGACGTCCGCCCCATAACAATGGACGACCTGGCTGCCGACGACGGGGAAGAAGGACCACACCAGGGTCCGCCCCTCGACGGTGACCTCCTCGCGGAGGCGTTTGGCGCCGGTGGCAATACATTCGCGAACGATGGCGGGGGCGTTGGCCGGAAGGATGGACAGCACGTCCTCGCGGCCCAAGGACCGGGCGGTTTCGCGCGCGGCCTCGTTGGCATACGACAGGGTACCGTCCCCGGCGAATTCCAGGACGGGATTGGGGTTGACCTGCGGGAACGCGGCGAGTTTTTGGATTTGCAGCTCAGCGGTCTTGCGGTCGGTGATGTCCGTCAAAGTGCCGGAGACGCCGGGACTTCCCTCCCGGGCGTCGTGAGTGGGTTGAAGATAGGCCTCGACCCAGCGGAACTTGCCGTCGCGGGTCAGCAGGCGGGTTTCGTAGCGGCAGTATTCCAGTTTGCCTTGGAGCAGCTCGATGAACACATGCCGGTCGTGTTCGCGGTCTTCCGGATGGATAAAGTCCACAAACAGCGACCCCAGAGTGGTTTCCACCTCGAAACCGGTGACGTTGGTCCAGGCCGGGTTCAGGAAGGCCCAGTTTCCGAAATTGTCCAACTGGAAGATGACCTCTTTGATGTTTTCGACCACCGACCGGTATTTGCTTTCGCTGGCGTCGAGGGCCTGCTCCGAGCGTTTGCGTTCGATGCAGGAGGCCAGGTTGGTGGCGACCGACGCCATTTCCTGAAGGATTTGCTGGGAAAGCGCATGACGGGTGAAGATGGACATCAGGCCGATCAGTTTGTCCTCAAGGACCAGGGGGCAGGCCGCGTAGGAAACCAGCCCTTCCCGGCGGGCCCATTCGCCATCGGACAGGCGCGAATCGGTGGCCAGGTCCCGGATCAGGACGGGCACGCCGCGGACGAGGGATTCGATGTCAAGTTTGACAGCGGGGAGGCTCGCCGCCGCGCCGCCGCTCTCCCAGAGGCAGCCGGCAGTGGCACGCGGTTCGAGGGCTTGCTGGCGGGGATCGAAGATCTCGATGCGCGCCAGGGCAGCGTTGAGGTATTGGGCCATGGCCCGGGCGCACTGCGCCAGGATGCTGTCGAGAGAATCCCGGCGGGTGAGGGCCAGGCCGAATTCCGCGCCAAAGGCGGCGAGGCGGGCCTGTTCAAACGCAGCCTGGGCGGCGGCGCGTTTGCGCTGGACGGCGTAGCGGACACTGCGCTCGAGGGTGCGCGCCTGTAATTCGGCCTTGACGAGATAGTCGTCCGCCCCGGCGCGCATGGCTTCCAGGTCCACCAGATGCTGGGAGGAGCCGGTCAGGAGGATGATGGGAGCCTGGCAGCCGTGGGCGATGGCCTCGCGCAAGAGCTCGACCCCGTTGCGGGCGCCGAGGCGATAGTCCAGAAGCACCACATCATGCTCATTGCGGATCATGGCCGCGAGGCCGGCTTCGAAGGTCTTGACCCACTCCAGGGTGAATCGCTGGCCGGAAATCTCCGCGAACAGTTCCCGCGTGATGATATAGTCGTCCTCGTCGTCCTCGACGAGCAGGACTCGCACGGTGCCCAATTGGAACATGACAGTATCCATGATTCCCCCCTCAGACTTTTGGCAGTTCCACGCTCTGAAACCAGTATTGGTCAATGATGCGCATGACCTTGACCAGCGCTTCAAACTGGAACGGTTTGGTGATAAAGGAATTGGCGCCCAGGTCGTAGAGCGCGCCGATGTCCGTGTCCGCATTGCTCGTGGTGAGGATCACCACCGGAATCCGGCGCAAGTCGGGATGCCCTTTGATTTCGCGCAAGGCTTCGCGGCCGTCTTTGAGCGGCATGTTGAGGTCCAACAGAATGAGATGGGGCCGGGGGGCGGCGGCCGCCTCGAGGTATCGGCCGCGGCGCAGCAGGTAATCCATCAGTTCTTCGCCGTTTTCGACAAAACGCAGGTCGCTCTCGGCGCGGGACTCCTGCAGCGCATCGCCGGCCAGCAGCCGGTCGTCGGCATCGTCGTCGGCCATCAGGATAACCTTCTTGCTGGGGACCGGGGTCACGGCTTGGCGGGGCGATGGTTCTGTTTGACGGGAAGCGTGACAATGAACGTGGCGCCCTGGCCGGGCTGGCTGCGGGCCACGATGGTGCCGCTGTGACGGTCGGTGATGCGGCGGCAGACGGCCAGTCCCACGCCGGTGCCTTCATACTCAGTGCGGCCATGAAGGCGCTGGAACACCGCGAAAATGCGGTCCACGTATTTTTCGTCGAAACCGATGCCATTGTCCTGGATGGTCAGTTCGCACAATTCGGCGCCGGATACGGCGGTCAGCAGGCGGCTGGTGATTTTGACACAGGGCTTGGCGCCAGGCGGTTGAAACTTGAGGGCATTCCCGATCAGGTTCAGGAGGAGCTGGCGCATCTGCATGGCATCGGCCTCGATGGTGGGCAGCGGGCCGACCTCGACGGTGGCGCCGCTTTTCTCGATGCGCACCTCCAGGTCGCCCAGGACCTCGCGGGTGACCACGTTGAGGTCCACGGGAGCGAAGGGCTCGGTGCTGCGAATGGCGCGGGAAAAGGTGAGCAGATCGTTGATCAAGGTGCGCATGCGGGCCGAAGCGCTGTGCATGCGGTCGAGATAATCCTGGGCCTCGGGCGGGAGCAGGCCGTCACACTTTCCGCGCAGGCGGTCGCCAAAAGCCTGGATTTTGCGCAGCGGTTCCTGGAGGTCGTGGGAAGCCACAAAGGCGAACTGCTCGAGTTCGGCGTTGGACCGCGCCAGTTCCGCCGCCTTTTGGGACAGTGTTTCCTCGACCCGCTTGCGCTCGGTGATGTCCTTGAAGACCAGCACGGACCCCACCACGCGCCCCATTTCGTTAATGGCGGTGCGGACGTATTCGACCGGAAAGCAGGTGCCATCCTTGCGGTAGAAGATGGTTTCCGCGGCTCCGTCGCGGAGTGTGCCATCCGCGTTGCCCCGGGCTGGACGGCCAAAAATCTCGGCCTCGGTTTTCCCAATGAGCTCGCTGAGGGGCAGGCCGGTGGCCCGGGCCACTGCCGGGTTGACGAAGGTGGCTTTGCCTTCGATATCAAAGCCGCAGATGCCTTCACCGGCGGCGTTGAGAATCATTTCATAAAGCCGCTGGAGCTTTTGGAGCTCCTGGGTGCGCGCCTGAACGTGAAGTTCAAGGACGCTCTTGGAGCTTTCCAATTCCTGGCGTTTTTGGGCCAGGGCTTTTTCCGTGCGGGTGCGTTTGTCCAACTCCTCCTGGAGAGCTGTTTTGGCCGCGGTCAGTTTGGCGACCTGGGCCTCGAGTTCCAGTTGGGCGGCCTGGGCCTGCTCGCGAGCGCGCCGGGCGTCCGCCAGTTGGTTTTGCGTCTGGACCAGTTCCGATTCCATCTGGCGGGACTGCCGGTCCAGGCACTCGGACAGGCGCCGGCGCCAGAGCGCATGGAGGAACAAAAAGGAAGTGAGAGAACCGGCGCCAGCCAGGGCTGCGGCGCTGGCAATCCGGCCCATGGAATAGTCTATATGGGTAACCAGAGCCCCGGCGACCTCCCGCCCCGCTGCGGGTGAAGTGGCTTCGCGATGGAGCACGCGCTGCCCATCCCAGCACAGCCAAAGGCTCAAGCCGACGGTGGCCAAAACCACCAAGGCGCACACCGTGACCGCGCGCCGGGAGTCCGTCAATAACCGGTCTCCGGCTGATACCGCATTTTCCGCTGTCCAAGTAGCGGTTGTATTCATTTGTTTCGTTCCAACCCGGCGGGCACCCGGGGCGACGCCCTACCCAAACGGGGCGAAATCGTTTCCAATAGAGCACGGAACAGGCCAACTCAGCGGTGAGAACGGATGGCGCAAGTAATTCGACCGCTTCGAATTGTCCCAGGAACGGGGAGCGGTTGTTGACCCGCCCGGAGGGTCAGGCAAAACCGGCAGTTCCGGTCCAGCCCAGTCGTTTTCAACGGTTTACAACGAAACATTTTTGTCGTCTAATGAGGCAGATGTGTCCAGGATTTCACAGTTCGGCGGACCCGTCCACGAGCCGGATAGACCGCCCGCATGTTTGCCAGACTCACCGGCAACAGCCCGGTGGGAAAGCCTCCGGCAGCCTTTCTGCCGAGCTGACATGAGCCCCGTGCCCGACAGCCTGGGGATTATCGCGGGCAGCCGTTCCTTGCCGCTGCTCCTGGCCCGGCAGGCCCGCGCCATGGGCATCCGGCGGATCGTGGCGGCAGCCTTCGAGAACGAGACGGACCCCGCGCTGGGGGAACTGGTAGATGACATTGAGTGGCTCAAGGTCGGTCAGCTTTCAAAACTGATTGCCGTTTTCACGCGGCGGGGGGTGAAACAATGCGTGATGGCGGGGCAGATTGCGCCCCGGAACCTGTTCGACCTGAGGCCGGACCTGCGGGCGATGACGCTGTTGTGGCGTCTGAAAGAAAAGAACGCGCACACGGTGTTTGGGGCGATAGTCGAGGAGCTGCGCAAGGAGGGGGTTGAGGTGATTGAAGCCCGCCCGTGGCTCGGGCCCCTGATGCCGGGCAAAGGTTTTCGCCTCGGGCCCAAGCCCGTCGAGGCCCAGGAGGCCGACGTGGCTTTTGGCTTCCGGATCGCCAAAGAGCTGGCGCGGCTGGACATTGGGCAGACCGTGGTGGTCAAGAATGGCACAGTGCTGGCCGTCGAGGGTTTCGAGGGGACAGACCAATGCCTGGCCCGCGGCGGCACCCTGGCCGGGCGGGAGGGGGGCGCCGTGGCCGTGAAAGTGACCAAGCCCGACCACGATTTCCGATTCGACATTCCGTGCCTGGGTCCGCAAACATTGGAGACGTGCGCCGCGTCCGGGGTGGCTGTGCTGGCGTTCGAGGCCGGACGTTCGCTCTTGCTGGAGCCGGAGATTTGCGAGACGCTGGCGCGGAAGAACAAGATTTCAGTCATCGCCGCCGATTACGGCGGCGCCAAAGAATAATTCGCGATCGCGATTTCGAGCCATGCTAACTTCACACGAACTGCTTGGATTCATGTCGCCGAACCTGGCGCAGGAAATCATTTTATACGCTTACGAAGAGGACAAACCGCTCTACAAGACCACGCTGGCGGCGGTGGCGGAAGCGCGCAAGCTGCGCCCCGTGTACTTCGAGCGGCAGCCGCGGACCCAGCGTCACGCGGCCATGCTCACAACCCTGACGCGTCCCGCGCTGGAAATGGTGACGGCCAACCTGATTCGCACCTGGCTGCTGAAGAAACATAACGGGCTGCTGACGGATTTCCTCGACAGTCTCGGCATTCAGCACAAGGAGGGAGTCGTGGATGACCTCCCGGAAACCATGGAGGAGGAGAAGCTGCGCCAGGCGGTGGACGGATTGCTGGCCAAACACCCCCCCGAGGTGGTGGCGGTGTACCTGAACGCGTTCCAAGACATGAACGAAGTGGAGTGGCCCGCCCTTAAGAACATGCTCCAGAGCGACCCCCGGCTGCAACTGGGCGGCTAGTCCGGCTTCCGTGGGCTCCAGCGGCGGTCAAGGCCGGGCCGGGGCGGCAAAGAGGTCCTGCTCGGTGGCGGTGGGCCGGAAGGGAGCAAAGCTGCGGCGGTGAATGGGACACGGGCCGAGGCGGCGGATGGCGTCGTAGTGTTTTGCGGTGCCGTAGCCTTTGTGCTCCGCAAACCCATAACCGGGGTATTGCCGGTCATATTCCAGCATCAGGCGGTCGCGCGTCACCTTGGCCAAAACGCTGGCGGCGGCAATCGAATAACTGCGGGCATCGCCCCCGGTCAACGCGGTCTGGGGATAGGCCAGCCACTTGATTTTCAGACCGTCAATCAGCACGTGCTCGGGACGGGGGTCCAACCGATCGAGGGCTTGGGCCATGCCGCGCCAGGCAGCCTGCCGGATATTGATCCGGTCAATCGTTTCAACGTCCACCAGCGCAATCGCATGCCGCACTTGTGGATGAGTGGTCAGCAGCGCAAAGAATTCCTCCCGCCGCGCTTCGGACAGTTGTTTGGAATCGTTCAGTTCCCGCAATTCGGAGCAGACGCCCGCCTCCAGCCAATGGCAGGGGAGCATCACCGCCGCCGCCACCACCGGGCCGGCCAACGGGCCGCAGCCCGCTTCGTCCGCGCCCGCCACGTGCCGCAGTCCCTTGCGCCAAAGCTCGCGCTCGGAGGCAAGGCGGTCTGCCGGGGAGGGCGGCATTAGTGCATTTCGACCTCGCATGAGCCGAGGCCGTGGCGGTAATAGTTGAACTGGACGTTGGGGTGGTCGGCCAGCAGGGACATGGGGACGGCGGTATCGGCGATCCGCTTGGAAACCATGAGGCAGGTCAGGCGCTGGCCAAACGGGTTGTCGTGGTTGCCGGCCTGCCAGATCGAGACTTTTTCGGCCTTCCAGGTCTCGACCGGGCCGACGGAAATCGCCTGGGTGGGCACCAGCGAAATGTTGCCGCCGCCGGACGTCCGCGCATTTTGGGCAATGGTGAGGGGGTGCAGGTCCACCACGCGGGTTGCCAGGCGGCGGTATTCCTCGGGGGCCGGGGGCTGGTTCTTGTATTTGCCGGTGCGGCGGGGCGGATCATTGAAAGCCCAGTGCTTCACGTCGCCCTGGCCTCCCTGCATGACGGCGCAGCGAATCGCTCCGGACCAGGTTTTGCGGTAGGCGGTGGTGTCGGCCTTCGGAAAATGGAGGTTGGCGTCCGGCATCCGCAATTCGCGGCGGATGCGGTTGAAGCACAGCTCCCGGTCGGCCTTTTCGAAGGAGAGCGGATGAGTGGGGGGCACTTCCCGGCCGTCGAGAAACCACTCGTCCATGCCCCAGAAATGCGCCGATTTCACATTGAGGTCGAGGTCGTTGACGAGGCGGGCCACCAGCGGGAGTTGTTCCGTGGGGCCGATTGGGCCGCAGATGCCGACGGGATTGTCCGGGGTGGATTGGCGCCAGGCGGTGATGTACTCCAGCGCTTCAGCCAGATAAAACTCCTCGAGAGTGTCATACATGACGACCTTGAATCCCGGGCGGGAGAGCTGCAGCATCCGCTGGGGCGTCAAGGCTGCGGCGTCGCGAATGAGGTCGGCGTCCAGGGTGGTGTAATCCCACCAATCCGGTGCGATGGAACTGAGTTTTCGTGCCATGGTGTTTTTGTGCGGGTTAAAGGCCGGGTCCGCCCCGGGCCAGCGCGCGCTCGTAGGCGAGGTTGACGAGGTAATCTCTGCCGAGGGCGTCGCGAAGCGGGTCGGCCTCGGCGCTGCAAAAGCCCAGATGCAGATGCCGCCGCCAGCCTTCGGCGCATTTGAACTTGCGCGACATCCGGCCCAGCTCGAGGGACATCGTTTCCATCGCCAGGAGGAAGGAGTTGATTTTCTGACTCCGGTCGAGCCAGCGCTGCTGGCTCTTGTGGGCCGCCAGGGCCTCGCGCTTGGTCTTTTGCACGGCGGTGGTGTTGACGAACGCGCCCGGGATGATGCGGCGGCGCAACCCGTCGCAGAGCCCGTGGGGCATGGCGTGGTACACGGTCACTTCAAACTCGGCGGCGTCGCGCACCGGAACCGTTTTGAAATTGGGCATCCCCCGGCAGAACGCGGCGGTGACGGCCAGCCGCGAGGTGTTCATGTGATCCTCCATGTAATCCTGCGGGGAATGGGTGAGGACAATTCGCGGTTTGACTTCGCGAATGATGGCGGTGACCTGGCGCAGCAGCTCCAGCGTGTAAAGAATTTCCAGATCGTCCACCAGGCTGGGATGATATTGCGCCCCGAGAATCCGCGCCCCCTGGCGCGCCTCCGCCTGCCGCACCGAGCGGGTGGTGGCGCTGTTGAACTCGACGGTTCCGCAGTTGCCGCTGGCCAGGCTGAGGTAGTGAGTCTCGTAGCCGGCGCGCTTCAGCAACAGGAGCGTTCCGGCCATGTAGAATTCGATGTCGTCGGGGTGCGCCCCGATGGCGATGGCGGCAGGAGCGGGCATACGTCAGGTCATTTCAACTCGGATAATTTGACCGGCCGTCCCAGCCGGGCTGACAGGTCCGCGGCAAACACCGCCTCGTGCGTGGGAACGGCATCGGCCAGGCTGGTCAACGGCATTTCACGGCCCTTCGCCAGCGCCCGGAAAAACGCGTCAAACTGCGTTTGGTAGGGATGGTCGGAGACATCGCCGGAATCCAACATTTTCACGGCGAGGGTGTTCCAGGCGTCCCGGCGGGTGGCCAGTTCGGCGGAATGGAAACGGTTGTCCAGCAGGCTGCCTTTGCTGCCTACCAGGTGCGTATGGAAGTAGTAGGGCTGGAGGCAATCCACCGACGAGGTGCATTTGCCCACCGCGGCGGACCGGAATTTCACCAGGGTGCTGACCGTGCCCGGGAACTGGTAATCGGCATAGCTGGGATTGGCGGAGCGGCAGGCGTAGCTCATGACTTCGACCACCGGCGAGTTCATGAACAACAGCAGCGCATCCATGGCATGGCATCCCGCCGATAAAAGCGAGCTTCCCGCCATGTCCTTGCGCTTGCTCCAACGGTACTGCGCATACCAGGGCCCGATGCCGTGATAATAGTCCACCTCCGCGTAATGGAGCGTGCCGAGCAGACCGCGGTCCACCACGGCCTTGGTGGCGAGAAACTGGCTGGAATAGCGGCACTCGAAACCCACGCAGGTTTTGACTCCAGCCCGTTTCACGGCTTTTTGTACGCGGCGCAGGTCCTTGAGGTTGAGGGCAACCGGTTTTTCGATGATGAGATGTTTGCCGGCTTCCGCCGCGGCGATGGCCTGGCCGGGGTGCAGCGGCGGAAAACTGCAAAGCGACACGACGTGGATTTCGGGATCCGCTAGGAGGTCCTTGAGTTTGCTGTAAACGCGGATTTTCCCGCCGTGTTTGCGGCTCAGTTCCGCGGGGTCCAGCGGTCGCGCCGAGCACACCGCCGCAACCTGGGCCAGCTCGCAGGCATTGATTGCCGGGATGTGGGCGGAAGCCACCCACCCATAGCCAACCACACCAACGTTGAATCGCTTCATGCCACTGAATGAACGGTTTTGGTACTACGCCATCATCCGAACGCGGCGAAGCCAAAATGTCAATGGAAACTTGCCGAACCGCGCGTTCGTGCTTAACTGGGGCGATGAAACTCGAAGCGTTGCACATCGGCATGCGCGTCCGTCACCCCCAATACGGGACGGGAACGGTTAAAGGGCTGACGGAAACCACCGCGGACATCCAATTTGAAGCGGGGCGGCGGACGGTGGCGCCGGAACCCAGCGGGTTGGAGCCGGCGGAAGCGCAGGCGTCGGTGACGGCTCTGGACCTGCCGCTGAGCCAGCTCATCCGGCAAACTGTTGAAACCACGCTCGAAGGGCTTGGGGTCGAAAAGCCCGACACAACACCCGTGGCGCTGGCCAGCAAATGGCATCGGGGCAAGCTGGTGCTGCAGCCGGCCAACCCCGCCCTGCAAGCCAAGGAGGTCCCGCTGGAGACCTTCTTCCACAAGATCGTGGGCATGCGCAACCAGTTGCGTGTTCTGGAGCAAAAGATCAACGGGCAGGAAAAGCTCAGTGACGCGGAAAAAGTCGAGCTGCAGCAATATATCACGCGCTGCTACGGCTCCATGACCACGTTCAACCTCCTGTTCCGCGAACCGGAAGACCAGTTTTAACCCGGCCTTGACGCTCTCCGGTGGCCCGGAACGGCGAACAATTCCTGGTTGACAGCGTGAGCCATTTCAGGCGCAATAAAGGCGTGACGAGTCAGCGCCCAAGCCAGAACCTTGTCATCCGCAACCCGCGTCGTTGCGCCGGGCGCCGGAGCCCTGTATTCCCCCGGGTATGACCACGTCGGGCAAATTGCATCCGCACCATCGAGCGCACCGCAAACGGCGGTTTCGGGTGCGGCCGCAATCCTTGGGGATTGGCTTCGAGTTCTTTGACGTGGCGGATTTTCGGGCACGCAAATCCCCGCAGGCGCCCGCCGCCAACCCCGACCCGGGGCGGGAGCGGTTTCAGTATCTGGCCGGCTGGGTTAATTTTGTGCTGTGGATGGTGCTGGCCGGCATCCTGGTGCTGAACTCGGACGTCTTGCTGGCGGTGTTTTGGTTCCTCATCGGACGCCACTTTTAGGGACTCAGGTCTGTCCTCCCGGGGGAGTCTCACCCAAGAGCCGCCGGGGGCCAGCCGGCGGACCCGTTGAAAGCCCGGGGGCGAATTCACAGCCGTTGGTCCACAGCGGGGTCGCTCGCAACCTGGCCGGAGGAGGGAACGCCGCATGAGGGCTTGGCCGGGATTTCAATGGCTCGGTTCGGGCTTTCAAAATCGCCGGGGTTTTGTAGGCTAAAAGGATGCGAATTTTGTCAGGCATACAGCCCTCGGGGACCCTGCACCTGGGGAATTATTTTGGCATGATGAAGCCGGCCATCGAGCTGCAGGATAAAGGGCAGGCTTACTATTTTATCGCGGACTACCATTCAATGACCTCGCTGTTTGATCCGGCGCAGCGACGGGAAAACACTCTGGAGGTGGCGCTGGATTTTCTGGCCTGCGGGCTGGACCCGGCGCGGACGGTGTTTTTCCGGCAATCAGATGTCCCGGAGGTGACGGAACTGACGTGGATTCTGGGCACGGTAACACCGATGGGATTGCTGGAGCGGTGTCATTCCTACAAGGACAAGCTGGCCAAGGGGATTTCGTTCAACTTCGGCCTGTTTGCGTATCCGGTGCTGATGGCGGCGGACATCCTGATTTATGACTCGAACGTGGTGCCGGTGGGCCAGGACCAGAAGCAGCACGTCGAGGTGACGCGGGATATCGCGATCAAATTCAACGAGCAGTACGGCCAGACGTTCGTGATCCCCGAACCGCAGATTCGCGCCGAGGTGGCCAAAGTGCCGGGGGTGGACGGGGAAAAAATGAGCAAAAGCTACGGGAACGCCATCGAGATCTTCGGGGACGAGAAGGTCCTGCGCAAGAAGGTCATGAGCATCAAGATGGACAGCCGGACGCCGCAGGAGCCGAAGCCGGACGCGGACCAGAACCTGGCGATCCAGTTGATGAAACTGGTGGCGCCGCCGGCGGTGGCGCAGCATTACGAGGATCGCCTGCGGGTGGGCGGGCTGGGCTACGGCGACCTAAAGAAGGCGCTGTTTGAGTGTTACTGGGAGTATTTCGCCACGGCCCGGGCGAGGCGGGCGGAACTGGTGGCCAACCTGGATTACGTGAACCAGGTGCTGGCCGACGGAGCGGTCAAGGCGCGCGCCGTCGCCAGCCAGGTTTTGCAGCGGGCAAGGAAGGCGTGCGGATTGAGTTAATCCGCGCGCTGGTGACGCAACAGCCAGTCGTAGAGTTCGGGGTTCTGGTAGGTCTGGGTCCAGGAGTCGTGGTTGGCCTCGGGATAGACCGTGAATTTCACCTCGGCAACGCCGACGCGCTTGAGCGCGTCCACCATGCGCTGGGACTCCTCCAGCGGAACCACCGGGTCTTTGGCGCCATGGAAGGCCCACACGCCGAGGGTGCGAAGGGCCTGGGCTTTCTCGCGGCTGGAGAGCAGGACGTCAATCATCTGGCCGCCGCCGCAAATCGGGACGATGGCGGCGAATTTTTCCGGGTGAGCGCAGCCAAGGCTCCAGGTGCCATAGCCGCCCATGCTCAGGCCGGTGAGATAAACCCGCCCGGCATCCACGGGCAAGGTTCGCATCACTTCGTCGAGCAAGCCCAGCAGAATGTCGTTGGACCAGCGCTGGCCCTCGGGACACTGCGGGGCGATGACAATGAAAGGAAAGTTCGAGCCGAGGCTGACTTGTTTGGGGGGGCCGTGAACTGCCACCCGCCAGACATTGGTCCCGCGCTCGCCCGCGCCGTGCAGGAACAGCAGCAGCGGCCAGCGCTTGGCGCCGCCCGGCTCGCACCCTTCGGGCAGGTAAAGCAGATAGTTGACCTCCGCGGTGCGGGTTTGGGTGAAGTGGAATTGTTTGGGGATTAATTTCGAGTTGGATTCGGCAGCCATAAGCGGTTGCGGGTTGAAAGAAACCAAGGCCGCCAGACCGGCGGCAGGAACCAAACCAGCGAGTATTTTCATAATCAAGGGTGAGGCCCGGGGTTTGAGGGTGTTGACGGCACGCAGACCCCGCCGGGCCGTGGCGGGGCCTACATGAATTTCAATTTGGGCAAGTCCTGCGAATCCACCAACCCGACCGGCTGGTGGCGGGCATTGACCACGATCAGGTCGTCAATGTTGCGCTGATCGAAAATCTTGAGGGCTTCCATGGCCAGGGCATCTTCCCGAATGCAAACCGGATTGCGGGTCATGGCCGCGCGGAGCGGTTTGCTGAGCAGGTTCGCGTCCGCGGCCATGTGCCGGCGGAAATCGCCGTCGGTAAACACGCCGACGAGCTTGCCGCGGGCGTCCACCACGCTGAGACTGCCGGCCTTGGCCTGGGTCATCACCAGGAGCGCGTCTTTGATGCAGAGGTCCTCGGGCGCAACGGGGTTGCGATTGCCCGCGCGCATGATGTCGCTCACGCGCAGCAGCATCGCCCGGCCAATGGCGCCCGAGGGATGGTATCGGGCGTAGTCCTGTTGTTTGAAGCCACGAGCGCGCAGCACGGCCATGGCGAGCGCGTCGCCCAGGGCGAGCATGGCGGTCGTGCTGGCGGTGGGCGCGAGATTGAAGGGGCAGGCTTCCTTGGGCACGCGGGCTTTGAGCACGACATCGCTGTGGCAGGCCAGCGAGGATCGGGGGGAACCGGTCAGCGCGATGATCTTCACGGAGAATCGCTTCAGGGCGGGAAGCAGGTTCAGCAGCTCCTCCGATTCGCCGGAGTAGCTCAGGGCGAGGATGACATCGCCATCATTGACCACGCCCAGGTCGCCGTGAAGGGCATCCACGCTGTGGAGCACGACGCTGGTCGAGCCGGTGCTGGTGAGCGTGGCGCAGATTTTCTGGCCGATGTGGCCGGATTTGCCGATGCCCACCACGATGATTTTCCCCCGGGCGCGAAGCGCGCGGACAATCACGTCCACGGCCTCGGTAAAGGCGGCATCCAGTTGGGCGCGCACCGCCTTGAGGGCGGCGATTTCGATGTCGAAAACCTTACGAGCCTGATCGAGATGACTCACGCGGGGAGCATGCGCCAGACCGCGGGCGGGATCAATCCAAATGGCGGCGCGGGGCGGCCGGTGCTATTCGGAGTTGGGGTAGGAGCCCAGAACTTTGACGAAATTGCAGTGATCCGAAAGGAGGTGGAGGGCCTTCTGCACTTTGCGATCCTCCTGGTGTCCCTCGAAGTCTATGAAGAAGAAATACTCCCAAGCTTTGCGCTTGCTGGGACGGGACTCGATTTTGGTCATGTTGATGCGGCACCGGCGGAAGGCGGCGATGGCGTTGTGGAGAGCGCCGACCTTGTGGGTGACACTGATCATGATGCTGGTGCGGTCCTGGCCGGTGGGAGGCGGACACTGCCGTCCCAGAACGAGAAAACGGGTGGCATTGGCCACGTTGTCCTGAATGTCGTAATCCAGAATTTCAAGGCGGTATTTTTCCGCGGCCAGCACGCCGGCAATGGCGGCGCTGTTCTTTTCGCGCGCCGCAAACTCGGCGGAACGCGCATTCGAGGAGGTCTCAATGATCTCGACGCGGGGAAGATTGGTTTGCACCCAGTTGCGGCATTGGCCGAGCGACTGGGGGTGGGCGTAAAGCCGCGTGATGCTGGCCCGGGGCCAGTTGCTCAAGAGACAATGCTGAACCGGGAGCACAATCTGCGCGACGATTTGGAGGTCGCTGTCCACAAACATGTCAAGCGTGTGGGTGACCACCCCCTCGGTCGAGTTTTCCACGGGCACCACGCCATAGTCCGCGCGATTTTTGCTCACCTCGGTAAACACGTCCGCGATGGTCTTCTGCGAAACGTATTGAAGGCTGGCGCCGAATTTGCGGATGGCGGCCTGGTGGGTGAAGGTGGCTTCGGGGCCCAGGTAGGCGATGGTGAGAGTCTTCTCGAGCGAGAGCGCGCTGGACATGATTTCCCGATAGATCGCCTGCAACCCTTCGTTGGTAATGGGGCCCTGGTTGAGGCGGGCGATTCGCTTGAGCACCGCCCGCTCGCGGTGGGGGGCGTAAATCTCCTCGCCGGCGCGGCGTTTGATTTCTCCAATGGCCAGGACATGCCGGGTGCGCTCATTGAGCAACCGGATGATTTGGGCATCCAGTTTGTCAATCGCTTTGCGGTGTTCAGGAATATGCATGGTTAAAAGGTGCTGGCTGCAAGCCCCGCCCGCCGCTCCTAGGCCGCCCGCCCCTCGCCGCCGGCGGGACCGGCGCCGGCCTCCGGTTCCACAGCCGGCGGGGGCGCCGCGACTGGCTGGGCCGGGACCGGGGTGTCCGGCGCCTGAGCCTCGGGCAGGGACAATTGTTCAGGAGGCACCGTGGCCAGGCCGGGCTCCGCCGTGGCCAGGGTTTCGGGCCGGGCAACCGGAATGCGGCGCAGCTCGTCCGCGGCGGGCAAATCCTCGAGGCTGCGCAGCCCGAAATATTCCAGGAAGACCGCGGTGGTGCCATAGGTCATGGGACGGCCCACCACCTCGGCGCGGCCCACCTGCTCGATCAGGCCCCGTTCGAGCAACGTCTGCATCACGCCATCCACCGCCACGCCGCGAACCTGCTCGATTTCACCGCGGGTCACAGGCTGCCGGTAGGCGATGATGGCCAGCGTTTCGAGCGCCGGCTGGGAGAGGCGGGGTGGGCGGGCCTTGTGCCCCACCAAGGCCTTCAGCCAGGGGCTGTAATCGGGCTGGGTGACGAATTGCCACGCGCCCGCGACACACGCCAGCCGAAAGCTGCGCCCGGCGGTTTCGTGATCCCGGGCCAGCTCCTCGAGAGCGGCGGTGAGTTGCTCCTCCTTGACCCGTTTCAACGATCGGACCGTCTCGTTGCCTTCGGCGTGCTCGGGCGCTGCCGCGAACACGTCGCGAATTTCCTTCAAACTCAGCGGTTTTTGGGCCGAGAAAAGGATGGCTTCCAAAATCAACTTCAATTCCATGCGATGTACTCAGTTAACCCGCGCGCTTCAAGAGGGTTCGGCCGGGAGGGGGTTCGCCGCGCCGGCGGGCGCGGCCGCCGCGACCGGTTCGGCGTCCACGGGGGCAATGCGCTGGAGGTAAATCTCGCCGAACGCCTCGTGTTGCAGCGCGATGAGTTGTTTGAGGCGAATGAGCTCCAGCAAGGCCAGGAAGGTGACCACCACCTCGGCCCGGCTGGTCACCCCTTGGAACAGGTCGGAAAACCGCAGTTGCGGGCGTTCACTGATTTGCCGGAGCACAAACTCGATCTTCTCGCTTACCGACCACTTGTCCTCGAAAATGTCCCGTTGGTCCTCGCGCTGGGCCACGCGCTGGAGAATGGCGCTCACCGCGTTGACGAGATCGAAGATCGAGGCCTCGAGGCGGCGGGGCGGTTCGCTTTCAAATTCAAGTTTGACCGGCGCCCGGGGAAAAACCTGTTCCTGCCGGGCCTCCAGCTCGGCCAGTTGGGCGGCGGCATCCTTGAACTTCTTGTATTCCACGAGCTGCCGGATGAGTTCCCAGCGGGGGTCTTCCCCCTCGTCCTCCCCCTCGAGTTGGACCTGCTGGTCTTTGGGCAACAGTTCGCGGCTCTTGATGTACATGAGCGTGGCCGCCATGACGAGGAACTCGCCGGCCACTTCGAGGTCAAGCAAGCGGAGCGTTTCGATATATTCGATGAATTGCTCCGCCAGGCGGGTGAGGTTGACCTGGTAAATGTCCACCTCCTCCTTCTTTATCAGGTAAAGAAGGAGGTCCAAAGGTCCCTCGAAGACCTCGAATTTGACCTTGTAATCACCCATGCGACTCGAAGTTCAGAACGTCACTAATGGCCATCTTAAGACGGTCGGGGGGCCTTGGCAACGCCGGAGCGGGCCTCCCTGCGGGGGCGACTTGACACCGTTGGAGCGGCCTGGCCGGTCAGGTTGGCAGACACGCCGGTCAGTGGTCAGGAGGCCGGCTGGAGAGCCTGCTCGCGTTCGAGGAGA
Source organism: Verrucomicrobiota bacterium (assembly GCA_029974925.1). Taxonomy (GTDB): domain Bacteria; phylum Verrucomicrobiota; class Verrucomicrobiia; order Limisphaerales; family UBA8199; genus JARKQH01. The sequence continues at coordinate 48,010 of JARKQH010000017.1, forward strand.
GTGGGATGCGAGTAGTAGAAACCGCTGTACAGGGGATGGGGAGTAAGATTCGAGAGGTTTTTTTCGCTCAGTTTGCGCAGGGCACGGATCAGCGCAGCGGCTTCGCCCATGGTCGCGGCGGCGAAAGCGTCGGCTTGGTATTCATGGCGGCGCGACCAATAATGGGCAACCGGCGAGAACCAGAACGTGACCAGGCCCGCCGTCAGGCCAAAGAGCAGGAGCGCGGGGGCGATGTGGCCGGGCTCGAAGCCGAACGCCCGATAGAACCATTCCTGTTGCGCGAGCGTGGCGATGGCAAAGAAGGCCGCCAGCGAGGCAACCGCTGAGAAGCCGAGCATTTTGGGAATGTGCTTTTTCTTGTAATGACCGATCTCGTGAGCGAGCACCGCCTCGAGCTCGGGTTCGGCCAGTTGCTGGAGGAGCGTGTCGAAGAGCACAATCTTGCGAAAGCGTCCAAAGCCGGTGAAGAAAGCGTTGGAGTGGCGGGAGCGCTTGCTGCCATCCATGACCTGGATGCTGCGGGCGCGGAAGCGGGTACGCTCGGCAAGCTGGAGCAAACGTTGGCGTAGCGGGCCCTCGGGCAGGGGCGTGAACTTATTGAAAAGAGGCAGGATCAGCACCGGGGCGAGGACGGCCATGAGGAGCTGAAACGCCAGCACCGCCGCCCAAGCCCAAAGCCACCACCAGCGGCCGGTCCAGCCCACCAGCTTGAGCACCAACCAAAGCAGCGGCAGACCCAGCCCCACGCTCAGGAGCAATCCCTTGAGCCGGTCCAGCCACCAGAGCTTCGGGGTGGTGGTGTTGAAACCGAAGCGTTCCTCAAGGCGAAACTGGTGGTGCCAGTCGAGCGGCAGGTTGACCGTAGCCAGCAGGAGGCCGACGGCCAGAATGAAGGCGGCCATGCCCCACTCGCTGGAGCCGCTCCAGGCGGCGGCCTTGGCGTAGCCCCAGGGCAGCAGGCCGCTGAACAGCACCCCCAGCAGCACTGCCGCCTGCCAGGTGGCTTCGACCAGGTGGAAGCGGCTTCCAGCCAGGGTGTAAGCAACGGATTTGCGGTAGGTGCCGGCATCCACGGTGTCCCGGAAGGCCTCCGGCACCGCCTCTGCGTGGGCCCGCACATGCCGCTGGTTAAGCCGTTCGAGGGCCAGTTGCGCCACCCAACGCGCCATCACGAGGAGGACCACAGCCCAAGCGGTTATGGCGGCTCCATCCACAAGCATTCCTTGCCAGTGCGCCCCCGCTTTATGCCGGGCCCGCGTCCGACGGTTCGAACTCAAATCGAACATCGCCCAGCCGCTCCCGCACGGTCTGGAGAATGCGGGTTTCGTCCGCCGCATCCCGGGCCACAAACGTCACGCTGAACCGCAAGTAGGCGCCGGCGTCGTCCCATGGCACCGTCGAGATGAGTTTCTCGGTGATGAGCCACTGGGAGACGTCCTCGGCGGTGCGGAATTCGATCCGTGATCCATCGCGTTTCACCGCGGCGCGGGGCGCCTTGACGTAAAGGAAGAACGAACCGTTGGGTTTGCGAGCGTTGAATCCGACCCCGCGCAGCGCCTCCACCAGGGCGCTCATGCGGCGGGAATACTTGGCGGCGATTTTTTCCGTGATTTCCGGATGGTCAAAACCGTAGGCGGCGGCATGCTGGATGGCCAGGAACTGGCCCGAGTCGGTGTTGTCCTTTACATCGCCGTAGGCCTTGACCAGGAGTTCGTTGCCGGCCACAAAGCCGCAACGCCAGCCGGTCATGTTAAAGGTCTTGCTGGCGGAGTGGAGTTCGATGCCGACCTCCTTGGCGCCGGGAGTGGCCAGGAAGCTGAGCGGTTTGCCCTCGAAAACCAACGCGGCGTATGCGGCGTCATGAATGATTACGAGCTGGTTGCGCTGGGCGAAGGCAACGGCTTTGGCAAAAAACTCGGGCGTCGCGCTCGCGCCGGTGGGGTTGTTCGGATAATTCAGCACCAGCACCTTCGCCCGCTTCAGGATTTCGCCGGGGATACTGTCCAGGTCGGGGAGAAACCGGTTTGGTTCGGTCAGGGGCAGGTTGTGGACCAGGCCGCCATAGTATTTGGCATGCGTGCCGAACACCGGGTAGCCCGGCGTGGTCATCAGGACATAATCGCCGGGATTGATCAGCGCGGCCGGCAGGATGGAGAGAGCGGCTTTGCTGCCGATCGAGTGGATCACCTCGGTTTCCGGGTTGATCCCGGGCACGCCGCAGACCCGCTCCAGGTAACGTGCCGCGGCCTCCTTGAGACGGGCGTCCCCATTGTCCGCATACCCGCGGTTTTCCGGTTTCCGGGCCTCCTCGCACAGCGTGTTCACTACTTCCGGGAACGCCATTTCATCAGGTTCGCCAACGCCCATGTCAATGATTTCGGCTCCGGGATGGGCCGCCATGGCGGCGCGCTTGGCGCGCTTGATTTTTTCGAATTTGTAAATCGCGTGGGACTTGCCGTATTGACGGCCCCCGATGCGCTCCGCAAACAAGTTTTGTATGAATGATTCCGACATAAACATGCTCAAACAGGCCTGCCATACGGCGTCATGGACCTGCCCTGGTTTCGGGGCCAAACCCTAACTCAATCCCGCGGACGGCGCAAGGAAACCGCGCTGCGCCCCCGCTCTTCGTCTTTTCAGGTGGAGGGATGCGGCCGCCGTGTCCGGGGCGTCTCACCCATGAACCACCTGGCATAGGGATGTCCCGCCGCGGAGTTCCCGCCACCCCCGCCGTTTGAAAGACGCGCGAGAAAATGCCCGGGCGATGCTGGCGATGGGAATGGCTGGGCGTGCGCGGAGCAAGTCGGGGGTTGACGGATGGAGGGGCTGGGCCAAGCTTGTAGGGAAAATTAACGTATGCTCCGACCCTTGGCAGCGGAAAAATGGGATTATGGCAGCGCGGCGCATTTGCTGAATCGTGCGGGGTTCGGCGGGCCGCCGGGGGAAATCGAGGCTTTGGTGGCGCTGGGGCCTGAGCAGGCGGTGGACCGGCTGGTCAACTATGAAGAAATCCCGGACCTGACGCCCGCGCCGGAATGGGCCAAGCCCGACCCGGAACGGGCGCGGCAATTGGCCGGGGCGCAACGGTTGAGCGTCGAGGAGCGGCAGAAGTTGCAGCGGGAGGAGCAGCAACGCCAGCGGGAGTGGTTGGCCGAGTTGCGGGGATGGTGGCTCCAGCGAACGGCCCGCGGAGCGCGCCCGTTGCAGGAAAAGATGGTGTTGTTCTGGCATGGGCACTTCGCGACCAGCTTCGAGAAGGTCCGGGACGCGACGTTAATGTGGCGTCAGAACGAGACCTTTCGGCGCCTGGCCACCGGCAACTGGCTGGAGCTGTTGATTGAGACCGCCAAAGACCCGGCCATGTTGATCTGGCTGGACCAGGCCCAAAGCCGGAAGGAGCGACCGAATGAAAATTTCGCGCGGGAGGTGATGGAGCTGTTTACCCTCGGGGAAGGGGAGTTTACCGAGGAGGATGTCGCCGAGGGGGCGAGGGCGTTGACGGGCTGGACGTATGACCGGGCGGGACAGCGGTTTGTAAACCGCCCGGCCTGGCATGATCCCGGACGCAAGGTCATTTTTGGGAAGGAAGGCAACTTTGACGGAGAGGATTTCCTGGAGTTGATTGTGGCTCGGCCTGCGGCAGGACGCTTTATCACCCGGAAACTGTGGCGGTTTTTTGCCGGGACCGAGCCCTCGGAGGAACTGGCGGCTGCGCTGGCGAGTTTGTTTCGGCGAAGCGGAAACGAGTTCAAACCGCTGCTGCGGGCGATATTCCGGTCCGAGGAGTTTTACAGCCCCCGTGTGCGGCGGAATCAGGTGAAAAGTCCGGTCCAATGGCTGATTGGCAGTGTCCGAATGCTGGAGCGGGAAGTGCCGCCGCCGGAGGTGTGTGCCGCGATGCTGCGCAGCATGGGGCAGGATTTGTTTGCCCCGCCAAACGTGAAGGGATGGGAGGAGGGGGTGGGCTGGATCACGACCAATACCTTGATGGCGCGCTACAATCAGGCGGCGGTGCTGGTGTATGGAGAGCCGGACGGGGTTGCGGGGCGGGCCCCCGCGGCTCAAACGGCCAGGGGAGCAGGGGCTAAAAGGAAAGGGCGCGCAGGGCAGCCGGGCGGTGCCGCGGCGACGTCGCCCGAGGCGCC
>JARKQH010000035.1 GCA_029974925.1 Verrucomicrobiota bacterium
CGAGGCAGCCAGCCCGGGCTTTGGCGGCAAACGCCTGCTTTGAGCCCGCGGGCGGGCAGGTCCCCAGGTCCGGCTTCGCCCGGTGCCGCCAGTCAATCGTCGTCATCGGGCTGGAGCTGCACAGCCCATTCGGGATAGGGCGCCTGCGACCCTTTCATGGCATGCCAGAGGATGCGGTTGAGGAGGTCCTCAGGGCAGCGGTCAATCTGTTCGAGCGGCAGGCGGGCGGAGGCGTAGGCGTGACGCCGCAGGAGGGAGTCGGAGACTTTGCGGGGCTCGGGATTCATCTGGTCGAGCGGCACGTTGTTCGGGACGGCGGTGAAGGGGGTGAAGTCGGGCTGGTCTGTGAAGCAATCGAACATGGGGGTTGCGGTGGCATCCAGTTGGTTCATGGGCGGCAGGCCGAGGATGAGTTCAATGGTTCGCAGCAGGCTGGTTTGGTTGTATTGGGTGCTGACCACGGTTTTTCGCCGGGTGTAGGGGCTGATGACGAAGGCGGTGGTGCGATAGCCGCTGACATGGTCCCAGCCGTTCTGGGGATCGTCCTCGATGGAGAAGATGCAGGTTTGAGCCCAGAACCGGCTGCGGCTGATGGCTTCGACGATCTGCCCGAAGGCGAGGTCGTTGTCGGCAACCTGGGCGGCGGGGGTCGGGGAGCCGGCGCGGGTGCCGCTGGTATGATTATTGGGCAGGCAGATGATGCTCAGGTTGGGAAAACCCCCCGCCTGTTCGAATTGTTTCAGTTCCTTGATGAACTGCGCCGCGCGGAACACGTCGGGGATGTCCATGTCCCAGCCCACGGTGTTCGTCGCCAGATAAGGGCGCAGGGATTCGATGGCGGGGACGCTGCGGATTTCGATTTCGCCCCGTTGCTCGACAAAGTCGCGGTAATAATCCAGAAACTTGATCGGCCCTTTGCGGGCGGGGTCCTTCCAGCGCGTCTCGGTGAGGGCGAATTCGCCGTAAACCCGCAGCGTCTTGCCGCCGGCGAGGGCGTTGTCCCAGATGAAGCCGGCGGGGGAATAGGCCAGGGCGTCCATTTCATCCTCGCCCATGCCGTCGGGGTAGCTGCGGGGGAAACCGGCGAACGAGCGCTCCATGTAATCGGTGGTGATGGCCGTGCCGGTCCATTGGTGGCCGTCGGCGCTGAGGATTCCCGAGCAGTAGGTGTTGTCGAGGAGGACAAACTCGCGGGCCAGCTTGTGCTGGTTGGGGGTCACCCGCTCGCCAAAAACGCAAAGCTCCGGGTCGCCGTTGCCTTCGGGCATGTCGCCCAACACCTGGTCGTAAGTCCGGTTTTCCTTGATGATGTAAACGACGTGTTTGAAGACGCTGGGCTCGCCGACCCGCTCGGGCACGGGACGGGGCGGCTGGCCGGGGCGCGGCCGCCGGGCGGCTTCGCGCAAGAGAGGATAGCGCATGTTCTCGAGGGCGACGCGGGTGTGGTCGCGCAGCGCTTGCGCGGAAGGGACGGGAACCAGCGACAACGAGCCGTGATACTGGTGCGAGTTGAACTCGGGCTGGCCGTCGGACTTCCGCGGCCGGCCGGGGCTCAGGCCCTTGATGTTGGCCACGTAAAAGCTGTTGCGCCGGGCGTCGTGAACGATGGCGCCGGGGAACCACCCGACCGGCACCAAACCCGCGAGAGTCGAGTGGCCGGGCTTGAACCGGATCACCGCGACCGCGTTCTGGCTGCCGTTGCAAACATAGAGCGTTTTTCCCGCGGAATCGAATGTCAGGGCCGTGGGCTGCGCGCCGAAGAGGTCCTCGGGGGATTGGCGGGTCCAGATTTTCTCGACGATCGTGTCGGTGCGGGTGTCTATGACGCTCAGGGTGTCGCTGCCGGCGTTGGCGACGACCAGCCAACGGCCGTCGGGAGAAAGGGCGAGGGCCGAGGCGTGAAGCCCGGTGAGGATTTCCTTCGGGGCCGGTTCGGCGCCGCGCCCGCCGGGTTCCAGGGGGATGATGGTGACCGACCCCTCGCTGGCAATGTGGCGGACCGGGTCCACGCGCACCACGGTTCCCCGGCCGGCCGGACCCGTGAGGCTGCCGGCATCGGGGCGGCGTCCCCCCCAGTTGCTGACGTAGGCCTTGCCATGGGCCAGCACCACGCCGAAGGGCGCAACCCCGGTGTCCCACAGCCGCAGCACGCGCCCGTCGTTTGCGTCCAGTTCGGCCAGCCGGTTTGACAGATTCAACGCCACATACAGGCGCCGGCCATCGGCGGAAACCGCCAGCCCGGCGGGAATTTCGGCTTTGCGGCGCGGGGCATTTGCCGGCGGCAAGGGCAGCGTGAACGCCGGCTGGACCTTGCCGTCGGCGCCCACCTTGAACACTTTGATGCTGCCGTCCACGTTCGCCAGATAAATCCGCGAGCCATCAGGCGAGAACTCCAGGCCGGTAAAGCTCAATTGGCCCTCCTTGTCGGGCTGCAAAATCTGCTCGGAGACCACGTCGGGCGCGGCGTGGCGGGATGCCTCGGCGGGCAGCGGCACCGTCTGGAGTTGCCGGCCGCTCATCGGGTCAATCACCACCAGGTCGTGTGTTTTGCCGGCGGTCACCAGCAAGCGCCCGTCCGGGCTCAGCGCCAGGGCTTGGGGCCGCATTCCCGGCAGCTCGACCTGCACCCCCGCAGGTGACAGGACCTGGTTGGCGGGGGTGTAATGGCGCTGGCCGGCCAGCCGGCCAACCTTTTCCGTGGTAGCGTAGGCTGCCGTTCGGTTCGGGCCGGGCTGGCATCCGGCAAGCAGGACCATCAGCCCAAGAGCTGTGCCGCCCGACAGAAGCTGCTTCATCGTTTGAACAAGGATTCTACTCATAAGGAACATCTCCCAATTTGCGCCAAAGAGGCGGGAAAGGATAACAGAGGACCGACCGGGCGACCAAGCGCCGGACGTCTGATCGGCTGATTTTGATGCGACGGCTCGCGTCCAAAACGTTCTCCTGGCGAAGCCGGGCCAGGGTTGCCTGGCCGATCAGGATGGGCCAGGAACAAGCCAGACGGACCCTGGCCTGGCCGGGGGGCAGCATCAACGTGTACTCCCACCCGGCTCGAAGGTGGTGGCGGGCGGTGTCGAGCAACTGGCGGTAGAGGGGGCGAAACCGGGGCTCGGCAGCCGGTTCGAGCAAGTCAGCGGGATTGAGTCCCAGCCCCTGCAGACTCCGCGCGGGGATATAGCAACGCCCTTGCCGCAAGTCAGCCGGCAAGTCGCGCAAGATGTTGACCAACTGCAGGCCCTTTCCGAAACGGACCCCTTTGGCCAGCCAGGCGTCGTCGTCCAGGGCCGCTTGGGGGAACAGGTGGCGCCGGCACATCCGCGACCAGAACTCGCCCACACACCCCGCGACCCGATAGGTGTAGTCGTCCAAATCCGCCAGGCTTTCCAAGGCCAGGATGCGGTCCGCCGTGCCTTCCCCGAATCGCCGCAAATCCAGCTCCTGCCCGCTGGTAATCGTGTCGAGGACCTGCCTGACCTCGTCGCGGTCCTCCGCCGAAAAGCCGTCCAAGTGGGCCAGGATGGCCTCGATTTGATCGAGCAGTTCGCGTTCGGCAGGGGACCCTTGATGGGCGGCCAACTCGGCGAACTGCAAGGGGGCGGACTCTGCTCCCAAAATCCGGTTTCGGAGCGATTCAAGGGCCGAGAGCCGTTGCTCCGGCGGCACCAGGCCCGTGTCGGCGATCGTGTCCGTCGCCCGGGCAAGGAGGTAGGCCAGGCCAATCTGACGCCTCACCGGTCCCGGCAGGAACCGCAGCGTTCGGTAAAAGGTGCGCGATACCCGCTCAAGCAGCGCAAACAGTTGCGGTTCGGGCAGCGGCGCCATGAGCGGTCAGTTTTCGATGCGCCGGGTCACTTCAGCAGCCTTTCCCAGCGAGCCAGTTGGCGTTGGACTTGTTTGGCGCCCGGGGAACCCGGGACCTGGCGCCGCAGCAACGCGCGTTTGAGGTCGAACACTTCGAGGGCATCCGGCCCCAGGCGAGGGTCGAGAGCCTGCAACTCGGCAGGGGTGAGTTGGTTCAGCTTGCGGCCGGATTGCTCGGCCAGGGCCACCAGTTGGCCGACGACGTGATGGGCCTGCCGGAACGGCATGCCTTTGCGCACCAGGTAATCCGCCAGGTCGGTTGCCAGCAACGCGGGGTCGGCGGCCGCCGCCGCGCAGGCCTTGCGGTTGGCGCGGCTGTGGCGAAGCATGGCCGCGCAGAGGCGCGTGGTGGCGCGGACGGTGTCCACGCTGTCGAACAGGCGCTCCTTGTCCTCCTGCAGGTCGCGGTTGTAGGTCATCGGCAGCCCCTTCAACAGGGCAAGCAGGGCCACCAGGTTGCCGATGACACGGCCGCTCTTGCCGCGGGTCAACTCGGCCACGTCCGGGTTCTTCTTCTGCGGCATGAGCGAAGAGCCGGTGGTGTAGGCGTCGGCGATGGAAAGAAAGTTGAACTCGGCGCTGGCCCACAGCACCAAATCCTCGGCCAGACGCGACAGATGCACCGCCAGCAACGCGGCCACACTGCAAAACTCGACCGCGAAATCGCGGTCGCTCACGGCGTCCATCGAGTTTTGGCAGAGCCGCGGCCGGCCGCGCTCATCCACAAAGCCCAGCAGGCGGGCCACCCATTCGCGGTCCAACGGCAGCGTGGTGCCCGCCAGCGCCCCGCAGCCCAGCGGACACACATTCACGCGGTCGAAACACTGATCCAACCGTTCCCGGTCGCGAGCCAGCATTTCCACATAAGCCAGCAGATGATGCGCCAGGTAAACCGGCTGCGCCCGCTGCAGATGCGTGTAGCCGGGAATAATGACGTCCTCCTCCCGCCGCGCCAGTTCCACCAGGGCGCGCTGGAGGGACTGGACTTCACCGTCCAGGGCCCGGATTTCATCCCGCAACCACAGGCGCATGTCCAGCGCCACCTGGTCGTTGCGCGAGCGGCCGGTGTGCAGTTTGGCGCCGGCGGCCACCCGGCGGGTGAGCTCCGCCTCGATGTTCATGTGGACATCCTCCAGCTCCGCCTTCCAACGAAAACGCCCGGCCTCAATCTCGGCGGCAATCTGGTCCAGGCCCGCCAGCAGCTCCTGGAGTTCCTGGCGGGTGAGCAGGCCGATTCTCTGCAGCATGGCGGCGTGGGCCTTCGAGCCCCGGATGTCGTGCCGCCACAACCGCCAGTCAAAGGAGATGGATTCCGAGAATGCCGCCACGTCCGCCGCAGGGCCGCCGGCAAACCGGCCGCTGCGTGAAACCGGTGAGCTCTTTTTCATGCGCTTCAGGCGACCGAATCTGCCGCCAACACGGGGGAAAGTCACTGCCAAAAAAGATTTGTCCCCCCGGACCGCCTGTGGAATCGTGTAGGTCAGCCTATGGGCGAATTCAAATTTGCCTGCCCGGTCTGCGGGCAACACATTACTGCCGAGCGTGGCTCCGCGGGCACGCAAATCGAATGTCCCACCTGCTTCCGTAAAATTGTCGTTCCCCAGCCCCCGGCCAACTCCGACTCGAAACTCATCCTCTCGGCGGCCGAGGCGGACAAACCCGCGCGGCCCCTGCCCGGCGGCCCGGGCGGTGAGGGCGCCGCCGGGGCGGGGCGGCCACGGAGCGTGCCGGTGGCGGCCGTGGTGCTGGTGGTGGCGGGAGTGGTGGGGGCCGGGCTGTTCATTTTTCGTGATCATCTCGTCACGAAAAGAGCGGGCGAGGCCGCCAGCCCGACCAACTCGGCGCCAGCCGGGGTGCCGGTGGCCCTCATCACCAACAGTCCCGCTGTGCTCGACCTTGCCCAGGCCGTTATTCCGGAGACCAAGGTTTCCGGCACCCTGCGCGGGACCAACTTCACCTGCCAGCGGGTCACCCTCCAGAATGGCTTGCTTTCGATTCGCCAAGGCAAGACCTGGCCGCCCGAGCTGGCGGTGGCCATTCAGTTGCATGCCCGCCAGTCCGAGGACCTCGCCGGAAAGTCCGTTGAAGTCGCGCCGGACCGTTTGCCGCCCGTGCCCCGCGTCACCCTCCGCTGGAGGGATGAACAACAGAAGTCCGTCAGCCAGATGTTTACCAACGGGTATGCGCTGAGGCTGAGGTTCGGAGCGGTGGAAGACAAATTCATCACCGGCTGGATTTACCTGGCTCTGCCCGACGACTACCGCAGCTCAATTGCCGGCACCTTCAAAGCTGAAATCCTGCCCCCGAGCCAGAAAACCAAGAAACCCAAGGCGCCCGCGCCCCCTTCCCGTTGAGGCGCTGCCAACGGGGTCCAACCGGACAGGCACTCCCCCATGTCCCCGCGTGCCGGCCGGTTCCCGCTGCTTTGCGGCCGGAATTCCCAGCCGAGGCATGTTCCTCGCCGCCGGCCCGGCGCAGATTTGTGTCGCGTTGTGAGGATGAAACGCGGAAGCTGCCTGCATGCCAGTTCCCCTGCAGGCCCCGGACAGGCCTCCGCGGTCCCGGAAACTGCTTCGCACCGCCTGGCGGGCAGCGCTCGGGCTCGCCGCCCTGGTGCTGCTCGGGGCGATGGTCTTGATCCTTGCCTTCAAGGACCCGCTCCGAACCATGTGGTCACTCCAGCGCGTGCCCGGCACGAAAATGTTCGTCGCCGATTACTATGGCGACTACAACCTCCAGGAAATCCGCGAACACGGGATGGATGTGGCGGACCCCATCGCCAGCCTTGCCCGCGTGCTTTTGCCCGACTGGCTGGCCCGTCTGGCCGCCGAGTCCACCCGGAACAAGATTCCCCCCGTTCGCGCGCCGGTCCGGCGCCCGGCCCATGCCTGCACGACCGTGGCGTTTCGCACCCGGGAGGGACAGGTTCTCCTGGGCCGCAACTTCGACTGGATGCACGATGCGTGCGTGGTGTTGCGCATTCACAGTCGCAAGGGCGCTTCATCGGTTGCGGTGCTGGACCCGCATTACCTCGGGCTGGACGAGCCGCGGTTGGCCCGCCCGACGCTGGCCGAGCGGTTTCGCCTCCTGTTCCTGCCTTTCGTGGCGATGGATGGCCTGAACGAGCACGGCGTGGCGATTGGCGAGATGGCGCTGTCCGAGACCCGCGCGCCTGCCGATCCGGCCCGGCCTTCGATCATCAACCCCCTCCTGATTCGAATGATTCTGGACTATGCCCGCAACACCGACGAAGCCCTCGCCCTGATTCGCCACTATAACATCCATTTCCCGGCCGTTCCCTGCCATTACCTCATCGCCGATGCCACGGGCCGGAGTGTCGTGGTCGAATTCATCGAAGGCCGGGTCGAAACCATTTCCAGCCCCGAATCCTGGCAGGTGTCCACCAACCATCGGCTTCTGGGCAGGTCCGAGGCCGAAAACGACCGCGCCTGCTGGCGGTATCAGACCGCGTCGGACCGCGTCGCCCGGCTGGAGGGGCAACTGGACGTTGCGGGCATGCTCGAGGTCATGGCCGAGGTTTCGGTTCCGGACTGGACGATGTGGACCAGCGTTTACAACCTGTCCACCGG
>JARKQH010000094.1 GCA_029974925.1 Verrucomicrobiota bacterium
AACATGTGGAATCGCCCTTCGTGCTCCACCACCTCCGGCGCCCAGTGGCTGAACTCGCCTTCGCCCAAAGCAATATCGGCCACCCCCCGGTAACGCCAGGTCGTGCCGTCGTCCCCCGATTCCGCAATGCCGATGCGCGTGCCGTGGACCCAGGAAACCCCGGGCAGGTGGGCCAGGTTCGCCCGGCGGTTGGTGTAAAACATGAACCATTTCTTCTCGAGCGGATTCCAGATGACGACCGGGTCGGCGGCCCCATCATGAACGGGATCCCGGAACAACGGTTTGGGAGCGGGCTCGCCCCCCATCCCAAGGCGGGCCGCCAGGACAAAACCGCCCAGAAGCCCGACCCGGGAGAAAAGCGGCTTGGGAACCGCCGGTTGCCGGTTTGGACCGTGCCAGTCGCCAGGGTGTTGCATAAGCGGCGTCATTTAACTCAATCAGTGCCGCGGAGGATAGCCTGAAAGAGCACCGCTTTTCCCGCCTGGGCCCCGGCTTGCTCGCCGGGGCGGGGTCAAGTAGGTTCTAAGCCGCAACCTATCATAATAAACTTATGCCAGATAAAGCGAAGACGTTGGCGGCGCTGAAGGAAACCGGGGTGGTGGCGGTCATCCGCGCGGACAAGGCCGAGGATTTGATGGATGTCGGGCGCGCTCTGCGCGAAGGGGGGGTGAAATTCATCGAGATTACCATGACGGTGCCCGGCGCGTTGGGCGTTATCGAAAAGGCCGTCGGCGCCCTCAAACAGGAGGAAGTGTATATCGGCGCGGGCACGGTGCTCGATGCCGAAACGGCCCGCCTGGCGATTCTGGCGGGGGCGGCTTACGTCGTGTCGCCGGTGTTTCGGCCCGAAGTCATCGCGGTCTGCAAACGCTATTCGGTGACCGTCATGCCGGGCGCCATGACCCCCACTGAAATCTTGAATGCGTGGGAAGCCGGAGCCGACGTGGTGAAGGTCTTCCCCGCCGGCGTCGGAGGCCCGCAATTCTTCCGCGACCTGAAAGGCCCCCTGCCGCACATTGAGATTATGCCCACCGGCATGGTCAACCGGGAAACGGCCCCCCTGTTCATCAAAGCCGGGGCCTGCGCCGTGGGCGCTGGCAGCGAACTGGTCGGCAAAGCGCTCATCGCCGCGCGGGACTTTGCCACCATCACAAAAAACGCCCGGGACTTTGTCACCCTGGTGAGAGAGGCCAGGGCCAAGTAACCGGGCGTGGTGGGGAGGGAGGAACTAATCCGAAAGGGGCGACCGCAACTCCCGAATGCCCCGGTCTATCAGGGTGTCCAGGGCATGCACAGCGCGCAGGGCGCTGGAAAAGTCAAAAGTTGATCCGCGCGCCGATCGCAGGCTGCTCTGAGGAAGAGAATCGGCTTGCATCCAAGCCGGCCGCTCCCGCAGCGCCTTCAGCATTTGACCGGCTATTCTGGTTTCCGCGTTCATGGGCTTTATGCTGGTTGATGGGGTGTTTTACATATCGGCTTCATACCGGCATAAAGCATTTTTGATGCCTTGGGACAGGCGTTCTGACGGCCCGTTATCCGGCGACACAAGTCGCTGCAAAACAAGAAGCTATATTTTCAAAAAAAGAAGGACTGACTGCGAGTTGTCCTGGTTCGGGACGGAAGTGCCCCGAACCGAGGCACAGGGGGACCGGCCCGATTACCGGCGCACGACGGTATCCCGTTGGGCCCACTCGGGATTGGGATGGGGGTAGTCCAGGGTGTAATGCAGGCCGCGGCTTTCGGGACGCTGAAGGGCGCAGCGGATGATGATCTCGGCCACCGTCGCAATGTTGCGCAGTTCGAGCAGGTCAGATGTCACGATAAAATCCCAGTAATACTCCTGAATCTCCTCCTGCAAATTGGCGATGCGCTTGCGGGCGCGCTCGAGTCGCTTGGTGGTGCGCACGATCCCGACGTAATCCCACATGGCGCGGCGGATTTCGTCCCAATTATGGGAGACCACCACCATTTCATCGGGGTTGTGGGCGTTGCCGGAGTGCCAGGGCGGAATGGGGGGCCGGGCCCGGTCGGGGGGATTGGCCGCGAGGCGCGCCGCGGCCCGGTGCGCCAGCACCAGGGCTTCCAGCAGCGAATTGCTGGCCAGCCGATTGGCTCCATGCAGACCGGTGCACGCCACTTCTCCCACGGCGTAAAGCCCCGCAATGCCGGTGCGGCCGTCAATGTCGGTAACGACTCCTCCGCACTGGTAATGCGCCGCGGGCACCACCGGAATGGGCTCTTTGGTCATGTCTATGCCGTAGCTCAGGCAGGTTTGGTAGATGTTCGGGAAGCGCTCCATGAGGAAACGAGCGGGCTTGTGCGTGATGTCCAGCAGCACGTAATCCGCCCCGCTCTTTTTCATCTCGCTGTCAATCGCGCGGGCGACAATGTCCCGCGGAGCCAGAGATTTCAGCGGATGGTGGGCATCCATGAACTCCTCCCCGGCGATGGTTTTCAGCACCCCGCCCTCGCCGCGGACTGCTTCGCTGATCAGGAATGACTTGGCTTTGGGATGGTAAAGGCAGGTGGGGTGGAACTGCACAAACTCCATGTTTGCGACTTCCGCCCCAGCCCGATAGGCCATGGCCACGCCGTCGCCGGTGGCAATATCGGGGTTGGTGGTATAGAGATAAACCTTGCCGCAGCCGCCGGTGGCCAGGACCGTGGCGGGGGCGGCAAAGGTCTCAACGTTGCCCGATTGCTTGTCCAGCACATAGGCGCCCAGGCAGCGGTTCTCCCCCCCGAGCCCCAGTTTCCGGCTGGTGATCAAGTCAATGGCAATGTGGTTCTCAAAGATGGTGATGTTGGATTCGGCGGCGACGGCTGCCAACAGCGCGCGTTCCACCTCGCGGCCCGTGACGTCTTTCGCGTGCAGAATGCGACGCTTGGAATGCCCGCCTTCACGTCCCAGGTCCAGCTCCCGCGCCCCGTGCGAGCTGGGAATTTCCCGCTCGGTAAACTGCATGCCATACCGCATCAACTCGGCAATCCGCGCCGGCCCCTCCTGGACGATGACCCGCACCACCGCCTCCTTGCACAGGCCAGCCCCGGCTTCCAGCGTGTCCCGCACGTGCAACTCGACCGAATCCTCCTTGCTCGTCACCGCCGCGATGCCGCCCTGGGCGTAGTTGGTATTGGATTCCGCCCGGTCTTTCTTGGTGATGATTGCCACCCGCCCCAACGGCGCCGCTTTGAGCGCAAAGAACAAGCCGGCAATGCCGCTGCCCAGCACGAGGAAGTCGAATTCTCTCATCTCCTCAATTTCAACACATTGCCCCCCATTTGTCCAATCCCCTCCCAACCCGTGCCCCGCGCCGCCAAACCGGCCGACCGGCTCTCACTCCGCCGCCGTTTGGGCCGAGGCTCACCACCCCCGGCTTCGCCGGCCACGACGGCGGCCCGGATTACAGAGGGGCGTTGTCAATCAAGCGGGTCGAGCCCACAAACACCGCCAGCGCCATCCGCGCCCCGCGCCTGACCCGCTTCACTGATTCGAGCGTCTCGGGCTCGAAAAACTCGACGTAATCCAGCCGCGCGTCCGGCGCCGTCCGCACGATTTGCTCAACGACGCCCCTGAGCCGGCCCGCCGGCAGCCCCGCGCGCGACTTGCGCACCCGGGCCCGAACTTCCCGAATGGCCCGCGAAAGCACCCGCGCCTGGACCCGCAGGTCACCGGTGAGGTATTGGTTTCGGGAGCTCATCGCCAGGCCGTCCGCCTCCCGCACCGTCGGCGCCACCACAATCTCCACCGGGAAATTCAAATCCCGCACCATGCGCCGGATGATCGCGGCCTGCTGAAAATCCTTCGCGCCAAAAACCGCCACGCTGGGCAGCACGAGGTTAAAAAGCTTGGCCACCACGGTCGTCACCCCCCGGAAATGCGTGGGCCGGGATGCCCCTTCCATCACCCGCGACAGCTTTTCCTCCAGCACAAACGTGCTGAATCCCGCCCCCGGCGGCTGCGGATACATCGCCTGGTCGGACGGCGCAAAGACGACGTCCACGCCCGCCTCCCGGCAAAGCCGCAAGTCCCGCCGCAGGGTCCGGGGATACTTCGCAAAATCCTCCCGCGGTCCAAACTGCGTGGGGTTCACATAAATGCTGACCACCACCTTCCCGCCCGGCCCGACACGCCGCCGCGCCTCCGCCACCAGGCTGAGATGCCCGGAATGCAGGCAGCCCATGGTGGGCACAAAACCAACCGCTTCCCCCCGGGCCCGCCAGGCCAGGGCCAGCCGCTGCATTTGACCAGGATGATGAACCGTCTGCACCCGGACAAGGTGCCGCCGGCACCCCGCCCAATCAATCCGATTATCGGCGGGTCAGCGCCCGCAACACTGGTGCGTCACCACCCCCGTCTCGCGGTCGGTCGGCTCCACCAGCCCCTGCGCCAGCAGATACCGCTCCACTTCCTCCCCGCTCACGTCCGCCAGCAGATGGCCGTTGATCTCCACGCAGGGACTGAGCGTCTGACCGCTCCGCTCAATCATTTCCTGACGCTGCCGCGGGTCGTTGATGATGTCCCGATCCTCGAACGGCAAATCGTATTTGCGGAGCACGGCCCGCACGCCCTGGCTCCAGCCGCAGGTCGGCTTGAGGTATGCTATCACTTTTGGTTTATTCATACTTCAGGTATTCTACTACATTCCCGCCCCCAGGCAACTGTCCGCCCCGCCGCGCGCGCCCTCCTCCCGGCTGGGCGGAATCCCGGGGGCGTCCCCGCCGCGGGTGCGGCGCCTTGTCATGAGCCGTCGGGCCGGTAAAACGGATTGCTTGTTGGCCCGGTTGGCCCTGTAATGGTCCCATGAAAGCAAAACCCCGTTTCCTCCCGGAGCGGTCCACCGATGCCTTATCCAACCCGCTTCCCGCCCTGAACCGCCGGGCGTTTGTCCGCCATTCGCTGTCGCTTGCCGCGGCGTGCACGGTCGGGTTCCCCGCAATCAGCCGCGGTTTGGAGCAGTCCCGCCCAAAGCCCGTCGGCGTCGGCAAGGGCATCCACCCGGGGCGCGTCGTGTGGGTCCATGACCCGGAAGTCACCCGGTGGAAAGGGCCGGGTGACGGGCACTGGTGGGAAGGCGGCCGCGTCAACCAGGAGCGCGTGGACGCCATGCTGGCGCGAAGCGTGTGTGAACTGACCGGCGAAGGCACCGCGGCCAGGGCGTGGTCGAAGCTGTTTCGCCATTTCAACCAAAGCCGGGGCAAAGGGGACGTTGGCTATCGCGCCGGCGAGCAGGTCGCCATCAAACCCAACTGGGTTGGACTGATTTATCGTGAGGGCCATGTCAATCTCGACACCTACCGGTTCATTCGGCGCCACGACTACATGAACACCGCCCCACAGATGATCCTCGCCCTGGTCAATCAACTGACCGGCGCGGGCGTGCCCGCCGGCAACATCACCGTCTGCGACACGCTCGCCTGCCTGGTTCACGAATACTACGACCTGCTTCACGGGGCCTTCTCCGCTTTGCGTTGCGAGGACTACGCGGGCAGGTTCGACCGGGCCAAAGTGACGCCCTCCCGCCAGCCGCTCTACTGGAGCAGCCGGCCCCAAGGCAAGGCCCAGGATTATCTTCCCGCCTGTTTTGCCGGGGCGGATTACCTGATCAATTTCGCCAACCTCAAAGCCCACTCGGCTGCGGGCGTCACGCTCTGCGCCAAGAACCACTACGGCTCGCTGATTCGCTGGCCGGTCCAGGAAGGGTATTATGACATTCATCCCAGTTGCTTTGCCCGCGAGACCGGCCGCTATCGCGCCCTGGTGGACCTGACCGGCCACGCTCACCTGGGCGGCAAGACTTTGCTGTACCTTGTGGACGGCCTCTTTTCAGGCGTGCATCCGCGCGACCCGGGCCCCCAGCCGCTGCGCGCGCCTCCCTTCAATGGCCATTGGCCTTGCAGCCTCCTGGCCTCCCAGGACCCGGTCGCCATTGACTCCGTCGGCTTTGATTTCCTTGCAACCGACTGGCCTGACTTCACCGGCCGGGGCGGCGTGGACGATTACCTGCGCGAAGCGGCCCTGGCACACGACCCGCCTTCCGGAACCTTTTACGATCCCAACCATCCCGCCCCCACAACCCGGCTGGCCAGCCTGGGGGTTTACGAACACTGGAACAATCCCCGGGAAAAAGCCTACTCGCGCAACCTCGGCGCCGGCGACGGCATCGAACTGGTCAGCGTCACGCCGGGAGTTGGCAGCAAGAAATGAGGGGGCGCCCCGGCCGGGACTGCGCCTCCCTTTTCGGCAGGCGGTCCGCCGGGAACAGCGGTATTGCGGCCCAGCGTTTCCGTTGAGTGGCCCGGCCTGAGCGGGTGCACCGATCACGGCAGGGCGAGGCGATTCGTCACCCCCTCAGCGGTTAGGGGAACCTCTCGCGCCCTGAAATTTGTGAATTGATGAACGCTGCCGTCACCGAATGCAAGGTTGCCCTTTTCTGAATGAATCTCCCGGGTCCACCCGAGCCGGGTATCTTTGGTGACATAAACAAGCGGACTGCCCGGCAAGGCTTTGGTGGTCAAGTTACGGTCACCAGACAGCACGTTGGACTGCGCTGCAACGGCGTCTATGTTCACGAAGTAGCTGATGTTCATGTCCGCGAAGGCGGGGCCGAAGTTGGTGGCATAAGTCCGTTTGGTGTCTGCTGGACAAAGCAGAATTTTGGGTGTGCTCAATTCGTTGGACATAACGGCGAAGTGAGGAAATACGAGGCCGCTTGCGGCAATTTCCTTTGTTCCCCCTTCCGCCGTGGGCACCTGCATCGGGAAACGGTCGTTATTGTCCAGGGCCCAGCACCGGAAGGCCAGGCTGATTTGCTTCAGGCAATTGGAGCAGTTCAGCCTTGACGATCGGGCTTTTGGTCGGGCAAGCCCGGGCAGCAGCAGCGCGACCAGGAGCGCCAAACAGGCGAGGGTCACCAGAAGTTCGGGTGCCGTGAAAGCCCACGCTCTGCCTTTGGACTGCCGTGACTTCATTTCGGGTTTGCAGGACAAATGTCAGCCCTCTCTGTTTCTCATGGCCGGTTGAGCCGTGGCGGCCAGACGCCCTCGGCGATCTCGGGGGTTGTCCCTGAGGGAGGAAAGCTGCTCTTAACCGCGGCATGGAGTTGAGCGGAGAGCGTGGCCACGGTCGGCGCGTGCGTGGGATCGTTGGCAAGATTCGTGAGTTCCTTCGGATCTGTGTCGTGGTCGTAAAGCTCGCGCCCCCGCTTGCCCTCGTCCCACTCGGTGTAACGCCAGCGCGAGGTTCGCAGGCTGTAACCCATGAAGCGGCCGCTGGCGGCGGCGCCGAGACCCCGCCGGGCGCCTCCGCGGGTGACCTGGCTGAGCGCCCAGCCCCGGCCCACAAAGGTCGGGTCTTTGAGCATGGGCACCAGGCTTTGGCCTTGCAGGTTGTCTGGAGCCTTCACCCCGCACAGCTCGGCGAGGGTTGGGTAGAGGTCCACGTGGCTCACGGGCGTCTCCACAATCGCGCCGGGCTTGCCGAGGCCGGGCGCGAGAATGAGCAGGGGAACCCGTGCGCTTTCCTCGAAGAGACTCATCTTCTGCCAAAGTCCGTGCTCACCCAGGTGATAGCCGTGGTCGCTGGTAAAAACAATGATCGTGCGATCCGCCAGCCCGGACCGCTCCAAGGCCGCGAGCACCCGCCCCACCTGTGCGTCCATGAAGCTAACGCTGGCGTAATAGGCCTGCAGACATTGCCGCCGCAGCTCGTCGCTCATCCGGTCCTGCTCGGGCTTGCGACTCGCCAGCGCCGCGGCCGGCAGGTCGGCCTGGTCCTCTTGAACGCCGGCCACCACCGGCATTTCCCGCTCCGGATACTTCGCAAAGTAAGCCTTGGGCGACACGTAGGGGGTGTGCGGACGGAAGAACCCCACCGCGAGGAGGAAGGGGCGCGATTCGCGGCCGGCACAGCGTTCAATGACCCATTCAGCCTCCGCCGCCAGCCTGCCGTCGGTGTGATGCGCGTCGCTCTTGGGCGAGGCATACCAGCTCAGCGTGGCGCCAAACTGGCCGGGTACCAGCGAGAAAATTTGGGGCTCCTCCTCCATCCGGTCCACCCCTGCCGGATTCATCTCCAGCTCCCACGACGCAGGGTCGTCATGGCCGTCGGTCCCGATCGAAGTCGGCACGTTGTAGTGGTAGAGCTTGCCCAGCCGCGCCGCAAAGTAACCGTCGAGACGAAAAGCCTGCGGCAGGCTCACGTGCGCCGGGATGGTTTGGCGGAAAATCTGCGAGTTGGCCAGGATGCCGGAGCTGTTCGGATAAAGCCCCGTAAGCATCGAGTTGCGGCTGGGGCCGCAGAGTGGGAACGAGCAATAGGCTCGATTGAACCGCACGCCGCGCGCCGCCAGCCGGTCCAGGTTCGGGGTCTGAACGCGCGGGGCGCCGTAGCAGCCAAGCAAGTTGTTGAGATCATCGGAGATGATGAACAGGACGTTGGTGCGCGGCGCGGCGGCATCACTGCCGGCGGCCAGGCCCAGCCCGCAGAACAGACACAAGACAAGGCGTTTCATGGGGTCGGGATGCTTCGGTTCTTTTCAAGACGACTGTTTGCGCCGGGACGATGCGGCTTCCTCCCGGCTGGAAGGCTGGGGATTCAAGGCCGGCATCCTCGCGCCCACCGACTTGCGCCACGCCTCGAGCCGGGCGTGCATTTGCTTCACTTTCAGCGGTTGTTCGGCGGCCAGGTCGTGCTGTTCTGAAAGGTCCCGGCGCAAGTCGTACAACTCAAGCCGGCCGTCTTCGTACCATTCGATCAATTTCCAGTCGCCCTCGCGCACGGCCCCGGCCGGGGCCCCGCCCTGGTTTCCGTAGTGGGGATAATGCCAGAAGATGGGACCGCGGCCGAGCTCGGCCCCGCGCAACAACGGCACGAAGCTCACGCCATCCACGTGCTGCCCGGGCCGCGGGGGCAGACCGGCCAGCTCCAGCAGGGTGGGGAAGAAATCCGGGCTGGTGACGGGTGTGTCGCAGACCGTCCCCGGGCGGGTGACGCCCGGCGCGTGGACAATCAGCGGCTCGCGAATGCCGCCTTCATAAAGCCACCCTTTGCCCGCCCGCAGCGGCAGGTTGGACGTGGGATGCCCCTCGGAAGTCGAGAGCCCCCCATTGTCGGAAGTGAAGACGACCACCGTACGGTCGGCCAGCCCGAGTTCCTCCAATTTGGCCAGCACCTTGCCCACCGCTTGGTCCATCGCCTCGACCATGGCGGCGTAAACCGCGTGCTCCTGAACCCAGCGCACCTCGCGCTGGCCCTCCCGCCCCCATCGGGGCTCGAGCCCAAGCCGCTGCCGTTTCTCTTCGTATTTCTTCTGCAAATCCGGGCGCGCCATCAACGGGGTATGAACGGAATAAAAGCTCAGGCAGGCGAAGAACGGCCGCTCGCGGTTTGCCTCGATGAACCTGGCCGTCTCGGTGGCCAGCCGGTCGGGCAGATGCTCGCCGGGCGGGCCGTCCGCCAGCCGGGGATTCCCATAGGGCGAGAAGTACTTGTTGCCGCCATAGGGCCCCCCGCGGTCAGTCCCGCCCCGGTTGATCTCGAAGCCTTGGTCCTCCGGCCAGAACCCCTCCGGCCCCAAATGCCATTTGCCGGCAAAAAAGGTCCGGTAACCCGCCGCCTTGAACGCCTCCGCCAGGGTGATTTCGTCCAGCGCCAGCCGTTCCTGGTAGGGCGCCGGCAGGAGGGGGGTCGGCCGCTTCCATTTTTCCGGCTGCGCGGCGCCGATATAATCGGTAACGCCGGTCCGTTGGGGGTATTTGCCGGTGAGGATGCTGGCCCGCGTTGGCGAACAGACCGGACAGGCCGCGTAGCCGGCCGTAAACCGCATCCCCTTCTTTGCCAAGGCGTCAATGTTCGGCGTTTCGTAAAAAGTCTGCGGGTTGTTGGCGCCAATGTCCATGTAGCCCAAATCATCCACCAGGATGAACAGGATGTTGGGACGGGTGCCCGCCGGCGGAGTGCCGGCGCCGCCACTTTCCGCCGCCGCGGCCAATGCCGTCAGTGCGGCCCACAGGCAAACCAAACGCAGTTTCATCTCAAATCAAAGGCTGTCGGGTTCTTTAACCGGACACACACATTTTCCTCAGCCAACTTCCCGGCGTCGCGGCGCCCACGTCAAGGCTAACGGTTCTTGCCGCCCTCGAGCCCCCCTGCTTCACACTCAAGGCTTGGACGCACTGGAAGCGGGTTTTGCTGCGGGCGCCGGCCCGGGGGACGGCGCGGGAGCGGGGGACGCGGGACCTGTCGCCCCGGCCGAGGCGGGCGGCGCCGGCTTCGAGGGCGGCGGCGCGAGCCGCTTCCGACTGCCGGGCTCGGGCAGAAAGTGGATGTCAAGCTGCGGCCGGATGAATTGGGCGCGGAACCAGCGCCAGAAACAGTAGGCGCTCAGCACCGCCGCCACCAGCAGAAGAATCAACCAAACCGCATTTTCGCGCAGATAACTCACCGACCGGGTTGAAAACGACTGTTGGCTCGCCGGCGACCCTCCCGCCGGGGCCGGCGGTGCCGCCGGGGCGGGTGGCTCGACGGCCGGAGGGCGGCTGACCTGTGGCGGGATCAGTGGCGCCAGGGGCGGAACGGGGGCCGGATCAGGGGCCGCTGCTGCGGCCGGGGGACGGATTGGGAGCGGCGCCGGGCTGATCAGCGGCTCGGCTCGGACCCGCGGCGAGGCGGCGGGAGCCACCGGCTCATTGCTCGCCGAGGAAGAGCTTACGGGCACGTGCACCACCCGGGGTTCCGGGCCGGAACCAGGCGCGGGGACAACTGCCGCCACCGGCGGAGCGGTGGTGGCAACCGGGGCAACCGGCTGCGGTGGCAAGGTGTCCGGTTTGGGGGCTGGCTGTGGTGCGGGCGTGGCCGCCGTCGGCGGAGGTGTTTGTGACGAGGCCACTGGCGGGGACTCGATTAGGGCCGCGACCCGGTTCGTAGCCGGTGCAGAAGCTGTGGCTTGGTTCGTCGCCGGGCTGGTGGCGGGCGTTCCCGACGCCATGGGATTGGTCGCGACAGGTTGAGCCGGAACGGCCGGCACCGTGGCCGGCGCCGTCGGGGGGGGTGTCGTTGCGCTGGCCAGGCTGGTGGGCGTTGCTGTTGGCGAAGGTCCCGCGGTGGCCCGGTTTGTGGCTGGTGGGGTGGCTGGAACCTGGTTGGTCGTCGGCCGGGGGACTGGGACCCCTGCCGCCACCGCATGGGGCACGGACGTGGGGGCAGGGATGGCCGGTGCCGTGATCGCGGCTGTCGGGCGCGCAGGGCTGGCATTGGGAACCGGCGGTGTGGTTGACCCCGAAGAGCTGGGAGCAGCAGGCGTTTCGGGTTTCCGTCCCGAGACAATGAGCGGGGCAGGGGCTGGCGCCGGGGCGCGAGGCGCCGGGGGATTGGCCGGGCTCGGCGTGGCCGTCGTGCCGGGCGCCGGAGGATTCGTTGCCGGCGGCGGCGCACTCCGGGCTGGCGCCGATTCCGGCACGGGTGCCGCCGCGGGTGACGCGGCCCACACCGTGAGTGTTTCGGGCGGAGGCGGCGGAAGCTGCAATGGCCAGGGAGCCGGCGTGACAGACCACTCGGTCAGGGCACCTTGGTGGGCGCGCAGGAAGGTAATGATGGGCATGCGCGCCTTTTGTTGCTCAGCCCGCCATTGCCGGCAGGCTTCGTTGACCGCCTCATCCACGGAGGTCCCGCGCAGCTCGCTCTCGCCGGAACCGATCAGGATGACGGTGACCCACGGCGATTCGCGAATCACGCGATTCATCTCGGGAACCACCCACTCGAGGCTTGGCCGCTTCTCATAGGGGAGCCTCTGGATCAGGTCCAGGACGCGGACCGAGATCAGCGGCCGGTTTTCCACCGTCCATTCGGCTGCGGGCAAGGCGGCGGGGTTGAGGCTCTCGTTGTAAGTCCACATCTCCAATTGATCCCCGGGCCGCAGTTGGCCGCCAAACGCCGTGTCCAGCAACTGCCGCGTCACCTGCAGCGCGCCCTCGGTCCGCCGCTGCATGACCCGGGAATTTTCCAGAATCAACAGGAATCGCCGCGGCCCGCCTTCCACCGCGGCGCGCGCCTCAGGCCACTGGAAGGTCAACAGGCACAAGGCCAGCGCCCATGCCACCCCACGCCCCGCCCCCACCCCAAGCCGCGGGGCGCCGGAACCTGCGAGCCAGCCAGTCCATGCCATGCCCGCAACATAAAACCGGGAGAACACCCGGAAACAAGCAAAAACAGGACGCCGGAAACCCGCGCAAGTCATTCGCGACCGATGGTCCTGACTGCGTCCGGCTCTAACCAAGGCATCCTCGCAGCCCGGTTCGCGCGCCCGGCTGGCACTTGGGTTGGACAAGTCCTCCGGAAAGGGTTCAGCGCGGAGCAATTCGTGGCGGTCGTGGACGCCGTGCAGGCCAACGGGTGGTTACCGATCTTGTCGAAGTCCTCCAGCCGGATTTGACGGTCTGGCTGGCATCCGCTTTCGCGTGATGGGGGGTGGCAGTGCCCGTCAGGTGAGGAGCCGCGGGTCGAAGGTGAAGGGCGCGGGCGTGCCGGTCGTGATCCTCTTGAAATCAGGGTGGAGCGTCGCCGGGAGTCGGCGCCCGGGCCGGGTCGCCGGCGGCGAAGTTGTGCTCCGGCCCCGGAACCGACACAATGCGGTTCATGAGTGAAACGCTGGAAGTGCCCTCGGACGTGGTGCTGACGCCGCGCGGACACCTGGTTGTGGACAACACGGCGCCTCCTTCACCCTGGCCGGAGCCGGAGGCCGGTCGGCGGGTGGCCAGGGCTTTGGCGCAATCCACAGCGCACGGTTTGCTGTGGTTGGGAACACGCGAGCTGGACACGGTTCTGCCGCCTGCCGCAGCCTGGTGGCGCGAATTCGCGCGCCGTCTCCTCACCCAGCTCTGCCATACTCCGGAGCTTGAGCAGGCGCGGGAGATTGCGGCACTCTCCCCCCCGCCCGCGCCGGAGCTTTCGGCGCTGGCAGACACGGCGCCTTTGATGCGCGGCGGCGAGTATTTGAGCGGGGAGCTTCTCGAGCGGCTCTGGCGGGAGTTGGACGAGTGCATGCGGGAGCAGATTGCCCGCCACCCGGGGGGAGCGGGGGGGTGGCTGAAGGAAAGCCACCCCGTGTGGCGGCTGATGGGCCGCGTCACCTTCCACCTGGCCGAGAACCGAAAACACCCGACGCATCCCTTTGCTTTCCTGGCCACCTACGCCTCCCGTCTCTCCAGCCAGGCCCGCATCCAGCATCTGCCGCTGGGCCGCGCCCTTCAAGAATACGCGGGGACGGGCAACAAGCCGGCGCTGTTGAACCTTCTGGCTCCCGTCCAGAAGGCCGCGGAGCAGAGCCCGCTGATCCGCGAGTTGGTGGATACGGGCCGCATCTTCAGGCCGCTGCCCTGGACTGCTCCCGAGGCTTACCGCTTCCTTAAGGAGGCGCCGGCTTGCGAGAGTGCCGGGGTTCTGATCCGCCTTCCGGACTGGTGGAAAGGCGGACGCCCGCCGCGTCCCCGCGTGCAGGTGCGAGTGGGAGAAAATCGGCCGGCGGGCCTGGGGGCCGACGCCCTGCTGGATTTTTCGGTTGAAGCCACCCTCGAAGGCGAGCCGTTGACGGAAGCAGAGTGGCGGTCGCTGCTCGAGGCAACCGAGGGACTGGCTCTGGTGCGCGGCAAGTGGGTCGAGGTGAACCCCGAAAAGCTGCGCGAGGCCCTCGCGCATTGGCGCAAGGTGGAGGAAATGGCCCGGCAGAATGGAATGACCTTTTTTGAAGGGATGCGGCTCCTGAGCGGTTTCCAGATGAAGGAACCCGCAGATGGCGCAGGGACGACTCCGCTGTTGGAGCGGGAGTGGACGGGCGTCAAGCCCGGGCGCTGGCTGGAAGCGACCCTGGCGGAGTTGCGCAACCCGGCGCGGCTCGAAACGGCCGCGGCCATTCCCGGACTCCAGGCGCACCTTCGGCCCTATCAAGCCGCGGGGGTTAACTGGCTCTGGTTCCTCGCCCGTCTTGGCCTCGGCGGGTGCCTGGCCGACGATATGGGGTTGGGAAAGACCCTGCAGATTCTGGCCCTGTTGCTCCAACGCAAGCAGGAAGCCGGACCCGACCGGCCGCCAAGCCTCCTGGTCGTGCCCGCTTCGTTGCTCGCCAACTGGCGGGCAGAAATCGCCAAATTCACCCCGGACCTGCAATTCATCATCCTGCACCCGTCCGAAGTCGAGCATCCCGCGGCACTGGCCAACTCACCTGGCACCTATGAAGTGGACCTCGTGATTACCACCTACGGCATGCTGGGCCGGATGGAAACCTTGCGAAAGCGGTCCTGGGACCTGGCCATCCTCGACGAGGCCCAAGCCATCAAGAACGCTGAAACGCGCCAGGCTCGAGCCGTCAAGGAGCTCCAAGCCCGCGCGCGCTTCGCGTTGACCGGCACCCCGGTCGAGAACCGGGCTGCCGACTTGTGGTCCCTGTTCGACTTTCTCAACCCCGGCCTCCTGGGGACGGCAAGCGCTTTCACCCGGTTCATCCGCGACCGGATGCAAGGAGAGCAACCGGATTTTGCGCCCCTGCGCGCCCTGACCCGTCCCTACATCCTGAGACGGCTCAAGACCGACAAACGCGTGATTGCCGATCTGCCGGATAAAACCGAGGTGCGGGCCTGGTGCGCCTTAACCAAAGCGCAGGCGGCGTTGTATCAAAAAGCGGTGGCCGAGCTGGCGGAAGCCCTGGGGGCGGCCGAGGGCATCCAGCGCAAAGGCCTGGTTCTGGCGTTTATCCTGCGCTTCAAACAAATCTGTAATCACCCTTCACAATGGCTGAACGATGGCGGCTACGAGGAGCCAGCCAGCGGCAAGTTCGCCCGCTTGCGGGAGCTGGCCGCCGAAATCGCCGAGCGCCAGGAAAAGGCGCTGGTCTTCACCCAATTCCGCGAGATCACGGCCCCGCTGTCCTCCTTTCTGCAGCAAGTCTTTGGCCGTCCGGGTTTGGTCCTGCACGGTGGAACCCCCGTGGGCCAGCGGCGCAACCTCGTCGAGTCGTTCCAGCAGGAGGATGGCCCGCCTTTCTTTGTTCTGACCGTCAAGGCTGGCGGCGCCGGGTTGAACCTCACCCAAGCGGCTCACGTCATCCATTTCGACCGCTGGTGGAATCCGGCGGTGGAAAACCAGGCAACCGATCGCGCCTTCCGGATTGGCCAGAAGCAGAACGTGTTGGTCCACAAATTCGTCTGTCGCGGCACCATCGAGGAGCGCATTGACCGGATGATTGAGGACAAGAAAGCGCTGGCGACCGGCCTTTTGGAGGGCGGCGCGGAAAAACTGATTACCGAAATGAACAACGACGAGCTGTTGCGCTTTGTTGCGCTTGATCTGCACCGTGCTACGGCCGCATGATGTGTTCACATTGCATGAGCTACCATGGCTATTACGGATTTCGGCCTTATGTGTCCGTGGCTGAACGACAGCGGCGGGCCCAGCGTCACCTGAGCAAACTCGCCAAGAGCGGCAAGAGAATCTGTCCCATCCAGCTCGAGGGCCGCGCCATCGCGCGCAGTTTTTGGGGCCGGGCTTGGTGCGACAACCTCGAATCCTACATGGATTATTCCAACCGCCTCCCGCGAGGGCGCACGTATGTGCGCAACGGCTCGGTGGTCCATCTGGAAATCCGCCCTGGCAAAATCGAGGCGATGGTCAGCGGTTCGGAACTCTACCGCGTCACGATTCGGATTGCCGCGGCGGCCCAGGCGAAATGGAAGCGCCTGTGCCGCGAATGCGCCGGCGGCATTGGGTCGCTGCTGGAATTGCTCCAAGGCCGGTTATCGGATCAGGTCATGGGCATCATCACCCGGAAAGAAACCGGTCTCTTTCCCGCCCCGTCGGAAATCCAGATGAACTGCTCCTGCCCCGACTGGGCGACCATGTGCAAGCACGTTGCCGCGGTGCTCTACGGGGTTGGAGCGCGCCTGGACCAGGAGCCGGAGTTGTTGTTTACGTTGCGGTCCGTCAACCAAGAGGAGCTGATTACCCGCGCCGCCGGGGTCACCGACCTGGTGGCCAATACGGCCGCCGGCCCCGAGCTGGCCGAGAGCGAAATTGGCGCCGTCTTCGGCATTGAGTTGGATGCTCAGAAACCGGCGCCCCCTCCGTCCGCCGAAGTTCCGGCGCCGCCAAAGCCCAAACAGAAGCGTCAGTCAGCGGCCCCCCGGCCCGCCCGGCTCAAGAAACGCCCCCGCAAGCGCCAGAAGCCCTCCGCCCGCCGCTCGAACCCAGCGCGTCGGGGTCCGGGTTCAAGCCCGCCCGCCGCAGCGCGTGCGAACTCAGCCAGCCCCGACAGCTCGCAGATGACCGCGCCTTCCCAGCCGTCTGCCCAAGCG
Organism: Verrucomicrobiota bacterium; assembly: GCA_029974925.1. Taxonomy (GTDB): domain Bacteria; phylum Verrucomicrobiota; class Verrucomicrobiia; order Limisphaerales; family UBA8199; genus JARKQH01. Next base: position 16,342 of record JARKQH010000094.1, read on the forward strand.
CCTGCTGGGCCGCCTTGAGCCCCGGTTCGCCGTTTCCGCAGCCGGCCCACCGCGAAGGTTGCCAAACCTACGGGGAAACGGGCTGACTCGGTGTCCGCCCGGCATTCGCCGCCCCAACGGGCGGGGCATTGGTGATTCCGGATTGTTCCGCCAGGCGCCGCTGTTGCTTCTGTTCAATCAAGCGGACCTCGCGGGTGAGATAATAAAGCGCCCGCGCATTCCCGGCCAAAAACATCAACACCAGGGCGATCAGGATGAGGACCACCAGCACCGCCATGCCGCGTCGCCGTTCACAACCGATATTTCGAGACAATCTCATGGGGTTGGCAAAGGTTGGGGCACCGCCAGAAAGGTCAACAACGGCCGAAACCGGCCGGGCACGTCTTTGCCCTTGGCCCGCGGCTGCAACTCGAGTTCCCACCGCCAGGCCGTCACCGTTGAACGCCGGTCAGGTTCCATCTTCGAGGCTTTGACCTGGTCCAGGAGCTTTACCCACGGCCCGGCTCCCACGCGACGGTACAGACACCCCGCCTCCTGACGGTACTCGACCGTTCCCGCTGCTGTGCGCAGAACCAGCACCGGCCCGTCCCCGCGCTCCTCCCGCGTCACTCCCTGGGCCGCCGCGCGGACATCCGCCCGCCACCGTTCTCCGGCCTGGAGCGCCGCCGCCAGGTTCTGTGAGTTGTGGCGCAACGCGATCGAATGGTCCATGCAGCGATACAGGGCAAGATAACCCGCGCCGAGCAGTACGAAGACCACCGCGATGTATGCCAGGGCCTCGACCAGGAGATAACCTCCGTCACGGCCCTCCGCACTGGATTGGCCAGCCCGCCGCGTTCTCATCGCACCCCCACCTCCCGCACGACGGGACCGCCGTGCCCTTTGACCGCCGGTTGCCACGCCAGCCGCACCCGGTTCGACACCACCACGAGTTGAAACTCCCCTGGTGGCAGGTTGGTCGCGCTGGCGGCGCGCACGAGATAGCGATGGGTTCCGGGTGCATACGCCCGCCACTCGCCCGCGGCCAGCACCTCGAGCTCGCCATCCACGATTTCCACCGCCAGCGCGCGCTGGTAGATGGTGCGGGCCAGGCGCTTTTCGGCGGCCAGGTGATAGGCCAGCGGGAGCAGCGCCCCAAGCAGCAACGCCAGCGCCGCCAGCAGATCAATCATCAGCGCGCCTTGCCGCCGCGCGTTGGAATGGGAGCCTCGGATTACCATACACTTGCCGCGTTGATAAGCTGGATGAGCGCCAAAAACAGCCCGATAACAATTCCCGCCACTACAAGGCCATTGAACAGGACCAACACGGTCGTCGTGACCTGGGCCGCAGTCTGCTCCAACTGAAACGCCCGTGCGTCCAGCGCCTCGTGCCAGCCGGCCAGACTGCGGGCAAAACTCCCGGGCCGACGCAGCGCATTGCTCAATCGCCAGTGCAGTGGCCCCGCGTCGTCCATGGCGCGCAGCGCCTCGGGCAAACGGGTTCCCTCCCGCAGCAGCGTTTGAACCCGCCGGGCCCGCCGTTGCACGCAGCGGTTGGCCGTCGCTTCCGCCGCCAGCCGCACCGCCTCGACCTCCGGCACCTCCGCATCCAGCAACGCCGCCAGCACCGCCGAAAAATCCCGCTGCAACCGTTTGCGTCGCCAGGGCAGGGTGAAGACCAGCGCATCCGGCAGCCCGGGCGCCACCCGCTGGACCCACTGAGCCACGCGCGGCCCGCCCACATAGGCCACCATCGCCAGGTAAAGCACCGCCAGAATCGTCACCTGCGCGGCAATCACGAACGAGTCCGTGGCGAAAACCAGCCGCGTCAAAGCCGGCAGCGACATGCCCTCGGTCATGGACATGAAGACCTCCCGGTAAACCGGCAGCACCCGGTATTTGAGCAGCAGCGGAATCACCGTGGCAAACGGCGTCACCACAAACGCCAGCACGACCAGGTAGTTGACCGCGCCCCGCACGTTGGACACTCCGTCGTTCAACAGCCAGCGGCACGCGGGCATGACCTTGCCAACATCGCCCAGGTGTTCGCCCGCCCGGAGCATGGCTTGAAGCTGGGGCGGCAGCAGCCGCGGCACCTGGTCCAGCGCCTGCCCCAGCCGAAGCCCCCGCTCCAGAAACGCCGCCAGCAAATGAAACCGCGCCCCCAGCGCCCGGTCCCGGCTCGAGGCCGCCTCGACCACGGCCGCCTCCGGTGTTCGTCCCTCCTTCAACCCCAACTCCAGCAGGTCCAGAAACAAGCGCGCGCGCTCGTTTCGGCGCAGCGGCAGGGTCAGCAGAAAATAGAGCAGGTAGATGAAGCCGGCCAGCGGCGCCAGACCCAGCGCCACATAGATGAGGAATGCCACCCCCGCCCCGCCCACCAGGTCTATCGGCCCCTGGTTCCACTGCTGGACAAGATAGTCAAACATGGGATGGCCTCACCCGCTGAAATCACCCAGCATCTGCATGAACCAGGTGAGCGTCCGCGCCAGCGGCACCACCTGCCAAAGGACCATTTGCCCCAGGAACAAAATCGAAAGCGGCAGCGCCGCATACAGGGCCAGGTCGGCGCGATACTGGGCGCGCGCCTGGTAAATCCCGGCCGCTTTTTGAAACGCCTCCGCCGGATGCTCGCCCCCCCGTTGCACCAGCCAGACGAACAACGCCGGGAAGGGACGCTGCGCCTGCCATTGCACCGGCTTGCCGCGGCCGGCTTCAACCGCAGCCCGCCATTCGCCCAGGACTTTGCCGGCCGGGCCTCCGCTTTCGAGCGCTTCGGCCAGCGCCAGCGCCTCCGCCAGCGGCAGCCCGTTGCGCAGCATCATCGCCAGCGCCGAGGCCAGTTGCGCCAAACTCGCCTCCCGAAAAGCCGGCAATCGCCACCGCAACCGCGCCCGCCACGCGGGCACTCCCAAAGCCGCCCCGGCCAGCGCCAGGGCAACGGCAAATAAAATCGGCGGAAACCACACGCTCAGGAGCAAGGCCGCCGGAACGGGGCCGACCTGGTCCATGAAGTTCGACAGGAACCGCCCGATCAGGCCCGAAAGCAACATCGTCAGGCCCAGCGACACCGCAATGACCAGCACCGGATAGACCATCAGCCCCTTCAAGCGGGTCCAAAGCGAGTTGACCCGTTGATAGTGGTCCGCCAGCAGCGTGAGCATCCCCGGCAGGTCGTTGCTGCGAACGCCGATTTGAATCATGCGACGATACAACTCGGGCAGTGCCCGGCGCTCAATCGCCTCCGGCAGGGGCGTCCCCCGGGCCAGGTCGGCCCCGAGTTGCTCCAGCTCCGCTTTCAGCTTCCGGTCGCGCATCCCCGCCGACAACTGTTTGAGCCCCCCTTCCAGCGGGATGCCCTCCCGCAGCATCCCCGCCAGTTGGTGGTTGAAAAAGGCAAACTCGTCGTGATTCATACTCGTTTAGGTCCACTGCCATCCATTCGACAGGACAGCAACGGGAGCCTCACACACGAAGTGGAATCATCACTCTTGATCTGTCATTTGATGTCCAGGCGTGAAATCTTCCCGAAGGGTTCTAAACCCGCCGGCAGCCGTCAGAGCTCCGGGCGGAAGTTTAAATCCCCAAGACCCTTTGCAGTTTCGGGTGGTTGGTTTGCCCGGCGGCAAACAGCGCTTGCGCGGCCTCGAGCAGCCGGGGACGGGCAAAAGAGGAATCGAGTTGGCGGGCGGCTGTCGGTGGTACGGGACACGAATCGGCGGACACACAGCCGCGTAAGCCGGCGTGGCGCAACAGGCGGGCAATGCGTTTGCGACTGTGCCGGTGTCCCGGCGCCTGCAGTGCGGCTGAATGGGGGGCGCACGGTGGCGGCTCTGATGAGCGGCATGGATCGCGGTGATGGCGTTCGGGAGTTGGGCGCCGGCTTGGGGGCGGGCACTGGGCGCGGAGGTGTGCCCGCGCCAGGTCGTTGGGGCCGTGTCACGTCCCCCCTCCAATTGCCCAATAGTCCGATGGTCCGATGGCTCCCAAGGCGACCCCAGCCTTGTCCAACGGGGGGAACCAACCGCCGGTTCGCCCGAGTACGGCGGTCAAGTTTCTTCATGTCACCAGTTTAAGGGACGTGACAGTTGGCCGGTTACGCGCTTCAATGAAGGGTAAATTGATGGAAATCCATTAAACTCAGTCATAACCTCATGAAAATACCTCGTTTGAATTCCGTACTGGCCGGGCTGCTGTCCGCTTCGACTTGCCTCGTTGCGGTTCCCGGCGCTCGCGCCAACGATTGGGTCAACCCCGGAACTGGCGATTGGGCTGATCCCGCCAACTGGAACCCGGCGGCCGTGCCGGATGCGACGGGCGGTTGGGCGATTGGCAACGTCGCCAATGGCGGCACCGCCGTCATCAGTACCGCCGTACCCGCGGTCAGCGAAGCCTGGGCGGGCAACGGTGGGGTTGCCGGCCACATCATCGTGACCAATGGCGGCACGTTGACCGTCAACAACTGGCTGGTAATGGCCCGGATGTATCAGTCCGCCAGCCCCACCCCCTTCAGCACGCTCACTATTCACAACGGCACGCTCAACAAGTCGGGTGACGGCCTGATCGTGGGCGACAATTACGCCGGCATGTGGGGTGACGGCCAGATGACCATCGCGGGCACCGCCACCGTCAATGTCACCGGCGGATGGTGGGGGATCGGCAACGGCGCCAGCAGCCGCGGCACCGTCTATATCAAGGACAACGCGGTCGTCAACGCCGCGGGCTACGACTTCAACGTGGGCGACTACGGCTCCGGCGCCGGCGTCTGTTACATCAGCGACAATGCCAGGCTGAATGTCTCGCGGTTCTGGATCGGCAAGTCCGATACCGTCGCCGGCGCCCTGTGGCAGACGGGCGGCGCCATCAATGGCATTGAACCGAATGCGAACGAATGGACGATCGGTGGTGACGGGAGCGCGCACATTGACGCCATCGGGTTCTATCACCTCTCCGCCGGTTCACTGACCTGCCCATTCAATTTCCAAGTCGGACGCTATGGCATTGGACTGCTGTATCAGACCGGCGGCACCATCACCCAATCCGGCTGGTCGGATTTCGCCCGCTATCCGACGGGGCGCGGCATCGGCTGGCTCCGGGGCGGCACCTTTACTCATAACGGCACCGGCACTCACCAGATGGTTGGCGAGCAGGGCCGTGGCGAACTGACCATCGAGGGCACGGCCGTGCTCGAAACCACCATCAGCCTCTGGGTCGGTCAGATGGCCACCGCCACCGGCTTCCTGAACCTGAACGGCGGCACCGTTCGCGTGCCCAAGCTGGAACGGCTCAGCGGCCTCGGCTATCTCAGCTTCAACGGCGGCGTGCTCCAGGCCAAGGCCAGCGATCCCGCCTTCCTCGGCGGTTTTACCGACGCCCGGGTTTATGCCGGCAACGCAATCTTTGACACCGCCGGCTACAACATTGGCGTGAGCCAGCCGCTGCTCGCCCCCACCGGCTCGGGGGTCGTCAGCATCGCCATCAGCAGCCCTGGGTCCGGTTATGTGGCCGCGCCCGCCGTGGAAATCACCGGCGACGGCTTCGGCGCGCTCGCCGTGGCGGAAATTGACCGGTTTGCCGGCACGGTAACCAACATTGTGATTACTTGCCCCGGCCGCGATTACACCTGGGCCACCGCCTCCCTGATCAGCGGCGCCAACAGCCTCGTGGTCCCCGCCAGCCTCGACATGCCGGTCCTCGGCACGTTTGCCTCGGGCGGCGTGATCAAGAACGGCGCCGGCACCCTGACGCTTTCCGGCGCAAACACCTACTCTGGAGCAACCGTCGTCAATGCCGGCGCGCTGGAGACCACCACCGCTTCGACCGGCGGCGGCGCTTACACGCTGGCTGACGGCACCCGCTTCGCCCTCCAGGTGGTGACCGATGAAGGTCAGCTCACCGCCAGCAGCCTGACCTTGGGCTCGAGCACCGGCATGACCCTGGACCTCGACCTCGGCAACTTCGGCAATCCGACCCAGGCGCCGATTCGCGTGGTCGGCGCTCTCGCCGTCAATGGCGTCATCACGATCAACATTGCCGACGCCCTGCCCCAACTGGGCAGCTTCCCGCTGATCAAGTATGGCAGCCGGAGCGGCTCGGGTAATTTTGTGCTGGGAACGCTTCCCACCGGTGTCCAGGCCACCCTGGCGACCAACGTGCCCAACAGCTCGATTGATCTGGTGATCAGCGCCGTGGCGGCTCCGCGGTGGGATGGCCAGGCGGGGGGCTTCTGGGACATCGGCCTGACGGCCAACTGGATCGAACTGAGCACGGGTTTGCCCGCCTTCTATCAGGATGGGCAGGCGGTTCTGTTCAACGACGCGGCGCAGGGAACCACCACGGTCAACCTGGTCGCCAATGTGCAGCCGGCGAGCGTGACGGTGAATAATACCAATCTGAATTACACCCTGGTTGGCACCGGCAAGATCGGCGGCGCGGGCGGTTTGACCAAACGCGGCACCGGCACCTTTACCATCGCCAACTCGGCGGCCAACGATTACACGGGGATCACCACGATCGCCGGCGGAACCCTGGTGGTCACCAACCTGGCCAACGGCGGTCAGCCCAGTGCCATTGGCGCCGCTTCCGCCGCTCCGGAAAACCTCGTGCTCGCCGGGGGCACGCTCAGCTACGCGGGCGCGCCGGCCGCGGCCAACCGCGGCTACTCGGTTCAAGCCGCTCGCAGCGCCATTGATGCCCAGTCCAACCTGAGCTTGGGGGGTAATGTCATCGCGGGGCCTGGCACCAGCTTTGTCAAGACCGGGCCGGCCACTCTCACTTACACCGGGACCGGCGTCAACGAACTGGCCGGCGGCGCCCAGCCCGGTTACGAAATCGTCACTGGCTCGGTGGTCTTTGACGGCTCGGCCGGCAGCCAGGTCAACAACAGCCCGCGCGATTTCTACGTCGGCAGCACTCCCAACAGCGGCGCCTCGCTCGCACTCACCAACAGCAGCCTTAACGTCGGCGAATGGCTCGCCATTGGCCGTGGCACTGGCTCGAGTGACTACCTCTCGACGTTGACTCTTCATAATTCAGCCGTGCGTTGCGGCAACTTCTCGATGGGCTGGGACAACGGCCTGGCCGGGAACCTCAGCCGCCAACTCATGGTCATGACCGGCAACTCGACCCTGACCAACGCCGGCGACGTGAACATGGGTGAGAGCGGGGGCTCGACCTCGACAATCCTTCTGAAGGATAATTCAATTTTCTTCTCGGATGGGCGCACCCATTTCGGCTGGCACAACAACGCCACGGGCATGGTGACCGTCGCCGACTCGGCTCTGATGGTGGTGGACGCCTGGCTCTCGATCGGCCATGAGGGCGGTGTGGGCACCTTCACCGTTCAGAACAACGGCAGAGTCTGGGTCCTGTGGGACCTCAACGTCACCGACGTCGGCCTCGGCGAGGGCACCTTCAATCTCAAGGACAACGGGACCGTGTCCGCCAACAACTTCTTTGTGGGCAAAGGCACTGGCAGCACCGGCGTGTTCAACCAGACCGGCGGCACCGCCATCGGCCTCAGCAGCGGCAATGAGTACCACATTGGCTTCCACGGGCCCGGCACCTGGAACCTCAGTAATGGCAGCATCCTGGCCCCGAACCACTGGTTCATCGTGGGGCGGTGGGCGGACGGCCCCGGCACCTTGAACGTGACCGGCGGTTCCCTCTCGCACGGCACCAGCGATCCGGGCAAGCTGTTCCGCGTCGGCGAAGACGGCACGGGCGTAATGACCATCAGCGGCACGGGCGTGGTTGCCACCGCGTGCAATGAGGTGACCATCGGCTGGAACGCCACCGGCAACGGCACGGTCAACCTCGACGGCGGCGTCTTCCAGGCCCGCCGCATCATCGGGGGCAGCGGCTACAGCATGTTCAACTTCAACGGCGGCGTGCTGCGCGCCGGTCCCAACGCCAACCCGAACTTCATGACGGCCCTGAGCGGCGCCACGATTTTTGACGGCGGCGCCATCATTGACACCGGCACCAACTGGATCGCCATCAACCAGGACCTCACCGGCTCGGGCGGTTTGACCAAGCGTGGCTCGGGAGCCCTGGCCCTTAACGGCTACAACTCCTATGTCGGCCCGACCGTTATCACCGAGGGCGGCTTCGGCGGCAACGGCACCCTCCTCGGTCCCGTCTCCGTTCAAGCAACGGCCGCCTTCTCACCGGGCACCTCGGTGGGCGCGATCACGATCAATAACACCCTGGGCTTGGCCGGCACCACCTTGATCGAAATTGACAAGGCCAATGGCACCAACGACCAGGTCCTCGGCGTCACCACCCTTACTTACGGTGGCACACTCATCCTGACCAACATAGCCGGCACGCTCGTGGCCGAGGAGACGTTCAAGATCTTCGACGCCACCACGTACCAGGGTTCGTTCACCAGCATCATCTCCGCCAACCCGGGCGTGGTCTGGGATACCAGCAGGCTGGGCGTGGACGGCACGGTCAAGGTCCTGAGCACCGTCTCAACGACGCCAGTGAACCTGACTTACTCGCTGGGTACCGGCGGGCTGACGGTCGGCTGGCCGCTGGATCACACCGGCTGGCGGCTGCTGGCTCAGACCAATGCCATCACGGTCGGCCTCAGCAACAATTGGGTGGCGGTGCCCGGCTCCGACACGACCAACCAGGTGACCTTGCCGGTCAACCCGGCTAACGGCTCGGTGTTCCTCAGGCTGGTCTATCCGTAAGCCGCCTTAAGAGTCACAGTTCCTCCTGCACCAGGGGGCGTCCTCAAGTGGGCGCCCCCTGTTCGTTCCAGGCCACTCCGCTTGGACCGGTTCTTGCACCCCGGTCCGCCAACCCGAGTCGCTCCGAGAATACGGTGCTATCCCTTGCCCGCTCGATGCCCGATTCCCTCCTGTCTTAAGAAAATACAGGAATTCCTCCTTTTACATCTTCTTTCCGGCCCGTCAGACTGGCAGTTAGCTAGCTAATCTTAAAACAACTATGAAACCTAAAACCATTGCAGCCTGCCTGATTCTCAGCGGCACGTTCACTCTGTCTGCCGCCACGATATCCAATCCGTGGTCGGGCGCGGCGGGTGACCGGGCGAATTTCTCCGCGTTCGCTTTCAAAGCCGATGCCGGCCTGTTTCCCACCAGTGTGGATCCCGCCGGTTCCCTGACCCCCACCTTTCAGCTTGATAGCCTGACCTTGATCCGCCCCGCCCTGGCTTCGCCTGACGCGCCGAGCTTTGGCACCGGTCCGGGCCAATTGACCGCCTCCAACACGCCGGTTTTCATTGATATTTACACCGACTTCGCCGCGAATGCCTTTAGCGGCTATCTCGGTTCATCCAGTTCCAGCGTCACTTGGGACGATACGGTCTCGGACCAGCCTTACACCTTTAACTTTACGGGCATCAACCTCGACAGCGGCACCAAATACTGGTTCGTTTTCTCCGAGGACAATCTCGATGGCGACATCGCCCAGTTCCGCGCCAAAGTCAATACTTCAGGCAACAACACCACCCCAGGTCCCGGCCCGGGTTACCTTGTGAACGATACCCTGCAAGTCCTCCTCCCCGGCGCCACCCTTTCCTCCCGAGACTGGGGGGTGGCCTTCACGGTCGGTTTCACGCCCATCCCCGAGCCCACCACCCTGGCCTTGGGCCTGCTGGGCGCCACGCTGCTGATCTTCCGCCGCCGGTAAGTTGCCCGGCGCCACCCTTTCAACCCGGCAGATTGGCCGTCTGCCGGGTTGACGGTTGTTTCGTTGTGAACCGCAGTCTTCCCGGAGTACTCCGGGAATCACAACTTCCCGTCGTCAGGCGACTCAGCGCCCGCTTCCGCCCTCTGACACGCCCTTGGCGTATCCCAAACGGCTTCGGCCGTGAGTTTCCAAATGATGTGGCTTTCCGCCCGGCAGGGCGGCAAAGGGGAGGGGTGCCAAAGGCTTGATGCAGGAGGGGAATCAGGCGGCTTGCAGTCGGCAGGCGGGGGGATTAAGGTGGGGCTTGTGATGACACCACTGCGGGCGGAGTGAGCAACCTTTAAGCGCACCCGCCGGTATTTATGCCATCCCACGATCAATGCTGATTTGCCTCATTCGCGGTGAAGTGGCCGTCTGGCGCGCCGCAGCGGGACGCGCACAAGCGCCGGCAGCCACTGACGGTTTCCCGGGCAAAAGCCGGTTTTCACAACGATGATTTTATGAAGCGTGAAATTCTCCTCGGTGGGTGCGCTTGGATGCTCGTCCATGCCGCTTTTTCGGCTGAGTTCGGCATCGCGTCGCTGGCCCGCGATGGTGGGATCACTTGGAGCGGAGCCTTTACCAACGGGGTGGTGACGATTGAGACGGCGGAGGGACTCGGCGGCGACTGGTCGGTGCAAAGGAATTACTTTACGACCCATTCAGCCGGCGCAGGGCGGGTGGAGCTTTTGCCCGGCAACACCTTTGTCCGCCTGCTGATGGTGGATATCTCGACCAACACGCCGCGGCACTACACGAACCTGTTGGAGTCTTATGGGATTCTGGAGACCGTGGCGGGCCGCGGGTTGAGCAACGTGGACACCAGTCAATGGCTTCCGCAATACGAGGGGGAGTGGGCGACGAACGTGTGTTTGTCGCGACCGCACATTTCCTTTGGGGACTCGCGCGGCAACGTGTTGATCGTGGACCAGCGGAGTTCGTCGGTGCTGATCGTGACACCGGAAGGGCGGCTCCACACTTACGCGGGAACCCATATCGCCGGCGACAATGGCGACGGCCCCGACTACGCCACCAATCTCCACCTCAACAATCCGAATGGGGGATGGCTGGGAACCAATGATGTGCTCTACGTGCTGGACACCGAAAACGCGAAGGTCCGCAAGATCACGCCCGACGGCATCATGACCACCCTGTTCACCGCGCCCAATCCGATGGGCGACGGCCGCGCGCTTTGGGTCAAGAGCGACGAATCGGTGGTTTATTTCGGATCGGGCGGCACGGCCACCAGCGGGGCGGCCACCAACCTTTATCGGTGGACGCCGGGCGGGGGAGTCTCGCTGGTTCGAAACGATTTCAAAGAGCTGGGCAACATTATGGGGGATGAGCGCACGGGAGACCTGTACCTCAGCGACCGGGGCGCCAACCGGGTGTACCGTCTGAGCACAAACAACGTGCTGACCCCCATTGCGGGCAACGGCACCACCAGCGGGGGCGGGGAAGGGGCGCCGGCGCTCCAGACCGGCTTGATTGCGCCGCGCTGCGTGGCTTTCCTGCCCAATGGCGGCTGGTTCACCTGCGAGCATGACCCGGGCAACCGGATTTGGTATATAGACCCGGCCGGCATCATTCACCTGTGGATGAATGGAGCCAAGACCAACGCCTTCCGCGTCGGCGACGGCGAATGGTTTTACGCGAATCCCATGCTGCCCAAGGTCTCGCGCGTGCGCTCGGTGATCCCGGACCCGGCCGGCAACCTGATTATTACGGAAAGCAATTACGGCTACGTCCGGCGCATCCGGTTTCACCGGATGAATCCGTAGGGCTTCCGCAGCTCCGCCCTATCCCTATGAAAACTCGAGCCTGCTTCTTTGGAACCTTTGTGGCGGCGCTGCTGCTGGCCACGGGAACTCCCGCCGCCACCCTGCCGCTCGTCAGCCACGGCGATACGTGGCGTTTCCACAAAGGCACCAATGCGCCGCAACCCAACTGGACCCTCGCCCCGGACGCCGCGCTGGACGCCACTTGGGCGGCAGGGCAGGGGGGCTTCGGCTATGCGGATGGGGGCGGGCAGGAGACCAACAACTGCCGGACCATCCTTTCGGACATGAAGAACAGCTACACCACACTTTACATTCGAAAGCAGTTCGAACTGGCCGCCCCTCCGCCGGACAACGCGCGACTGGTCCTGCGAATGGATTGGGATGACGGCTTCATTGCCTGGCTGGACGGCCGCCACCTCACCAACCGGTACGTCAACGGCGCGCCGGCGGAGCCGCTCTACACTACCAACGCCAACGCCAGTCATGAATCCTCCCTGGGCAGCGGCGGCCAGCCGGCCGTGGCCTTCGACCTGGGCTACGCGACCAACTGGCTGGCGCCGGGCACGCATACCCTGGCGGTCATCGGGCTGAACCAGACAATCAGCAGCACCGATTTCATCCTGGTGTCGGATTTGTTCCTGGACATTCCCGAGGCGCCCTTTGTCATCACCTCCGACACCACGCTCCTCGCCAGCCACAGCCCGTACACCTTCTCGAATCAGGTCGTCGTCGCGAGCAACGCCACCCTGGCCATCGAGCCCGGCGTCACCGTGCGGTTCCGGCAGGGGTGCGGCCTGACCATCCGGGGCCGTTTGCTCGCCGAGGGCACCGCCAGCCAGCCGGTCTCTTTCACCCGTTATCCCGGTGATGCGACGTGGGAACGGCTCACCTTCGCCGCGGCGGCGGACAGCCGCCTGGCCCACTGCATCATCGAATACTGCAACTGTGTCGGCGACCATAAGGACTATTACCCCACCGACTGCGGCCCGCCTCCCACTTTTGCCCCGCGCAATTATCATGAGGCGGTGGTGGTCCTGGCCAGCCACGTGGATTTCGAAAGCTGCTCCTTCACCAATCTGCCCGACGCCAGCGCCTCGGCGGAAGGCGACGCGCTGGCCATCATTGCCGACGACCCTGATCATCCCGGCCCGGCTTCCGCCCTCGTGCGAAATTGCCGCTTCATCCGCATCGGCCAGGGCGTCCACACCCGCTTCGCTTCTGTGCTGGTCGAGGGCTGCGTGTTCCAGGACAAGCATGGCGACAACGACGACGTGGACCTCTATGGCGAAAGCGACCCTCCTTGCGTGGTCCGCAGCAACCTGTTCCTCTATCCGTCGTACGACGACCGCGTCAACCCCACCCGCTGCTCGGCGCTGATTTATGGAAACACGGTCTTTGGCAGCACGGACCACGGCATTGTTTTGCGGGATGTGTCCCATCCGGTGGTGTTTAACAACGTCCTTTACGGCTGCCGGGCGGGCGGCATCTGCGTGCAAAACGGGTGCGAGGCGTTGATTTTCAACAACACGCTGGTGAATTGCCCGAGCGCGATAAAAATGTTTGATCATCTCGACCGCATCGCGCCGCCCTACTGCCTGACCCCCGCCAGCGGCCGGGCCACGGTGGTCAACAATATCATCTGGAATTCCACTCCCGCCTTCAACCTCTCTGGCAACGCCTTTGGCACCCTTTACGCCCACGCCTCCTATTCGGACATCCAGGGCGGCGTTACCAATGCCACCCTCGGCAGCAGCGGTGTGCTGGCCGCCGGCTCGGGGAATTTCGACGCCGACCCGCGGTTCGTGAACCTGGCGGCGACGAACCTGCATCTGGCCATCGCCTCACCCTGCATTGACGCCGGCACCGCCCAGAGCCCGGCGGGCACCAACCTGGCTGCCTTCGTCTCTTTTGATTTCGACGGCCTGCCCCGGCCGCTGGACGGCGACGGCACCAACGGTCCCGCCCTGGACCTTGGCGCCTTCGAATTCCTCCTGCCTTCGGCTGACTCCAACGGGGATGGCATTCCGGATGGCTGGTGCTGGCGTTTTGGGCTCAGTCCCGCCGCGGGCGGCCTGGCGGCTGCCGACTTGGATTTCGACGGCGCCAGCACGTGGAGCGAGTATGTGGCCGACACCGATCCCACCGACGGTCATTCCTGTTTCCATATTGAGGCAGTCGGCCAATCCCCCTTGGCCACTGTCGGGTTCATCAGCTCGACCAATCGGCTGTACAGCCTCTTTTATTCCACGAATGTGGCCAATGGATTCTGGGCGAACGTCCCGGGACAACAAGACGTCCAGCCCACCAGCGGGTGGACGGTGCTGACGGACACCAACGCCTTGCCTTCGAAATTCTACCGTGTCGGCGTGAGCCTGCCATGAGGCTGAGACGACGGGCTGCGAAGTTTTGCCGGGAGGCGGTGGGATGGCGCGTGGGCGCGGCCGGGCGGACCGCAGGGGCGGCGGGGCGTCGGCCGGCTCAAGTTCTGAATTGCCGCGGCGGGGACTGCGACATAGATTCAGACGATGTTTGATACGATTCGAGCCGAATTGACGCCCGCCGCGGACAAGCTAGCGCACCTGCGGAGGTTTCTTTGACGTACCGGGGGCGCAAAAGCGGCTGGCCGAGCTCAATGCGCTGATGGCGCAGGAGACCTTTTGGAACAACCGGGAGCAGGCGCAGAAGCTCATTGAAGAGGCCAACAGCCTCCGCGGACGGATCGAACCCCTCCTCAAGGCGGAAAAGGAGCTCGAAGACTTCCGCGTGATGATTGAGCTGGGCGAGGCGGAGCCGGAAGCCGAACAAGGACGGATTCAGCAGGAGCTGCAGCGCGACCTGGCCCGGTTTTACAAGGACTTGGAGGCGCTGGAGCTGAAGGTGTTCCTGAACGGTCCGCATGACCGGAACAACTGCATCCTGAGCATCAACGCCGGGGCGGGGGGGACCGAATCCTGCGACTGGGCCAACATGCTGTTGCGAATGTATCAGCGGTGGGCGGAGTCGCGGGGCTGGGAAGTCGAACTGAACGACGTGCTCGCGGGCGAAACCGCCGGCATCAAAAGCGCGACCCTCCTGATCAAAGGGGAAAACGCCTACGGATTTGCCAAGGCGGAACGCGGGGTGCACCGCCTCGTCCGCATCTCGCCCTTTGACGCCAACAAACGGCGCCACACCAGTTTTGCGAGCGTGGACGTGATCGCGGAGATTGAAGAGACGTCGGAGGAAATCACCATTCCGCCGAGTGAGTTAAAGGTGGACACCTACCGTTCCGGGGGCAAAGGGGGACAAAACGTCAACAAGGTTGAGACGGCAGTGCGCATCACCCACCTGCCGACCGGCATTGTGGCGGCCTCACAGAGCCAGCGCTCGCAGCACCAAAACCGCGCCACGGCCATGAAACTCTTGTTGTCCAAGCTCTATGCCCAGCGGCTGGACGCCCAAAAGGCCGAGATGGAGCGGTTTTATGGCGAGAAAGGCAGCATAAGCTGGGGCAACCAAATCCGGAGCTACGTGTTTCAACCGTACCGGATGGTGAAAGACCTCCGCACCGGTGTTGAAACCAGCAATGTGCAGGCGGTCATGGATGGGGATCTGGATCCGTTTGTGAACGGCTGGCTGCGGGCGGGGTGTCCGACCCGGCGCATGCAGGGTATCAAGGATGAGGAGGAGTAGAGGGGGCCGTTCAACCGGGCGAAAACAACCTCGAATCCCTTGTGAACATTCTCGACACCATTGTCGAACAGAAACGCCGCGAAGTGGCCCGCCTGCCCGCGGAAACCGTCTCCGCCGCCGGCCTGCGTTCGATGCTCGAAAGCCGCGGCCCGCGGCGCGATTTTTCCGCCGCCTTGCGCGCGCCCAGGGCGGGCCCGCTCGCGCTCATTGCCGAGGTCAAAAAGGCTTCCCCCTCCGCGGGAGTCATCCGCGCCGATTTCGACCCCGTTCGCATTGCCCGGGATTACGAGGCGGCTGGCGCCACTTGTCTCTCGGTGCTGACCGACGAGAAGTTTTTCCAGGGATCGAATGAGTATCTGCGAGCCATCCGCCAGGCGGTCAACCTCCCCCTGCTGCGCAAGGACTTCCTCATTGACGAACGCCAGATGCTTGAGGCCGTGCGCTGGGGGGCGGACGCAATACTGCTGATTGTGGCGATTTTGAGCGATGACCAGCTTGCCGCCTTTCACCGCCTCGCCTCCGAGGCGGGCCTGGCCGCCCTCGTTGAGGTCCATGACGAAGCGGAGTTGGACCGGGCCCTGGCGGTGGGAGCCGACCTGATTGGTGTCAACAACCGTGACCTCAAGACCTTCAAGGTGGACTTGGCAACCACCGAACGTTTGGCAGCCCGGCTGCAGGCTGCGGGTCGCCGGCGGCCGCTGCTGGTCGCCGAAAGCGGCATTCACACCCGGGCGGATGTCGAGCGATTGGCCCGTTGCGGCGCCCAGGCGATGCTGGTGGGCGAATCGCTCATGCGCCAAGGCGATGTGGCAGCCAAAACGCGCGAACTCCTGGGGGCCGTTCCCGCCTTGTAAAGACACAAAAAAACCGCCCGGTGAGGACCGGGCGGCATTTCAAGATTCTGAATTCTTTGGCGGCTTAACCTTTGCGCCGCAGCCCAAGCGCGGCCAGACCCAGCAAGCCGAGCAGGGCGCTCGACGGTTCTGGAATGACCGACACCGTGATGTTATCGTAAATCGAGGTGATCAGGAAATCGTTCACGTCCGTGGAACTGGTGGCATTGATGTCAAATTGTCCAAAGAAGATGTTATTGCCGCTCAGTGTGGCCCCGGCAGCGGATACCGTCGCTATCAGATTTCCATCAATACTCCAGGTGAGGGTATCCCCATTTTTCACGATAACCACATCACGCCAAGCAAAGCCCAACGCACCGTCAAAGGTTGCCCCAGTCTGTCCGGGATAAAGAGCCAATTGAGCCGCGGGGGCTGTCTCTCCCCCGAACAAAGCGGTGTAATAGGGATGGATATTGTTGCGCGCGTCAGGCGAGGTGCCGGTCCCGGCAGCGTAAACGCCCGTGCTGGGAGCCAAAAGAGCATTATCGCGATAGACGCGGTAATCAAAAGTGCTCCCCCCGTCCCCCGACGCCCCGAACATGATGCTTGAGGAGGCCCCCGCCCACTGGGCGCTGGCTCCGGAGGTGCCCCAGCCAAAACTGCCCACCTGAGTGGAACCGCTCCCGCCCCCATTCAGAGGCCCGTTATAATTGAGCCACATGTCAAATCGGAGAATGAAATCCGTAAAACCCTGGCCATTCGGGCTGGCGGAAATGCCTTGAAAAACGCCCGCGGACTGGTTGGCGAGAAACCGCATGCCAATGGTGGTGCCGGAAGAGCGGGGGGCCGGGGGAATACCCAGGGTGCTATAATCGAATGCAAAGTCGGCAAACGCATCGCTGTGCGACAAAACCGCCGTCCAGC
Organism: Verrucomicrobiota bacterium; assembly: GCA_029974925.1. Classification (GTDB taxonomy): domain Bacteria; phylum Verrucomicrobiota; class Verrucomicrobiia; order Limisphaerales; family UBA8199; genus JARKQH01. The sequence goes on from JARKQH010000094.1 coordinate 33,235, forward strand.
CGCTGGCACTGGTGCCTGCGTCGAAATTGTCGGAGTAAAGGATTTGGGATTGGAGGGTGCCGCTTGTCAAGGCCAAGCCGCACATCATGGCAATTAGGGTTTTGTATTTCATAACCAGTACTGATGCGCCCATGCTACCTACGGCCAGACGTCCTGTCAAGCTGTTTTTTTCCGCCCTTGCCGGCTTTTTTCGTGCCCCATGACCAGGTACTCCAGCCTCACCTCCCGAGTGGGTCGGTCAGGGGGGATGCCGGCCGGGGACGAGGGCCGGGATCGAAACTCATGGCTTGCCGTCCGCAATGCACACCTTTAGGCTTTGCCCGCAAACTCTGTGCAACCTATGAAAAAAGCGACGAAAGCATTCTTTCCCGACATTCCGAAGATTCAATACGAAGGTCCCAACTCGCGCAATCCGCTGGCTTTCAAGCACTACAATCCCGACGAGGTGGTGGAGGGCAAGACCATGAAGGAACATCTGCGCTTTTCGGTGACCTACTGGCACACGATCCGCGGGCAGTTGGCGGACATGTTCGGCGTCGGCACCGCGTTGCGTCCTTGGGAGGACGGCACCAATTCGATGAAAATGGCGGAAACCCGAGTGCGGGTTGCCTTCGAGTTCCTCGAAAAGCTTGGCGCCCCCTTCTACGCCTTTCATGACCGCGACGTGGCGCCGGAGGGCCGGAATCTCAGGGAAACCAACCGCAATCTGGATGCCATCGTCAAAATCCTCAAACAAGAGCAGCAGCGCACGGGCGTGAAACTGCTGTGGGGAACGGCCTGCCTGTTCGCCCATCCACGTTATGTGCACGGGGCGGCCACGAGCTGCAACGCGGATGTGTTCGCCTACGCGGCGGCGCAGGTGAAGAAAGCCATCGAGGTGACTCATGAGCTGAAGGGTGAAGGTTACGTTTTCTGGGGTGGACGCGAGGGCTATTCCACCCTCTGGAACACCGACCTCAAGCGGGAGATGGAGCATCTGGCCCGGTTCCTGCACCTGGCGGTGGACCATAAGAAGGCCATCGGCTTCAAGGGCCAGTTTTACATCGAGCCCAAACCGAAGGAACCCACCAAACACCAGTACGACTCGGATGCGGCGGCCTGTTTGAATTTTCTGCGGGAATACGACCTGTTGAAGGATTTCAAACTCAACCTGGAAACCAACCATGCGACGCTGGCCGGTCACACCATGCAGCATGAGATGGAAGTGGCCATTGCCGCGGGCGCCTTGGGGTCCATAGACGCCAACACCGGCGACCTGCTCCTGGGCTGGGACACCGACCAGTTCCCGACCAACATCTATCTCACGACGGAGATCATGCTGTCCATCCTGCACATGGGCGGGTTCACCACGGGGGGAACGAACTTCGACGCCAAGGTGCGGCGCGAGAGTTTCGAACCCGTGGACCTGTTTTACGCCCACATTGGCGGCATGGACGCTTTTGCCCGGGGCTTGAAGATTGCGGCGGCCATCCGCAAGGACGGGCGTTTGGCGGAATTCATTCGTCAGCGGTATGCCTCGTGGGACACCGGCATTGGTGCGAAGATTGAATCTGGCAAGGCCAGTTTCAAGGATCTCGAGGCCTACATGCTCAAGCGCGGCGACATCACCCCCAACACCAGCGGCCGGCAGGAGCTGCTCGAAAACATCATCAACGAGTTCATCTGACCCCGGTTGGCATTTGCCAAACCGCGCGGGTTTGTTAATCGTAAGCTGTGCATTATTTTGTGCAGCGCAGCGACCTGCGCGACCTATACGAAAAGACCGCCGCCGGCGAACGGATTTCCGACGCCGACGCGTTGCGGCTTTTCGAGAGCCGGGACCTCAATGCGGTGGGAGCGATTGCCGACCTCGCCCGGCAGCGGCGGGTCGGCAACCGTGCCAGCTATATCCTAAACCGCTACATCAATTACTCCAATTACTGCATTCTGAGCTGCCAGTTCTGTTCGTTCGCCCGCAAGAAGCGGGACGCCGACGGCTTCCAGCTTTCCCTCGAGGAGATCGTGGAAAAGGCGCGCGAGGCGCTCAAGCTCGGCATCACGGAGCTGCACATCGTCGGCGGTCTCCATCCTTCGCTGCCATTCACCTATTACCTCGAGATGCTTCGGGCGCTTCGGGCGCTGGACGGGCGCCTGCAGCTCAAATGCTTTACTGCGATTGAGGTCCTGCATCTGTCGTGGCTGGCCCGGAAGCCCGTCCAGGAGACGCTGCGCGAATTGAAAGCCGCCGGTCTGGATTCCCTCACCGGCGGCGGCGCGGAGATTTTTCGCAAGGAGGTGCGGTCGGCCATCGCCCTGGGCAAGGAATCCGCCGAGGAATACCTGGACGTGCACCGGCAATGGCATCAGCTTGGGGGCCGCAGCACCTGCACCATGCTTTACGGCCACGTGGAAACGCTGGCGGACCGGGTGGACCACCTCCGGCGCCTGCGCGAGCTCCAGGACGAAACCCGCGGGTTTGTCGGTTTCGTGCCGCTGCCCTACCAGCCGGAGAACAACCGCATTCCCGTATCCCATCCGCCAACCGGATATGACGCGCTGCGAACCATCGCCGTCAGCCGCATCTACCTGGACAATTTCGACCACATCACCGCCTACTGGGTGGGCCTGGGGCTTAAACTGGCGCAGGTGGCCCTGAGCTATGGCGCCGATGACCTTCACGGGACGATTCTGGAAGAGCACATCTTCCACATGGCCGGCGCCGCCACGCCCCAGTTGCAGACCGAGGCGGCCATGGTGAAAGCCATTCGCGAGGCCGGGCGAATCCCCGTTCAACGCGACACCTTCTACCAACCGGTGAAGGTTTGGGAGGACTCCGTCCCGGAGGCCGGGACGAGCGACGGCCCGACGCCGCCCTACGAACACGCCTGACCAGCCGTCCGATCCGCCAACAGCGCCTCGCTCAGGGGCCCAGCCGCCGGAGGCGAAGGTTCTTGAACGCAACTTCCATGGGCGGTCCGACATGCAGTTGCACTGCCAGCACCCCCTCCCTGGCCGCCTTGGCCACGCATTCATCGGTCACATCCACCGTCTGCCGGCCATTGACAAAGTGCTGAAGATGATTGCCGCGGGCGATGATGACGTATTCGTTCCAATCTCCCTGGCGGATGCCGGCTTGGATTTCGTGCGCTTTACCGACCGAGCCGGTCACTTTTTTCTGTCCGTCGGCCGTCCAGACCACCTTCTCTCCACGCAGCGCCATGATGCCGCGGGTCATCCTTTCCTCATACAGGATGCCCGTGTAGTTGGTGCCCGCCTCGATGTCGGCCTGGTAACCGCCAACCACCCGTTGGGCCGCATCCAGCACGCGGCTGCGATACTGAATGCCGGAGTTGGCACTGCCGCCGGGACTCAACGGTCTCACCCGGTACGAGCACCGCAGCTCAAAATCGCCCACCGTGCCGTTCGTCCAGATGAGGAACGTGTTCACTTTAATCGGCGCCTCCGCCGAGGTCCGGCCCACGATGGCCCCGTCTTCGACCGACCACAAGCCGGGCTGGCCATCCCAGCCGGTGAGGTCGCGGCCATTGAAGAGGCTCTCGAAACCCGGTTCGGCGTGCGGCCCGGCGTTCGGCGGCGAGCCGGCTTGCGCCAGCAAGGGACGAAGATTGCCCCATGAGGCGGCGACCACGATGACAAGGGCGAGGGAAACGAATGGTCTCATATCCAAAACGGGAGATTGAATGCCAGGTGACTCGTGAAGAGGGGCCGCAGTTTATTTCCGGCCGGGCCTCGCCTTGCCAGTCGTCATCCGGGCGGCGCCAAACAGCTTGCGCAGGAGTTTGAGCCCTTTGAGGGCAATTTCCTCCTGCGAAGGCTCGATTTGGCGCCAGATCGAGGCCGCGCGGGCGATGACCTTCACATCGGGCGTGAAGGATTCGATCACAATATCGCCTTGGTAGTTGATATCCTTGAGCGCCTGGGCGATGGCGGGCCAGTCAATGTGATCGCTGCCCGGCGTGCCCCGGTCGCAGCCGCAGGCGTGGAAGTGCCCCAGCCGCCGGCCGGCTTTGCGGATGGCAGCGGCCGGGTCCTTCTCTTCGATGTTCATGTGAAAGGTATCCAGGAGCAACTTGAGTGCGGGGCTGCCGACATCGGCGATCATCTGCAACGCCTGCTCGCAGGTGTTGATGAAGTCGGTTTCAAAGCGGTTCAAGGGCTCCAGACAGATTTGCTTGCCGCGGTCCTCGGCGTACCGCGCAAGCGTCTTGAGATTTCGCACGACCGTTTTCCATTGCTGGCGATACTCCGCTGGCGGCACGGCTTCCGCCCGGCCTACCACCGAATAGACCGGCCCGATCAGCGACGGGCAATCCAGCGCGACCATCTGGTCAAGGAGCGCCCGAAAATAGTCCATCCCGATTTTCTGCTCGCGCGGGGTGCCGCGCAGATCCCGCCCGGCGGCGGTGACGGCGCAGAGCGAGCCGCAAACCAGCCCCTCCCGGTCCAACTCGGCTTTGACGCGGACGGGGTCAATGTGGGCGGGATCCTCGACAGGGATTTCGACCGACTCGAAACCCCACTTCTTAAAGCGCTTGAACCAGCCAGTACTCTGGGTGGTGAAGGGGGAAATGAACAGGAAGGTGTTAAGGCCGAATCTCATAATGAGATTGGAGCGTAGCCCAGCGGGCAGCGGTGTCAATGCCCATGGAAGGGGCAGCCCATGGCTCACCCGCCGGTGTCCAGCCACCGAAGATTCCCCCGGCGGCGAACGCCATAGAAACTACACCCCATTGTCAATCGAAACCGAATCGGCTTTGCTGGACCCGGTTGCGTCCGCGTGCGGTCATCGAGCCGGCGCCTGGAAACCAGGAAATGTTCTGGAAAAAACAGCGCCTGACCTTGGGGTTGGCAGCAAGCCTCGGGCTGTTGCTGCTGGCGGTTCCCCTCGTCTTTTTTCATGAGACCCTCCATCGGGAGGCGGGGTGGTGGCGGATTGCCGAACAGCTTGGCACCTACGCGGGAATCGCCCTGCTGGCGGTCATGGCGGGTGGTTCCGTGATCTGGGTCATTTCCCGAAGGCTGCGCGAAAGCCGGGCCCGCCTGGCCGGCATAATTGATTCGGCCATGGACGCCATCATCAGCGTGGATGCCAGCCAGCGGATTGTGGTCTTCAACGCCGCCGCGGAGCGGATGTTCCGTTGTCCCGCCGCCGAGGCCATCGGGAGCCCCTTGGAACGTTTCATCCCGGAGCGCTTCCGCCCCGCCCACCGGGCCCACATCGAAGCCTTCAGCCAAACAGGTGTCACCGCCCGGGCGCTGGGCCATTTGCAACCCTTGGTGGCGCTGCGGGCGGACGGGGAAGAATTCCCCATTGAGGCTTCGATCTCCCAGACCGAAGCGGGCGGGCAAAAACTCTTTACGGTGATTCTCAGGGATATTTCCGAGCGCCGGGCGGCTGAGGAGCGCATCCGCAGTCTGAACCTCGAGCTGGAACAGCGCGTCGCGGACCGGACGGCGGAGTTGACCGCGGCCAATCGCGAGCTCGAATCCTT
>JARKQH010000099.1 GCA_029974925.1 Verrucomicrobiota bacterium
ACCAGCCACCCGCGCCGCCCTCTTTTAGGTGTCGCCAACCTGTCGCATTTTTAACACCACAGGGCGAGGATGGGAAAAAGGAAGCCCGCAGGGAACTGGCCTTACTGAGGGCAGACTTCCCCTATGTTGCGTCGTGAGTCCGCTTACCCCAGCCTGAATCTTCCCCCCTCGATCCGGATGGTTCCCCTCGCCAGGAGTTTGCGGACGCTTACACCCCCATTTTCTAGCTGAAGTGTAAGCAGTCTCTCATAGGCCTTTACCACGGCCCAGGCTTTGCGCTTGTTGTGGGGTTCCACTCTGCCATCAAAGCGAAGTTCGATGCCTCCAGGGCCAAGAGACGGGATGGCGTGCAGGGCCGCCAGTGCGCGAAGAGGGTCGAAGGGACCGGGCATAGGGCATGAATATGCCGGGCTAGGGATAAAGCAAGGGATCGGCAGGGCCGTTGACAGCCTGCCCCCGTTTGGGCATCAGCTGGCTATGTGGGAAATAGCCGGTGGGATCATCATCGCGTGGCTTGCGGTGTCCTTGCTGCCGCCGCTGTTCACTGCCCTGGCCAGGGGCCTGCCCGCTCTCCTGTTCGCCGGGGGACTGGGCGCGTTGATCGTGTCTTTCCTCGTGGGCGATTCCCCGGAGCAGCGGCTTGCGTTCGTCCTGGGGTTGGTGGCGGCCTTGGTCGGACTCGCCACCCTGCCCAGGGACAAGAAGCCAGAAGCCTATAAGCCCCCCAGGGGCTGGGACAAGTGGAAGGCTTACCACCGGAAGCCGCCCAAGCCCTGGGAGAAGAAGGCCGCGCCCTAGCTTACTGAAACGCGCCCCCCGTTTCCTGCGTGAAAGCCTCGCGGGGGATCAGCCCCAAAGACTGCATGATCCGCGCGCGCACTGCCGGGGGCGGGGCCATGGCCTCCCAGCCCTGCGGCGGGTTGAAAAGGAACTCGGCCAGCTTGGGCGCGTTTCTTCCGAAACGCCACTCTTGGAACAAATCCGCCCATCTTCCGGGGCTGGTCGCGCGGCCGAACCCCAGGGCCGAGGATATCACGCCCTCCACTGGCCCCATTGACGCGTCCTGTAGGGCCTCCATGGCCGGTTGCCCCGCGAAGGTCCAGGATTGCCCCTTGGAGCCCTGGGAGGCCAATCCGAGGCCATCCAGGATGGTCTTGAACCGCGCGAACTGCTCAGGGCTCATCCCTGCCCGCCACATATCCATGGCCGCAGGCGATCCGCCCAATTCCTTGGCGACCTGCCCCGGGTAGTTCCCAAGTCCGCCGTTGGCGCTCGCCTTGAAGCCCTGCGAGGCTTGCAGGATACGTGCGGCCAAGGCGTCATCCCAGGATTGCGGAAACAAGCCCGCGAGGGAGTCCTTCCAGCCTTCGACCATGCTGGGGGCCGCCGGGACGGGCGCGGCGGGGTTGAAAAGCATCCCCGGGCCTTTCCAGGCCGCATCGGGGGGCAGCTTGCGCACTTTGTTGAGCGTACTGTCCCAAAAGTCGCGGATCGACCCGGATGCCTCAGCAAAGGTCCGGTTGGCCTGGGCATAACCGGGTACGTTGGCGTCCAGGAAGCCCACCAGGTCCGACTTGACCCCCATGAGCGCGGCCTTAGCCTGGGCTTCGTTCTCTCCGAGGCCCTGAATCAGAGCGTCAATGCCCTGCTTCGCACCCTGGAGCGCTTCCGCCGTGTTTTTGGGCTTGCCGTCGAACATGAGTTGCGCCTTCGCCTTCTCCAGCAAGGTCCGGATGGCCTCGGGCGTGTTCTGGCTGCCTATCCTGGCGTCGATGCTCCCCACGAGGGGCAAGGCATCAAGCGCGCCGCCATCCACCGCTGCTGTGGCGGTCTGGACAAGATGGCTCGCGTTGGCCCCCATGGGAAGCGTGGCAGGGTCAGCCCATGCGCTGCCTGTCCACACGTTTCCCGATTGCGAGAGGACAGCGGGCCGGGGCGGGGTTTCAGGTCGCGCAAACGCCATCTCGTACAGCGGCCCGGCCTGCCGCGCCCTGGCGTTTTTGAGTTCCTGCAAGGTGCCTGCGGCCGCGTTGGTGAGGTTGCGCCCGAGCATGGCGGGATCAGTGCCCGAAGCCATTGCCCCGGCGAAGTTTTCCACTGCCTCCCGCGCTGCCACGTTCTGGGCCTCCCCCTGGCGTCTGGCCACGTCCAGCGCGCCGGGCAGCATCCGCAAGCGCCCTTCGGCGTCAAGAAGGCCGGGGTTGCGCGTGGCCTGCCCGAGGGTGAGGGGTACGGGACTCTTGGCCAGGTTTTCGACTCCCGCCGCCACTTCCTCCTTGGTCAGACCGCCCAGGATTGGGGCGCGTCCTGCATTGGCGAGTTTGTTGACGCCGCTCGTCAGGAACGCGGACAAGCCACCGGCCACCGGGATGGCCACGGCGTCGGACATGCCCCAAGGCAGCCTTTCCGTGCCAAGGGACCCGGGAAGCACCGTTTTGCCGACGATGCGGCGCACGGCCTCATCCAGCCCGCCAAGCGCGCCTTGCACCCACGGGGAGGGGATGGCCTCCGGAGCGGTGAAGGCGAGAGCGGCGTTGCCCACCGTGCTCGCCGGGTTGCTCGCGGCCGTCGCCACGGCCTCCTTGCCCAGGTTGGCGAGCGCTTCGCCCGGTGTCGTACCTCCAAGGCCGCCCACGCGCACCGTTTCACCGGCGTCCCTGAGGTAAACGTCACCGTCCTTAACCATGAAATCCGAGTCGGGACGGCCCAGGGCTTTCGCGGCGGCGCGGACTCTCTGCTCATCGTTGGCCGCGTACTTGATGGCGATCAGGTCCATGATGTTCAGGCCTACCACCTTCGACGGGCGCAGGCTCGCGGCGGTCTTGCCGTCAACCGGGGGCTGATAGAAGCCGCCTTCGTTGCCCACCAGCGCGGCCACGTCCTCGGGGAGGCCCCCGCCCCCGGAAGCACCGGAGGACGGGGAGCCCACGCCAAGGAAGCCGAGCGCGGATTGCCGCTGCGGCGTTTCTTTCAAGAAGTCGATTGCGTTCGCCATGTTCCTTACTCCATGCCGAATTGGCCGCGCAGGATGCTCGCGGCCTGTTCCTGAGTGATCCGCCCGGCCTGGAAATCGGCGCGCACGTCTTCGGGCGTCTTGTAGGTCGGGGCCGCCCCGGGGGCCGGTCCCGCGTTCGCGTCTGAGGGGGCCTTGCGCCCCTTCGTGCGCCGTTCCTCCAGCCGCTTGGCCTGTCCTTCGTTCCAGCCGGAAAGCCTGGACTCGTAATCAGCGTAATCCTTGAGGCCGGTGAAATGCTTCTGCTTCTCCAGGGCAAGCCCCGCCTCTTCCCGGGCAATCTCCATGAGCCTGCGGTTGACCTCGGGGAGGTTCTGCGGGCTTATGTTCATGCTCTCGATGGACCGGCGATCCGCGTCCGAGAAGTTGGTGTGAAAGGCCGTGGTGTTCTGCACGATGGGCAGGAGCATCTTTGCCG
>JARKQH010000111.1 GCA_029974925.1 Verrucomicrobiota bacterium
TGCACGACCGGGTCTTCGGGCCCGGTCTTTTTTTTCTGGGAAATGGCAACTTCAGCCCAGTGATCCGGCCGCCCCGAGTTCCGCTTTCTTCGGGACCGATCACCTCGCCAACGGGACCCCGATCGGTTCCGGCGGAGCGCCCTTCCAAAATGACCCCCTGGACCGGCTGGTGAGCGGGGACGGCGGCGCGATTCGGGTGGGTTGGGATACGGCCTCCTCTCCCCCTGCCCCCTCTCCGCGTGACCGAGCAAAGAAGCGACCACGGATTTCGCGGATTTCACGGATGAGGGAGACGTCGCACAGGGTTCCCGGTGGCGGCGCAAAGTCGTTCGTCCGGGACAGCGCCGTCCTCGGTGCCAATCTTTTCCCGCTCTTTCTTATCCGCGACATCCGCCTCATCCGCGGTCATATCCACTACACGGAAAGGACTGCGGGTTGAGGCGCAGCCCGGGCCCGGCCGGTTCTGCGTCCGTCTGCGTAGTCTGCGGGCCCCCTCGGTCGAACCGCCGAGATGCAAAGGGACGCAGAGCTCCGGCATTGGACGCCAGGCCTTTTCCGCCTCCACGCCCCCCCTTCAGCCGTTTCTTCGGGTCTCGTGGTCCGCCGGGCTGGCACGTGGCGTTGAAACGCCCGGCCATTTTCAGTTGTCCCTCCGGGAAGGTGAGGCGGGGGAGCGGGGAGCCAAGGGGGAGGCCATAGCCGTGACCGAGCAAAGAGGGGACCGCGGATTTCGCGGATTTCACGGATGAGGGAGACGTCGCACAGGGTTCCCGGTGGCGGCGCAAAGTCGTTCGTCCGGGACAGCGCCGTCCTCGGTGCCAATCTTTTCCCGCTCTCTCTTATCCGCGACATCCGCGACATCCGCGGTCATATCCACTACACGGAAAGGGCTGCGCGTTGAGGCGCAGGCCGGGTCCGCCCGGTTCTGCGTGCGTCTGCGTGGTCTGCGGGCTCCCTCAGTCGAACTGCCGAGATGCAAAGAGACGCAGAGCTCCGGCATTGGACGCCCCAGGCCTTTTCCGCCTCCGCGCCCCGCTTCAGTTGTCCCTTCGCGCCCTTTCCACGTGCGAGGCACAGGGCGCCAGCCTGGGGTGTTTTTCGCCGCCTAATTCTCGGCCGAGTGGAGGCCGCCGGTGCCGGCGCGGAACGCGATGTTGGTGCGGTCGGGTTTGCCGGGAATGGGCTGTTCGCAATTCCAGAGGCAGGCGCCGCAGTGCACGCATTTTTCGCGGTCGAAACTGGGGACGTCGCCGGGGCCGGGGGCGATGGCCTGGCCGGAGCAGAGCTCGATGCAGATTTTCGTGCCGCAGCGGGCGCACAGCTCGGGATAAAGAAAGACCACATGATCGGCGTAACCGGGCGGGGCCTGAACCTTGCCGCCCAGC
>JARKQH010000152.1 GCA_029974925.1 Verrucomicrobiota bacterium
GTGGGGGACAAGGTGGCGTTCCAGATTCTGGAGGATCGGGACCTGCCCAAGAGCCTGGTGGTGGCGGATTCCGGCGAGCTGGACATCCCCTACATCGGGCGAGTGGCGGCAAGGGACAAAACCTGCAAACAGTTGGCGGAAGAATGCAAGGCGTTGTTGGAAAAAGAGTATTACTATCGGGCGACGGTGATTATTGCCCTCGACGTGGCCAACCGCCTGCTGGGGCGGGTTTACGTATGGGGACAGGTTCGCAACCAGGGCCCGATTGACATCGCGGTGAACGAAAACCTGACCGCCGGCAAGGCGATTCTTCGGGCGGGCGGTTTTTCTGATTTTGCCAACAAGAAGAAAGTCAAGGTCGTTCGAGGGGGGGGAAGTGGCGGCGAGACAGCGGGCAAACAGAGCTTTGAACTGAACATGACCGCCATTCTGGAGGAAGGCAAAACCGAACAGGATGTTCTCTTGCAACCCGACGATTTCATCATTGTTCCGTCCCGGCTGATTAACTTCTGATTTGGAGCGCATGAACGGAGACCCGGCATCACAGTCCTACCATCACCGTCGGCAACGCGCCAACGCGCATCTGATCAGCCGATTTCAACGCTACAAACTCCTGCTGGCCCGGAAGTGGTGGCTGCTGCTGCTGGGCGTTGTCCTGGGGGTGGGCGGCGGCTGGGCGGTGGCCTATTTTGGGCCGCCGGCCTACATTTCCGTGGGGCGGATGATCGTCAACATCAAGCTCTCGATTCCCGAGGGTTCGGTGTATTCGGAGGAGATGAGCAGCTTCCTGGGCACGCAGAGCGCTTTGATGCAGAGCGGGGCGGTGATGAACCGCGCCCAGGCCCGCGTGGCGGCGCAGCACCCCAACCTGACCCCCTGCCTGGTCACGCTGCGGGTCAGTGTGGTGCCCAAAACCACGATTTTCGTCCTGCAAGGAACCGGCGAGAACCCGGAATACACCGAGGCCTTTGTCCAGGCGTGCATGGAGGAATACATCCAGGTCAAACGCGAGATGCGGCTGCAAACCTCCGACACCACGGTGGCGGGGCTGACCGAGGAGGTGTTACGGCTCGAGAAGGAGCTGCGCAAGGCGGATGAGGAACTGGCGGCCTTCCAGAGCACCAACAGCATCGTGCTGCTGCAGGACCAGGGCAACAGCGCGGCCAATTACCTCGTCGCCCTGAACCAGCGCCTCGCCGCGCTCAAATCCGAACATGCGCTGCTGCAGACTCTCACGCTGGACCAGAACGTCGAGCGGGAGCGCCCCATCGCGTCCGCGCTTCCTTCGGAAACCGGCCGGACGCGTGAAGGGGAGAACGACTATTTGAAGGCCAAGCAACAACTGCTGTTGCTCAAGGCCGAACAGGAGGAGCTGGGCCAATACCTTCGGCCCAAGCATCCCAAGATGATTGCGATGAGCGAGGAGATCGCCCGGCGGGAGCGGCTGCTGGAGATTTACCGCCAGCAAAGCGCGGAACAATTGGAATCCCGCAAGACCTCGCTGGCGCTGCAGATCGAAAACCTCGAGAAGGATGTCAAGGAATGGGACGCCAAGACGCTCGAGATCAACACGAAAAGCGCGGAGTATCAGAAGCTGCGGGCCAATTCGCAGCGGATTCAAAGCCTCTATGACCGGCTGCTGGCCACGATGCAAACCCTGGACGTGAACAAGGAGATCAGCCCCGAGAGCGTCACGATCATGGAGCGCGCCTCGCCGCCGATCCCCGCCAAACCCACTTTGGGGAAGCAACTGCTGACGGGGGGCCTGCTCGGTCTGGCCGCCAGCCTCGGCCTGCTGCTCCTGCTGGACCGGCTGGATGATCGCATGGCGAGCTTCACCGAGCTGCAGGATTTGTTCGATGAGGAAGTGCTGGGGCAGATTCCGCGCGAGAAAACGCGCGGGCCGCGCCGGGAACTGCCGTTGATTCAGGAAGATGACCCGCGTCATGGATATCTCGAGGCGTACCGCAATCTGCGCTCTTCGCTTTTGTACATGGGGGAGGGCGGCCGCCGGCCCAAGACCATCCTGGTCACCAGCGCAGTGCCCAACGACGGCAAGTCGCTGACATCGGCCAACCTAGCCATCACCATGGCGGCGGCGGGCTCAGGGGTGCTGTTGGTGGACGCGGATTTACGGAAGGGAAACCTGCATCATCGGTTTGGGGTGGCCGACCAGCCCGGCCTCTCGGAAGTCCTCCTCGGCACCGTGCGTTGGGAACAGGCCGTCCAGCCAACCCGGATCCCCAACCTGTCGCTGCTGCCGCGCGGCACCCCCACCCAACGGTCGAGCGAATTCTTCGTGCGGAACCTGACCACCGACTTGCTGAAAGAAATCTCCGCGAAGTATGAGTACGTGATCCTTGACACCGCGCCGGTCATGGCAGCGGACGATGTGACCAGCCTGGCGCCGTTGGTGGACGGCGTGGTTTTCGTGATTCGGGCGGAGCAGACCTCGGCGCGGGTGGCGCGCGCGGCGCTGGATTTGCTGTATCAGCGCCAGGTTGAAGTGCTCGGCCTGGTGTTCAATGGTGTCCGGCCCAGCAGCCGGGACTATTACTATTACAAGTACGACGATTACTACCGCCCGTATCCGCAGAAACGCGCGGAGACCGTGTGAGGACTGAGGCCCCAGCGGCCGGGCCGGCCGAGGTTCCGGCGCCGGCGTGGTATTGCGTCCGCTCGCAACCGAAACACGAACACCTCGCCGCCGGCCACCTGGCGGGCGAAGCGGGGGTGGAGGTTTACCTGCCGCGCATCCGGTTTCGGCGGGCGACCCGCCGCGGGCCGGTCTGGTTTACCGAGCCGTTGTTCCCGGGTTACCTGTTCGCGCGCTTTGATCTGGTGCGGCAGTTGCGCCGCGTTCATCACGGGCGGGGGGTGCGGGGGGTGGTGCATTTCGGCAATCAATGGCCCGCCATTCCGGAGGAAGCGATCCGCCAGCTTCAGGCGGCAGTGGGCGCCGAGGCGGTGCGGGTGATTGAACCTTCGCTGAACGTGGGGGAGGAAGTTACGATTGCCAGCGGCCCGTTTGCCGGATTGCTGGCCGTCGTCAGCCGCGTGATGCCGGGCCGGGAGCGGGTGGCGGTTCTGCTGGAGTTTCTCGGGCGCCAGACCTGCGTCGAGCTGAGCCGCGACCTGCTGGTCAAAGACGAGCCTCCGGCCCGCCAGGTGTTCCGCTGAGAGCGGGAAGGCCGCAGGAAGGAGCAGCCGCAGGAGTCAAGGCCGGCGCGAAAGGTTCACCAGAATCGCGCAAAGGAGGATGAAAAGGAACAGAATCGAGTGGACCTGGAAGGGGAAGTCGAACCGGGCGTGAACCAAGCAGCCGGCCAGCGCCAGCCACATCAAAATGACAAACCGGCGCCCCCCGTGAATGCCGCCGCGGAAGAACCAGCGCAACAGCACCAAGGCCAGGGCGGAGAGAATCAGGGTGGTGCCGACCAGGCCGTAAGTGATGCGGGTCTCGAGCCAGTCGTTGTGCAATTGGGCCGGCCAATAGGTGCTGGTCGAGATGCGGTAAAGCTGGAAAACGTATTCGAACGCCCCAGGCCCGATGCCGAACCAGGGATAATCGCGCATCATCGGCCGGGCCACGTCGTACATTTCCTCCCGTAACACGAAGCCCTCGCTGATTTGATCCAGCCTCGGCTTGAGGGGTTTCCACCCAAGCCAATAGCCGACTGCAAGCGCCGACCCAAAGAACAGAATCACCGCGGCCAGCGTCAGCCACCGGGTGCGACGGTCCTGTTTCCGGGCCGCCACGAGCACAAAATGGGTCAGGAGCAGGAAGAACGCGGCGGCCAGCACCAGCCCCGCGGTGACCAACGCCCCGCCGCGGCTGGTCGAAATGATGGGACAGGCAGCCATCACGACGCCGCACAAGAGAAGCAGGTGGTGACGGGCCCGCCGAAATCCGCCGCTGCGATGGAGGGTCCACCAGAACCCCAGGCAGACGGGCCACAGGAGGTTGAAGTATTGGGCGGCGTTGGCGCGGTAGGCATAGGGGCCGAACTGGGTTTCCGCGCCGGGATTGACGCGGGGCTTCACCAGAAACAGCAGATGACCCGAGCCTTCGAGCCGCTGCACGATGCCTTCCAGCCCGAGCAGACCGCCGTTGATGGCCAGCACCCACAAGAGCCGCCGAAGCCGGGCGGGGAAGAAGGGAGCGAAGTCCAGTTTCGCGGTCTCAGAGGGCGGAGGACGGCGTTGGGCTCGTTCCTCAGCGCCGGTCTTGCCGAGCAGCCAGTCGCGTACAGCCCAGAACGAGCCGGCCAGCCCGAGCAAGGTGAAAAAGGTGTGCCAGGTGCGGACGCGGTCGAAGCTGTGCGGCAGCCAGGGCACATAGTCGTGGTACTCGAAGCGGATTTGGTGCGGGTGATAGGTCGAGCGTGCATTCAGAGCGGCGAGGAAGCAATAAGCGAGGATGGCCACTGTCAAGCCGGCGAGCGCCGCCGTGAGAGCCGCCGCCCCCCGGTTGCGAGGCTGCGAATCCTGCCCGGCAGGGGCGGGTGGGTCATCCCAGCGGGGCGGCCGGTAGCCCTTCAACCAGCGGATGGCCAGTTTGATTGCCAGCAGGACGCCCAGCAGGCAACCCGCCCCGTTCATCGTCCAAACCGACCACGGCTCGGTGGTGCCAAAGGCCCAGGGGCTGAACACGACCATCCCGTAAATCAACAGCTCGGTCAGCGCGTCGCACAGCCGGTAAAGCTGCACGTCGCCGCTCCGGAGCGGAAGCGGGCGCCAGCCGCCCCGGGGCGAGCCGCGGGAGGGCGCCGTTGTCACACTCCCCCGCTCCGAAGCGTGTCGGGCTTGCTCACCATCAGCCATGCAGCGGCTGATTCAACCGGAGACGGCTGGCGGGCACAAGGGCGAAGTCAGCGTCGCCTTACTGCGGTTTGTGGAGGCGGTAGTAGCGTTCCGGCGGAACGCTGCTGCTGTTGGTGACATTTAAGCGTCCGCCCTGAACCACGGGTTCTTGAGGCACGGCTGCCCAAGCGCCGGCATGGACCGCCGGGCGGCCCTCAAGTTCGTAGCCGGCAGCCCAGGTCGGCCAGTGGAGCCGGATCTGGTGTGGGCTGGCCGCCGGTTCGATCGCGAGCTCGGGCGGCGGACAAGGCGTGCCTGATTCTAATGCAACCGCCACTCCGCCCCGTCCATCGCAAAAAAAGCAAAACAGCCCGTCCCGGGCGGAGACGGGCTGGTGAAAGGGGAACTTGAAGCGCGGCTTAGGGCCGGGCGTAATTGCGCCCGCCCGGAGGATTGGCGCCGGAAGTGTTGGGCTCGGAATTGCCGGTGGTGCCGGAGCCGGGGATGACCGGGGCGGGGCCGGCATCGGCGGCAGGCATGCCGGCGACAATCGAGGGGGCGCCACTGGCGCGGGCCTGGGCAACGGCGAGGTCAAGGGTATTGGCCACGGGCGGAAGGGTCAGACCGTAACCCGCCAATTCCTTTTCGATATGGGGCTTCAGTTCGGGAATGGCGGCGCCGACGGATTTCAAGATGTCCTTGCCGGCCGTGGGAGCGACCTCGGCGACGGCGATGGCGATGTTGCGATAGGCGTTGGGGACGGCCTCGCAAACGGCCACGACGATCTTCCCGGCGCGGGAGGGGGCCGCGGCGGCGGCGGCTTTGGCGATGGCAGCCGCCTGTTTGGGCTGCTCAGCGGCGGCAACCTTGGCGGCCACGGCCGCCATTTCGGGGACGGCATGAGCGATGGCGCCAACGACCGGGGCGGCGGCGGCGGGATTGAGGGCGAGGGCGGCCTTGACCACTTCGATGGTTCGGGCCTCGCGCTGGCGGACCTTGGCCTCCTGAATCAATTTCGCGGCTTGAGCGGGAAGCTCGGCCGCCGGAACGGAGCTCAGGGCCGCCTGGGCCGGTTTGGGAGTTGCAGCATCCTTGCCGAAAGTCTGAAAGCTGCCCAGGCAAAGCAGACTGATGGCAAGGGTCCCCACGATTTTGATGTTGTTCCTAGTGGTCATACAATTTACCTCAATTTCAATTGCATTGTTAAAAGATTAATTGCGCAGTGTCAATGTTAAAGCCAGCCCTGGATTGCGCCGGGGCGCGGGTTCCAAGGGTTTTTGCCCCTCGAAACGGAGGGTGCCTTGAAATTCGGTGGCCCAGGCCGTGGCGGCGCGCGTCCAGCCTTCGGCAAGCAATTCGCTGATGATTTCGAAAACCTGGGGATTGCAGACACAGGGGCAGACCCGGCCGTCGCAGGCGGCCTGCCGGCTGCCTGGCTGCCCCGTGAGGTCGTCCGGCGCCGGGCAGGGGGAGGCTGAGACTTCCAGAACGCCCAGCCGCCCGCCTTTAAGGATGTAACTGATGGAGAGTGAATCGGGCATTGGGGCGCCCCGCTGCCAGCTACGGGTGCCATCCTCGAGGCTGAGTTTGACGGAGTGGAAGCCGAGCTTTTGGGCGGCGAAGACAAAATCCGACCAGAGCAACTCCAGGGATGGCTGCCGGGTGCCTTCCAGTTCCAGCCAACGCACGAGGGACAGGGCGTATTGGACCTGGCGGCGCATGCCAAGCGAGTTGCCCATGACGCGACCGATTGAAAACCAATCGCGGCTGAACTTCAGTTTGCCAGCCAGGTAGAGCATGAGGACCACGGAAGCGCCCAGCAGCAGCGGCACCAGACCGCCGCGGGACCAGTAGGCCAGGAAACCCATGCCCAGGAAGACGAGCGTCACGGCGTAGAGGGAGACGACCGTTTTGCGCCGGGAGAAGCCCATTTGGATAAGGCGATGGTGGATGTGCTGGCGGTCGGGCCGCCAGACCGGGAGTCCACGCAGCCCGCGCCGGAGGATGGCCAGGCCGGTGTCCACAATCGGCAGGGCCAGCACAAAAAGCGGCGCCACCAGAGCGGCGATGACGGTTCCTTTGTGGGAGTTGGCGAGCGAGAACAGGCCGATTTGGAATCCCAGGAAGTAAGCACCCCCGTCTCCGAGATAAAGCCGGGCGGGCGGGAAGTTGAACCACAGGAAACCCAGGAGCGCGCCCGCCATGCCAGCGGCCAGCAATTCGAAATTACCGTGCTGATGCCCCACGAAAGCGATCAGCAGCATCAGCATCAGGCAAATGCCGCCGGCCAGACCGTCGGCGCCGTCAATCAGATTGATGAGATTGGTCAACCCGACCAGCCAGAGGATGGTCAGGACCGCGCCCCACGGGCCCAGGTCAATAATCTCACCCGTGAAGGGGATTTTGAACTGGGTGATGCTGACGCCCAGGACATAGACGCCGGCAGCGATTAGAATCTGGCCGATGAGCTTGTTCCGCGCCCCAAGCGGCCGGATGTCGTCCCAGAATCCCAGGGCGAACATGGCCAGGGAGCTCAACACCACAACGTTGCGGCCGGCGGTGCCGGCCCGTTTTTCGGGAAAGACGAGGGCGATGACCAGCTCAAGGATCACAAACGCCACGACGAGCAGCAGGCCCCCGAGGCGGGGAATCTGGCCTTGGTGGGTGTGATGCAGGTCCGTGGACCTGACGAGCCATTTGCGGCGCGCGCACACGTGCAGGGCGAGGGGGGCCAGGCACATCACAATGGCCATCCCGCACAGCGCACTTGCCAAGGGCATCAGGTTCATGTTCACGCCGGTCAAGGCGCGGGAGGCGAGGCCGGGGGCCGCCGCCTCCCGCAGAGTTCATTCATCAGGGCACGAATTTGGCGCGGTAGAATCGCTGACTGAAGCCGGGCGATTGGCTGTCCACGTGCAGATAGGGCACGAGGTTGGTCCGAATCGCGGTCCAGTCAAACAGGTTGGTCGAGGCCTCCAGCACCACCGGGTAACCCGGTACGCCGGTCACTTCGACCACTGCCGTGCTGTTGGTGTAAGTCAGGACCTGCACTGCGGGGGCGGGGTTCACGGGAACCACCGCCACGGTAAAGGCGCAGGTGTTGGTATTGTTTCCGGCGTCCCAGGCGGTCACTTGCACCGTGTTGGTTCCCACCGGGAACACGCTGCCCGAGCCAGGGCTGACCAGGTAGCTGAACAGGCCACAGTTGTCGCTGACGGCGGGTGACGGGAAGGTGACACTGGCCGAGGTGTAGCCCAGCGGCACCAGTTTCACCACCGGCGCCGGACAGGTGACGGATGGCGCCTCGGCATCCTGGACCACCACGTTAAAGACGCAGGTGTTGGTGTTGTTATGACTGTCCACCGCGGTAACCAGCACCGGCGTGGTGCCGACGGGGAAGACGCTCCCCGAGGCCGGCAGGGTGGTAACCGTAACCGGGCCGGGGCAATTGTCGGTGGCGACCGCGTTGAAGGTGACCACGGCGCTGCACGAGCCCGGCGTGTTGGGCTGGGTGACCGTCGCCGGGCAGGTCACGGCGGGCGGCTCGGTGTCATTGACAGTGACCACAAAGTTGGTGGAGGCACTGTTGCCGCACGCGTCGGTGGCGGTGCAGGTGACCGTCGTGGTGCCGACCGGGAAGGCGGTTCCCGAGGCGATGTTGCAGACAACCGCCACCTGGCGTTCGAGCACGGTGTTGTCAATCGGCAACCGGTTCACCCCGAGGTAATCAAACCAGAGGGCGTGGTTGCCCCCGACGACGCTCCCGATCAGGTCCGAAGGATTGGACAGGGTGGCGGTCCAGAGGAGCCCGCCGCTGCTGTCGCGCAGATTCATGGCGACGGCCAGAACACCGCTGCCATTGTCCGTGAACACTGCCTCGAAGGTGTACCAGCCCGTGTTGGTGACGATGTAATGGGCAAGGCTCAACAGGTCGTTCCGGCGCTGGCCGTTGGTGGTGAGGCTGGCGGCCACAACCACGCCATTGCTGCTGGAGGCGCCATAGGCGGCCGTGTGGAAGATAAAGTCACGCAGGAGCGTCCGGTTGGGCTTGCTGGCGCCGCAGAGCAGGTTCCAGCCGTAGCCGCTGGTGGGCGTTGCGCCCACGACCGACGGATCGCTCAGGTCGAGGTAAACATCCACCGCCATGCGGAAGCCGGCGCCGAAGTTGCCGTCGGGTCCGCCGAGCCGGCAGAGCGCGCCGGTGTAATCGCTGGGCGCCGGCGGGAGCACGGTCGAGTCAATAACCGCATGGGCCGCCCCGCTGCGGGAGGGAACGCCGTCGGTGCCGCTCAGCACGCGGAAGATTCGGCTGTTGTATTCATTCCAATCCAGTGAAGGCGAGGCCGGGAAGAGGCCGCCGACCCAGGCCGGATTCTCGAAGTCCTGGCTGAAGCCGGGGTCCATCGCCGTCGGCGCGGCGTAATTGACCACAGCCGAGCAGAGCCCCGGATCATTGGCCACGGTAATGTTCGCAGGAACAAACGTGAACAGCGGCGCCTTGCCGTCCACCACCTGGATGGTCTGCTGGCACTCGAAGGGCCGGAGCGCTTCGTCGGTGGCGCGCCAGGTGCGGATCAGCGTTCCGGTGGCGTTGCACCCGGTCAGCCCGCTGCGATTGTCGTTGTAGGTGATGGTCACGCCGCCGCAATTATCCGACGCGGTCGGCATGCCGGTCACATAGGGATCGCGTGATTCGGAGATCTGCACCACCGTGTCAGGCGGACACGTGATGGTCGGCGGCTCCCCGTCGAGGACGGTGACCAGTTGCACCGCCGTGGCGGTCAGGCCGCTGGTGTCGGTAGCCGTCCAGGTGACCGGCGTCACGCCTTTCGGGAATTGCTCCGGCGCATCATTTGATACCGAGGCCACGGCGCAATTATCCCAAGTGACCGGCGAACCGAGGTTGACGCCGGTGGCGTAGCAGACATTGGGATCGGTGTTCACCGTGACGTTGGCGGGCGCGGTGATGGTGGGCGCCTGCTGGTCCACCACGGTGACCGTCTGGATGCAGTAATCGGTGTTGCCACTGGTGTCGGTGGCTATCCACATGATGGTCGTCACGCCCTTGGGATAGGTGGCCGTCAGCGGCTGGCTGTCACTGCGAACGCCCTCCACCGACGCCACGGCGCAATTGTCGGTGGCATTGGCCGGCGTGATGCTCACTGTGGCGTAGCACTGACCCGCGTCGGTCGGTTGCGTGATGTCCGCCGGACAGGAGACCACCGGCTTGGCAACATCAGCCACCGTGATGAGTTGTTGGCAGGTCGTGGTCGCGCCGCAAGGATCCGTCACCGTATAGGTGCGGGTGATGACGCCGCTGCCCACCGGATAAGTGGAATCCGTGAAGCTGACGGTTCCCGGACTGCAGGAGGCCACACCGCCCAGGGTGAAGAACTCCGCCAGATCGGCCGCCCCGGCCGGCACATCGGTCACACACGGCACCGTCACCGCCGCCGGACAAGCCACCAGCAACCCGCCCGCCTGCGTGAACTCCACCGGCGAAACCTGCTCCACCGCCAGCCGGATGTCGTCGCCCACCCCGGCCCCGAAGTTGTTGTTGTAGGCCAGCACCGCCGGACCGCCCACGTTCAAATTCCGAATCGCCCACGGCGCGGCGTTGTTGAACGGATACCCCGTCAGCTTGTTCAAGCCGCTGCTCGAGCCGTTGGCTCCACTCCCCGTCCCCAGCCCCGTCACGTTGGCGCCCAGACAGTCGCCCGCATCCACCACCCCCCCGTTCTCCACCTGAATCGCCGCCACACTGTTGCCCGCCAGATTGTTGTTCTCCACCAGTGCCTTGCCCCCCTCCACCCCAATGCCCACCGCATTGAAACTGATCGAAGCCGGGTTGTTCTTCACCGTCGCCCACGCCCCCGAACCCTCCACCTTCACCCCACCGGCCGCCCCGTTGATCGCTGTGTTCCCTATCACCGTCACCCCCGCCCGGTTGGCCGGCGTGGCCGCCTCTTGCAGCGCCTCCACCCCATAACCCGTCCCCGCCACCGTGATATTCACGTTGCTCACCGTCACAAAGGCATCGCCCGTCCCCCACACCCCGTCCAATGTCGCCGCCCGCACCCCCGCTCCCTTGATGCCGGCCAGCGTGCCCCCCAGGACCTTCACCGCCCCGTTGCTCCAGCACGCCGTCACATACACCCCCACGTCGCACTGGCCCTGCCCCTGAACCGTGTTGTTGATCAAGTTCACCTTCCCGTTCCCGTCCACCGTCAGCACATACAGGCCCCGAATCGTCTTGCCCGCCGGCGCCCCCACCGGCGTGTGAATCACGTTGCCCACCACGTCCAACTCCGCCGCGTTGGCCCGCCGATAGTTGACCCAAATGCCCTGCGCATTCATCCGGTCCGCCAACTGCTCGTCCGGCCACCACTCGGCAATCGTCAGCTCGTTGCTCGCAATCAATGGCTGGAACCCCGCCGGCGCCGCCGTGATCGTCCCGTGCAGGCTCAGACCCAAATTGCAGCTCTGGAAGATGTTGTTGGTGATGACCGAATGCACCGCGTAGGTCTGCAACCCCTCCCAGCAGTTGGCAAACAGGTTGTTCCCCACGTAGTTCCACCCGTTGTCCGCCCCCAGCGGCAACTCCAAATACACCCCGTCATAGGCGATGTTGGTAATGACGTTGTTCCGAATCGTCACCCGGTTGAAGGCCACCAGCACCGGATAGTTCCCGTTCTGAATCGCCGCCGGCGCATGGACCGGAACCCCGTTGGCCACATAGTCCCCCGGTTGCACCAACCCCGGGTTGTGCCCGTCAAAGAGGAATCCGTCAATGACGATGTTCTCAGCCTCGACCGACACGATGGGCGCCGATTCCGGATCGTTGATCGCCGGCCGCACCACCGCCTCGGGCCCGCGGGTGCCGGCCCCCGCAACCCCGGCGTTGGGGCCAACCAGGTTGACCGCTTTGGGCACCACCACGTTCTCCACGTAGTTGCCGGCCGCCACCTGCACCGTGCCCCCGGCCGCCACGGCGTTCACACCACCTTGAATGGTATCGAACGCGTTGTAACCGATGATGTTGGTTCCCGCGCCGGCATAAGGCCAGGAGACCAGCGAATCGGCAGGCAGGCCGAAGTAGTCGTCGTCCACATAGACCACAGCGGGCACCGCCGCTTCGATTCGGAACGTTAATTCGGCGGTCTGCCCGCCGCCGGGCGCTTCGGAGACGACCTTGACTTGAGCGGTGCCCGGGCTGGCGATGTCCGCTGCCGGAATGTCCGCCGCAAGCTGCGAGGCGGAGACGAAGT
>JARKQH010000154.1 GCA_029974925.1 Verrucomicrobiota bacterium
TGCCGGATGAGGCGGCCAACTTCGACAACTCCCAGGACTACACCTGGGTCATTGCCACCACCACCGGCGGCATCACCGGTTTTGACCCCGCCGCCGTGGTCCTTGACGATTCGGGCTTCGAAAACGACAAGGGCAATGGCGCCTTCGTCCTCGAATTGGCCAATGGCAACAAGGACCTGGTGCTCAAGTTCATCCATCCTCCTTTCATTGTCGTGCAGCCAGCCGCCGCGACCAAGGAATGTGGCCTGGAAGGCGTGACGTTCAGCGTGCTGGCCGGCGGCACCGGACCCCTCAGTTATCAATGGCAGAAAAATGGCAGCGACATCAGTGGCGCAACCTCCTCGTCCTACAGCATCACTCCCGTCGTCCTTGCCGACTCCGGCACCTTCACCGTTGTCATCACCAACCCGTACGGTTCCGTTACCAGCGCGGGCGCCCTGCTGACCGTCCAAGACACGATCGCTCCTGCGATCACCTGTCCGGCCAGCCTCACCGTCAACGCCGATGCCGGCCTCTGCTATGCCACCGGCGTAACGCTCGGCACGCCAACGACCAGTGATGCCTGCGGCGTGGCCAGTGTCGTCAACGACGCCCCCACCCAGTTCCCCGTCGGGGTCACCACCGTCACCTGGACGGTCACCGACACCAGCAACAACTCGAGCACCTGCACCCAGACGGTCACCGTCGTGGATAATCAGGCGCCCGTCATCGCCTGCCAGGACCTCTCCATCACCCTCGAGGCCGATGGCAACTACGCGCTCAGCCCCGCCGAAATCGCCAGTCTTATCACCGCGGCCTCTGACAATTGCGGGCTGGCCGGCACGAATGTGAGCCAGACCGTTTTCAATTTCTGCGACGTTGGCAGCCAGCCCGTCACCATTACCGTCACGGATGTGAATGGCAACCCCTCGACCTGCAATGCTGTCATCAATGTGTCGGCGCCGCCTGCCGCCCCGGCGGTCGTCTATGTGGATGACGACTACGGCAGCGGCTGCGCCGCCGTCACCTTCCCCAACAGCGGGGGGACCGGGACCTATTATGTCGGTTACAACGCCTTCCCCACCATTCAGCAGGCGGTGGACGCCGTGGCAGCCGGCGGCACGGTCAATGTCGCCGCGGGTTTCTACGAGGAAAATGTGGTGGTGGGCAAAGCCGTCACCCTCCTGGGTCCGAATGCGGGCAAGGCCGGCAGCGATCCCACCCGCGGGGCCGAGGCCATCGTCACCACCGCGCTCAACGATCCGGAAAGCGTGCCAGTGTTCTCCGTGGAAGCGGACCATATCGTTATTGATGGCTTCCTGCTGGACGGCCACAACTCCAACCTCCCGGCTGACGTGGGAGATTACGACGCCAACGGGGTGATTGTTCATGCTCCGGCCGCCGTTCAGAACGGCGCGTATCCTGATCTGACCAGCCAGTTGAGCCACCTTACCGTGCAGAACAACATCATCCGCAATTTCTCCTATGACGGCATTTACCTCGAACTGCCGCTCGGAACGGAAAACGGCTGGAATTACATCGGCAACAACCTCTTCGATACGATGTGGGAGGGACTGCAAACTTACGCCGTCCATTCCGTCATCACCAACAACACCTTTGCGAGCTGCAACCGCGGCTTGAGCCTGCATGGCGTCATCACGGCCGCTCCCGCCGGCTTCGCGCCCCTGGTGGGCGGCAACGTCCTGACCATCGCCGAATGGTGGCCGGTGAATCAACTGCCCGGCCGGGTGAACGCCGACGGCATTTGG
The DNA here is from genome assembly GCA_029974925.1 of Verrucomicrobiota bacterium. Taxonomy (GTDB): domain Bacteria; phylum Verrucomicrobiota; class Verrucomicrobiia; order Limisphaerales; family UBA8199; genus JARKQH01. The sequence goes on from JARKQH010000154.1 coordinate 1,749, forward strand.
GTCAACTATCGCCGCGGCGCCGCCGCCGAGCTCAATGTGGCCGGCAACGTCATCAACACTCCTGTGGCCGCCCCGTCAGGAAAGAACATTCGCGGCCTGTTCGTGCTGACCCTTGATGGGGACGCGAAGGTGAATCTGATTGACAACACCGTCAACGGCCAGGGCTACTGCCTCAGCGGCGTCTATGTCTCGGGCTGCTGGAGCAACGGCGCCGTCAAGGTCCTCGGCGGCACGCTGGACCAGATCAAATCCTCCGGCGTCCTGGCGCAGACACTGGACCCGAACTGGGGCGCGGGTGACACCTTCGTCACGGTCAGCAACGTCACCATCAACATGGCAGCCGGTGGCGTTGGCGTCCTGGCGTCGCAGGACTCCACCACCCCGGCTCTCACCGCCGAAGTGACCCTCACCGGCAACACCGCCATCAGTGGCGGCGCTACGGGCGTCTCGGCGCTGGGCGCGCTGGCCAAGGTCACATTCGTGGCGGCTTCGCCGGCCGCCAGCCTAAGCTCCATGGGCAACTACATTGTCCTGGACAGCAATGGCGCAACGTTTGCCAACACGGCAGTGGATGCCACCTCGGTGCTCTTTGACGGCAAGACAGGCGCCGATATGACGCTGGCTGAACTTTTTGCGACCGAAGACAAAATCCAGCACCAGCTTGATAACGCCGCCCTGGGTTTGGTTCGCGTGAAAGCGGCGAACCTCTACGTCACCCTCAACAGCGGCAGCATCCAGCGCGGCATTGACGCCGCCACCGTGGGTGACACCGTCAATGTGGTCGCGGGCAACTTCTCCGAAAACCTCACGCTGAACAAGCGGCTGGTGCTCGACGGCATGGGCAGTGGCAACAACCCCGCCGCCGATACCATCGTGACTTCCGCCGCGGCCAACCTCGACGTGCTGAACCTCACGGCCTCCGGCGCCTCCGCCTCCGAGCGGCTGGTGGTCAAAGACCTCCGGCTCACCGGCGCCACCGGCTCGGGCAACGCCGCGTGTGGCATCGAACTGGCCGCCGCCGGCTCCTGGTACACCTTCGATAACGTGGCCTCGGTCGGCAACGGGGGCCACGGCCTCGCTCAGAACTTCATCGGTTCCAACACCGACGTGTTGGTCACCGGCTGCTCGCTGTCCAACAACGGCGGCGCCGGCTTCTACATTCCGCCCGGAGCGGGCATGGACGGGCTGGTGATTGCCAACAGTGCCTTAAACAACAACACCTTTGGTTTCGAGGCCTACCGCGCCAACGGCTCCCCCGAGCTGCTGCGCAACGTCAGCATCACCGACTGCCAGTTCAACAGCAACAGCAGCAAGGGCATTTACGCCGAAAAACTCAGCGAGGCGGTGTTCCAGCGCTTGATCGTGTCAGCCAGCGGCGCGTCGGGTTCGTTCGCGGCCGGCATTGATATCAACTTGAAATACGGCGCTTACCAGAACATCCAGATTCTCAATTCCGAGATTCTCAACTCTGGAACAGGCGATTTGGACAACGGCGCGGGCGTCACCATCAAAGCCCGCGACGACGGCGCTTACTCAGGGAATCCCGCGACGCTGGCGGGCGTCACCCTCTCGGGTCTGATTGTCTCAGGCAGCCCCGACGGAATCCGGTTCGGCGAACCAGCCAAGAACAACGCCGGCCCGACTTCGGTCGCCGTCCACAACTGCAACCTCACGGGCAATCTCAACTTTGCCATTCGCAACGAGTCGCAGGCGCTCACGGATGCCGCGCTCAACTGGTGGGGGGCGGTCTCCGGCCCTGCCAACCCCATTGCCAACCCCTACGGCACCGGGGAGGCTGTCAGCGCCAACGTTGCCTTTGCGCCGTGGCTTGGCGATGGCACCGACACGAGCACGGACCTCGGCTTCCAGCCGAGCCCGACGCCGGTTTATCATCCGCCGGTTCAGTTGGTCTTCACGGCGGCGCCTGGCGCAACCGACCTGGGCAGCCTGCTGGCTCCGCAGCCGGTTGTCGCGGTCCAGGACGCCTTCGGCAACACCACGCCGTGGGCCAATCCCGCGGTCAGCCTGGCCATCGGCAACAACCCCGGCAGCGGTGTGCTGGCCGGGACCAGTCTGCAAACGGCGGTCAGCGGCGTGGCCACGTTCACTGATTTGGCCATCACCGTTGGCGGGGGCGCCGGCTACACGCTCGTGGCTTCGGCCTCCAACCTCACCTCTGCCACCAGCGCGGCCTTTGATGTCAACAATCCGGCGCCGACGCTTGGCAGTCTGAGTCCCTTCTGGATTCGGGCCGGCGAACCCGCATTCACACTGACCCTCTACGGCGGCAATTTCGTGCCGAACTCGGTCGTTCATTGGAATGGCAGCCCGCGCCCGACCCACTTCGTCTCCGCCTCGCAGCTTGCGGCGGACATTCCGGCAGCGGACATCGCCAGCCCGGGCACCGCTCAAGTCAAGGTCGTCTCCGAAGCGCCCGGCGGCGGGCAGACCGCCGAATTAACGTTCCGAATCGAAGCGGCGG
>JARKQH010000164.1 GCA_029974925.1 Verrucomicrobiota bacterium
GTACCAGTACGCCTACCAGTGCGTGCTGGCGTCCTCCACCAAGCTCATGAACCTGAGCATTCTGGACTACCTGTGATGCGCGGTGACGCGACGGGGAGCAGGGGGGCGGCGCTACTTGCGCACAAGCCCGCGCGCGGCGGCGACGGCCTGGCCGACCAGATCGTCGTTGCCGGGGGCCTGGGCGGATGCGGCAATGATCTCGCGCAGTTCGGCCACGTCCCTGGCGCACTGCGGGCACTGGGCAATGTGGGCGTCCAACCGGGCGAGCTCCGGGCCGGTGAGCATGCCGTCCAGATAGGCGGCCAGCGTCACGGCATCCGGACAGCCGCCGCTTGGGGCGTTGTCGGGCGTGTCGGACATGGAATCTCCGTGGAGAGGCGGCGGGGGCGCGAACCCCGTGCGCGATTGGCCCAATTATCCTTGCCACGCTACGGGGTCAAGCGGGGGGAGGCGCGGGAAGCGGTGGCCGGATCAGGCCCCGCACGCCCGCAGATGCTGGCGCAGGCGCTCCAGGGCCTGATGCTTCAGGCTGCGAACGGTCTGGCGGTGTACGTTGAGGGCCACGGCAATCTCCTCCACGTCCATGTCCTGATCGAAGAGCATGTGCAGGATCTGGCGCTGGCGGGGGGAGAGCAGCTCCAGGGGCAGTTCTGGCGTGTCGGCGTGGGCGTGCTGCGGGGCCTCCAGGCCCAGGTCCTCCTCCAGGGGGACGCTGACCCGGCGGTTGTCCGGGCGGCGCAGGGCGTCCAGCGTGGTGGAGCGGGCCACAACGGTCAGCCAGGTGGCCAGGCTGGCGCGCGCGGGATCGTAGGACCTGAGCAGGCGGAAATCGTCGCGCACCAGTTTCAGGAACACGTCCTGGGTGGCGTCGCGGGCGTCCTCCGGCTCGGCGGAGGGGTCGCGCATGCGCAGCACGCGCAGGCACACGGAAAAAATCCGCCCGGCAAATTTTTCCACAAAGCCGTCCCAGGCCGCCTTTCCACCGCCCGTTACGGCGGCGATGTCCACCCCTTCCGTATGGCCGTGCTCGCTGCTCACCGTGCAACACCTCGTATTTGCTGGTCGTATGAGCTTTTCCGTTCCGGACAAACACCGTCCGGCCGGACGGGGAAAACATTTCCCCCACGGTTGCAACGCAAGATGTGTTCCGGAGGCGCAAGCAAGGGGCGGCGCGCGCGGGGCGCGGGCGGTTGGCGTGAAAGGTCCCTGAAATGTTGGACGCTCACAGCCGGGAAAAGGTTCCATCCCCGGGCAAATTTTTTTTCGCACGCAACATAAGGAGGGCGCATGGCCACCAGTTCCTCATCCGGTGTGACCACCACTTCCGGGCAGGTCTACTTTACGGGCCTCGGCAGCGACACGGACTTCGACTCCCTGGTGACCAAACTGGTGGAGGTGGAGCAGTCGCGCGTGACCACCTACGAAACCTGGAAGGCCAGTTGGGAGAACAAGATCACGGCCTTCCAGGAGCTCAACACCCAGATGCTGTCCATGCGCACCACCCTGGAGTCCATGGATACGGTGAACGAGTTCCTGAGCAAGGGCGTGACGTCCTCCAACGCCGATTCGCTTACGGCAACAGCCGACGGCGGGGCGGAGGTGGGCACGTACTCCTTCACGGTGAACCAGCTGGCGCAAAACGCCGTGATGATCAGTGCCACCGGCTATTCCAGCCTGACGCAGGACATCAACCCCGCGTCCTCCGGCGCGACCTTCAGCTACACCTACGCCGGGACCACGGTGACCAGCACCGTGCCGGCCACGGCCAGCCTGACGGACCTGGTGAACATCATCAACACC
>JARKQH010000365.1 GCA_029974925.1 Verrucomicrobiota bacterium
ACGCGGCTGCCCCCTGGCCGCCGAGCCGCGCGCTAAAATTATAGGACTGACCCCTTCGCGCTGGCATCCGGCCTGCTTGGGTTCCAAGCCAGATGAGCGCCAACCACGACCCCGGTGTCCGGCCTGCCCTTCCGCAGGCCGCTCATCCCTTTTGCCTGGTTTGCAGCCGGTCCAACCCCTTCGGCCTCGGCCTCGAGTTCGAGCCGCAGGAGGATGGCAGTGTCCGCGCCACCTTCATCGGACATCCCGGCCTGGAAGGATACCCCGGCCTGCTGCACGGCGGGATGATCGCCACCCTGCTGGACGGCGCCATGACCCACTGCCTGTTCGCCCGCGGCTGCCGCGCCTTCACGGCGGAATTGCGCGTGCGTTACCGCAAACCGGTGCAAGTGGGGCAGCCCGTCACCCTCCGCGCCCGGCTGAAACAATCGGCTGCGCCGCTTCACCTGCTCGAGGCGGAATTGGAACAAGAAGGTTGTGTGGCGGCCGTCGCCCGGGGCAAATTCATGGAATGTCATGAGTGACCCGTGGGTCATCACGGTTCTGGTGGAGAACAGCGTCCAGCGGGCCGGCCTCCAGGCCGAGCACGGCCTGGCGGTTCATCTTCAGGCCGGAGACCGGGCCGTGTTATTTGACACCGGCCAGACCGGCCTGGTGCTGCGCAACGCGGCGGCCCTGGGCCTCCACTGGGACGGCCTGGACGCCATTGTGCTGAGCCATGGCCATTACGACCACACCGGGGGGCTGGCAGCCGTCCGCGCCGCCGCCCCGCACGCGCGACGGTTCCTCCACCCGGCCGCCCTGGCGCCGAAGTTCTCCCGCGGCCCGGACGGCGCGGGCCGCTACATCGGGATGCCCCGCCCCGCCGCCCAAGCGCTGGTAAACGATCCCGCCGTGACCTGGACCCCGTCACCGGTGGAAGTGATCCCGGGCCTGTTCCTCACCGGGGCCATCCCCCGGAACACCGGGTTTGAGGACACCGGCGGCGACTTTTTCCTCGATCCCGCCTGCACGCGGCCCGATCCCCTCGAGGACGACCAGGCCCTGTTTTTCGACACCCGCGAAGGCCTGGTCATTCTGTTGGGCTGCGGCCATTCGGGCGTGATCAACACCGTCGAGCACATCCGGCGCCTCACCGGCCGGCGTCCCATCCACACCTTGCTGGGCGGTCTTCATCTGTTGCGCGCCAGCGCCGAACGGATGCGCCGCACACTGGCAGCCTTTCACGACTGGCAACCCCGCCAGATTGCCGCCGGCCATTGCACCGGCCTGCCGGCCCTGGCCCGGCTCTGGTCGGAGTTCCCCGCCCGCTGCCTCCCCTGCGCCGTCGGCAGCCGGCTGGCGGTCCCGGCGCCGTAAGCCAACTTTTGTTTTTTTGCTTGCACCGCGTTGAAGTGACGGTATTCATTGGTATTCAATGAAGCGAGAGGTCCTGTCTTCTGCGCTCATTGACTGGTTTTGGGCTGTTGGGCACCAGCGCCAGGGGCAATACGCTTTGGGAACTGGGACGTGGCTCGACAGGGCCTATCGTATCAAGGCCTCGGCTGAAACGGTCTCCGTTGCTCAAGCGGCCAAGCGCCGCTGTGTGGCACTTTGGGGCCCCTCCCAAGCCGGCAAGTCCACGCTCTTGTCTCGATATCTCGACTCGCGGCCATCCTCCGGTAGCGCCGAGGACCTTCAGTCCACACTTCAATGGACGGCCTCCGAGCCAGTGGTCTTCTTGGGCCGTGAGGATACCCCCCCCAACTGTGTCCAGCTCAATCCATACAACCAAGGCAGCGACGCTTCCGGCTGCGTTTCCCGGTTCACGCTCAAAGAGGAAGTCCCCGACCACCTTCACCCCGTTGAGCTCCGTCTCGCTACCGAACCCCAGCTCCTGCATTCGCTGGCAATTGGCTTCCTCTCCGAGTGCGACCAGCACGCCGGCGCCGCGACTGAAGTTTTCCTCGACCAGCACTCCATCGAGGCGATGCTCGGCCGCTACACAAGTGCTTCGCCGTCTCCCATTAGCAGAGCAGCGTATGAGCGGCTTCGCGCGGTTGCAGACATCCTCGAGGACCTTGCGGGTGCCGGATGGCCTCGTTATACCAAACTCGCCACATTCTGGAACTCTCTGCGCCCACGCATACTCAGCCACCCAGTCCTGCTTTCAGACCCCGCCCTCGTTGACGACTTCGCGGCGAAGCTTTTTTGGAAAGGTGAGGAGAATCTGACGCTGCTGTTCAACCGGCTCTGCCAACTGCGCCGGTCAATCCAGGAGAAATTCCACGGCAACCGGATCTTCTGCTCTTACCGGGTCGCCAGACTCTTTCTCAACATCGGCGCGTACCAGGACGTCCTTAGCAAGAGTGCTTCCGAAGCTCAGTTCGATATTCGCCACTCTGTTGGTCACTCTTGCGTTCTCCTTGACCATACCGCGCCCAACAAACTGTTTGCCTCCCTGGGGGATTTCGGCTTGTGGCAAGGCCTGGTTTGGGAGCTCTTGTTTGCGGTTAACGCGGACACCATCAAAGCGAGCGCACCTCAAGCCTGCGAGTTCTTCAGGGACGCTGACCTCCTCGATTTTCCTGGCGTCGCCCTCGCGATGCCTGGCGGTGTAAAGAAGGCCGCGTCAGAAATGACTCAAGAGCAACTCCTGACGACGGTTCTCAAGCGTGGGAAAACCGGGTCGGTGGTCGCCTGTCGGGCCCGCGAGCTGGGAATTGACGGTTTTTGCCTGCTCATTCGCATGTGCACGCCTCCCGCCCAGCCGGACCAGCTCTTGCACGGCGTTAAGACCTGGCTGAACGCTTACGGGCTCCCCCTCCCTCCCCCGGCGCGCGAAGTGCCGCTGAACCTGGTTTTAACGTTCGGTGCGAAAGTTGTTAACGACGAGGTTTTCGCGCGCCGCAACAAGCTCCCGAAGGGAAATTTTGACAACGTTTTCTCCTGGCTGGCCCAGCTTGGCCCCCTGACCACACCCGGCTGGCCAACTTACTTTGCCACGACGTGTCCCCGCTGGCAAGAGGGCCGGATAGATGCCACGCCGGAAGAGCTCGAGGCCATCTTTCAGGACGTCTCCGAACACTCCGCCTTCACGAGCCGTTTCGGACCTGATAGCGAGTCCCTGAGAGCCATGTTCCTCCGCGGCGGGAACCCTGACGGCGACGGAGGTGTCAGCCACCTTCTGGAAAAGCTCATCCGTCAAGTCCGGGAGTCCCGTACCGCACAACTGCTGGATCAACGTAAACAGGATAATATTGACCAAGCTTGCGCACTCCTCAACGAAGCGCTCCCCCTTGATAACTTCGAGCAGCGGAGATCAGAGCTCCTGGCTTGGAAGCAAGCGATCAAGGATGGGATTCAGAAATTCCGCGAGCAGGACCCCGGGGGTGACCCAGCGATGCCCGTGAGTATTCTGCTGCGGCAGATTCTTAACGTTGACCCCTTGCTCCTGGAACCGATTCCGCTTCAATGCGCTGGAGCCCACATCGGCCTTTACATCGGACGTCAATTCGCAGCTCGGTGGTTGCAGAGTCGTTGGCGCGATTCAACGGACTTGTCTAGCATCGGCCTTAAGGACCGGGCGTCCACAGAGCGGCTCCTGGGATACCTTTGCGACCACGCGTTGCGAGACGGCTCGGTCGCCCAATGGGTTCAGCGCGAGCTGGGTCAGATCACAGACCACGAGGAGGCTGATTACGCCCGCCGTTTCCTGGCCACCAAGATGGGCGACGCTCTCTGCTTTGGAACGTTCGGCCGGGGGCCTCACCGCCCCGTCACCAGCCGAACAGGTGGCCCCACCGCAGAAACCGTAATTGCTCGCCTGGCGGCCTACGGCGTTGCCGAGGCCGGGGGCGGCGGGAACCCCAACGACGAGGAATCCCCCCACTACAAGGGTTTCATCGCTCCTTTCCTCGAACACCTTGACCGCGTCGCCAACACCGCAGCCGGTGACCGACCTCCCCAGCCCGGTGACGCAGAGCTTCGAGACTTGAGGTCCAAAATCTTAACCAAGGATGCGCTGCCATGAACCTCTGGTCCTCGCTGCAAATCTTCGCGGGCACGGGTCATCACTTTCACTTCATCCCGTTCGCGCCCGATCAGTTGGGGGCCTCTCCAGATCTGGCCGCGCTGTGCCAAAAGGACAACTGCCCCTGGCTCCAAGCCTACAGCCCTGGTGGCCTCATGCTCCCCTGGATCCGTGCCCGCTTCACCTCCAGGTTCAATATCAGCTCGGCGGCACTAGAACCAGGGGTCCTCCTTGCTGTCGAGTCGAACCTTGGCCGGGTGGATAGGGGATGGCTTGTCCGGCCAAAGGAACCCATCGCCGCGGACCCGAGGTTTGCACCCGGCAACCCCGGCTCGGACTGGACCCCCTACGCGCATGCCGATCGCACCGACTTGCCGACAGGACCAGAGCTGGTCTCCTTCACGGTCCGCGAGGACGTCTTGCTGAAACCCCCCGTCGAGCTGGTCGTCGAGTTGGAACTCACGTGGATCGAGCCCGCTGCGCATCCAGTGGATGTTGATCTCATTATTGATTTCGGCAACACCCGCACAGTCGCCGTTGCCATCGAGGCGAACCAGGCGGCCGGGGGCCTGCTCGGGCAGATCTGCCGCCCCATTCGCTTTGCCCCCCGCAGTGACGACCGGCCCTTCCAATTTTCCGACTCGCCCGCCCCGGCGCCCGAAAAGGCCGACTGGATGATCGACTCTTGGTTTATCCTCCACGAACCGCTCTTCTCGAATCTCGAGCCCAGCCAGGATACTGCTCCGAATCCGCGCAGCCATTGGGTCGAGCAAATCGAGTGGGAAGAAACCAAGGATGGCTTCTGGATCTTCGCAAAGCCTCTCAAGCGTCCGGCATTTCGGACCCTGCGCATTCCCCAGATTTGCGTTCAGCTTTCTCCCGCCCTGCTTGGCCCCGAAGCGGCTCAGGTTCTCACCCAGCTCCCCGTTCAGGCGGGAGGCAACTTCATGCTCAGTTCACCCAAACGGTACCTGTGGGACCAGGATCCCGTCGGCCACCTCGGCGTAGTCGGGCGGACGTTTTGGACGATGTATCTGAATCGGTGGAACCCGGATTTCCCAAAAGCAGCCGGCCCCGCTCCAAAAGCGCTCCCCAAACTGGCTGGAACGCTACTGCGCCTCCTGGATCAGGACGGACGTAACTGGGACCTGGACCACGACGTCCCTCCAAACGAGCGTTCCAACCCTGCTGCCCGTCCAGTCCCAAACCCGGACGAGCCGTGTTTTCCACGCAGTGAGGCCGTTACGTGGGCTGCCCTGACGGTCCTCGAAACCGCCTACCGTAACATTATGTCAGCCGAGTGGCGCCAGGCCCTCGGCCAGCCATTTGTCAACCGCCGTCTCCGCTCCGTCACGGTTACTTTCCCGCCGGGCTGGACCGCACAGGAACTCGATGCCTACCGTCGCAAGTGGCAAAAGGCCATTGACATTTTCACCCTCGGCCACCTTCCCAATCGTCAGCCGATCTCCAAGGGGGGCGACCGCCCATCGCTGCTCATTGACCTTGACGAAGCCGTAGCCTCCCAGCTCCCGCTGGTCTTCAGCGAAATCAGACGCCTGGGCAACCAAGGCGAAAACTGGATCGAGCTGGTCGGGCGGGGCCGCGGCAAAGAGGCCAGGGCGCGCATCATGAATATTGATATCGGAGGTGGCACAACCGACATCGCCATCATTGAATACAGCGACGAATTTCACGGGCCGGGGGTCAAACTCGTTAGTGAACTTCTTTACCGGGACAGCAGCACCATTGCGGGCGATGCCCTGGTTCGGAGCGCCATCGAGGCGGTTCTCTTCCCCGCCATGGCCCGTGGTCTCAACGCCAAGGCAATCGAACTCTTTGACGCCCTTCTCAAGAGCAACAAACCCGCGATCGCCAACTGGCGGCGTTTCACACGCCAGTTGTTTATCCCCATCATCTATCGGTGGCTTGAGGATCTGGCCAGCGGCCGCTACCAGCAGCCCAACACCGGACTGGCCCCCACCCCGCTGGAAATCCTCGGAGGCACGCGCGACAGTTTGATCGCTCAATTCAAAGCTATGTGCTCTGAAGCCGGCCTGCCGGATACTATCCTAAACGCTTCGGCCCCCTTGAATTATGACCAGAAAAGGCTTTCCGGCTGCATAACAGAGACTTTCTCCGAACTGTTCCGTTCGCTTGCCAAGGCAGTCGAGGCCTTTGACTGCGACCTCGTCTTTGTCAGCGGCAAGCCCTCAGAGCTTCCGCCCCTCAGGCCGCTTCTGGAGGAGTCGCTGCCGCTGCTCTCTCACAGGATCGTATTTGCAAAAGATGCTCAGGTTGGTCCCTGGTATCCTCTGAGCAACGACGGCCGTATCAACGACGCCAAGGCTGCAACCGTTGCCGGCGCGGCCCTGAACCAGGCTGTGCGCACCGGCCTCATTCCTCAGTGGCAGATCAGGCGCCGAATCTCTCCGGACTTGCCCAAGCGTAACTACTGGGGCTTGATGCCTCAAGACGGGCGCCGCGACTTCGGGTGCATCTACCTCGAACCCCAGGACGACGAGAAAACTTGTGACATGATGGTCGGCAGCCGCATTGGCCGCCGACTCCTGCCCTCCAAAACTCGTCCGGAGCCCGTTTATGTCCTCCGCTGGAGCGACCCCAACCGTTACCTTGATGGCGCGACTGACGTCAACGCCATGCTGCAAGTAACCCTGCGTCGCGTCGTTCCCAAAGAATCCATTGGCCCACCCGCTTCAACTGAAACCCCCGTGCCCCCCTCTGAGCACCTGGAGATCGTCGCCGTCAAAGGTGAATACGATCACAAGCCTGTCCAACCTCAAGACCTCAAGCTAGCCCTCTGCACCATGGATACCGACGAATACTGGATGGACGCCTGTATCTTCCACGCTCAGTGGGCCAAAGGCACCTAACAGCCCCCTTTAACTCAGCAGACAAAACGTATGCCCCAGCTCTACCCTGACCAAAGTCAGACTCAGTCGCTGTCCCCCACCGGCCAGCCCGTAACGCAATCCCCCTCACCTGCTCCTCCAAAACAGCAACAGGACGGCTTGGGCACGCACGACCCGATAGTCACCCTGACCCAGTCCATGCTCACCATGGCTCAAACTATCGGCACCATGGCCTCCCCTCTGGAGCGGTCCGCCAAAGACCTGGAAGCCCGTTGGCAGATGAACGAGATCCTGCGCCGCGAGCTCGACAAACAGAGTGATCGCCTCAGGAAATTGTCCGAGGAGCTCGAGAAAAAGGAGCAGAAACTCGTCGAGAGGGAAGAGAACGTCCAGCAGAGGGAGAAAGTGGCGGAAAACAAGCACAATGAGGCAGCCGAACGGTTAAAGAAGGCCGAAGAAGTCGAGAACAAAAACAAGCAAGACGAGGAGAGGATAAAGCCCCTCTTGGACCAAGAAAAGACCATCAACGAGGAGAAGGCCGCCGCGGAGAAGGCACGCCAAGACGCGGAGAACGAGCGCAAGGCCGCCGATGACTATAAGAAGGTCGCAGAAGCCGCCAAGGCAGAAACTCAGGAATACAAGCAGGCGATTGAGGAATTCGAAACGCAGCACTGGCCAAGTAGCCTTCGTGGTGGTGACTGGGACGAGTGGCGAAAGCGTCTGGTTGAAGACGCCAAGTCGCGCCCCGATGCTGCTTTGCTTGTCGTTGCTTTCCATCGCTTCTGCGCCAGCGATAAAACCACAGATGACCAGGAACTACAGGATGCTCTGCAGGAGCTTGGCCAACGGCTTTACAAGTATTATAAGAGCCAGGATAATGAGAACCAGGATGTCATTCGTCGAATTGCGAACGCCCTCAGCTCGTCGTCCAATGGGAAGTTCTGCCTAGTGGTCGTCACGCCGGGCCACCCTCCCAATGAACAACTCATGAATTATCAGCCGGGCCTTGCCACGGTAAAGGAGGTCCGCAATTGGGCAATTCGTTATCAAACCAGCCCTGGCGGCACCATGCAGCTAGTGCGCAAGGCTGACGTTCTGTAACCGTCTCCCAAAGCCCAGATTCATTCCGGCCGTGAAGACTCCAGGCATCGAAAAAATTCCTGATGGTGGCCTCAGGGTTGCCACGTCCAGCTTTCCGCGCGTAAAAGCCTTCCTGGGCGGCGGCTTCTACTGGGATCATCAGGATCTCATCCGCGAGTCGCTGGGCGAGTTTCTCCCTGAGGTGCAGCAAGTCCAAGAGTCCGGAAATCTGTTTGGCCTGTTTCGGAAGCATGTTCGCGGAAGAGAGGTCCTCTGCAGGAGTGTCCCTGTTGGCTCCGCCCGAGTCCCCGAGCACGAGGTCCGCCGCCTCGCGGCGGCCTTGGACGCGTTCAAGCAAAAAGCTGACGCGCCCGACACTCAACCAAACGCCAGGGAGATCATTCGTCAGTTCCGCCTCCCTGACGTATCCAGGGACCCGGACCTGTACCGGCTTACCGGCCCTTGGTGGGATCGCAAGCTCCAGGTGCTCTGGGGCTGCGAGGGTGTGGCGGATTCATCGCTTGAACCCGCTGCGGCTGTCGCCAAGCTGCCAATAGACAAGGCCTATAAGGCGAGGCGCGCCTTGTCCGTCCTCGGCTTGCTGCTGCTTCTCTGCGCCCTTCTTGCCGCTTGTTTCTGGGGCTGGCCCCTGGCCAAGCGATGGTACGCCAAGGCTTTCAACAAGCCGCCGATTGCGGCGCTGCGCGTGGACTCCTTGGATGAAACAAACAGAGTCGCCGTTATCTCTGACAATGGCTCGCTGGACCCAGATGGCGCACTGCAACACTGGCGCATCGCGTGGGGCGACGGCAAAGAGGAGACCCTTGCAACACCACCGCGCGAACTGAGCCACACCTACGGTTCCGAACGGGACTTCACCATCTCTTTTTGGTGTGTGGACAACCACGGCGCCACCAGCAGCCCCCCTGCCTTGACCAACATTAGTTTCAACCTTCTCAGGCGCCAAAAAGTCCTCGAAGAAGCCCGGCTTGCCGCCCAGCGCGAGGCTGAGAGGATCAAAGAAGAGGCGCAGAAGGAGGCGGAGCGTCTGAAGGAGGAGGCCCAGCGGCAGAAAGAACTCGCTGACCAACAGGCCCGGCAAGCCCGGGAGGCGCAGGAACTGGCAGATAAGAAAAAAGCCGAGGCGGAACTCGCCCAACAAAGCGCCCAGCGCGAGGCCGAGAGGATCAAACAAGAGGCGCAGAAGGAGGCGGAACGTCTAAAGGAGGAGGCCCAGCGGCAGAAAGAACTCGCTGACCAACAGGCCCGGCAAGGCCGGGAGGCGCAGGAACTGGCAGACAGGAAAAAAGCCGAGGCGGAACTCGCCCAACAAAGCGCCCAGCGCGAGGCCGAGCGGGCTAGGGAAGAGGCGAAGCAGGAGCCAGTGCGGCAGAAAGAACCTCCCGGCCAGCAGACTCAGCAAGCCGATGACGAAGCTGGCACAGGGCCGATAAGTCCCCCGCCGGCAGCACAGAGCTCCTCAACCCCCGGGGCCCAAACGCCATCCCGCCCCGATGCGTCCGGCAGGGGGGCTACCGACCTCATCCGCCCTGAACCAGAAATCATCAAGGGGCGCGTCGGTCCCCTCTCTGCGGACAAAACAGTGGAAGCCGTCCTTGTCGTCCGCGACCGCGTGCATCCCAACCGGCCCTTGGACGTGATCGAGTGGGTCGTTGACGGCAAAGCCTACCGCACCGGCAATGCCCAGTTCACCACTCGTTTGTCCCTCTCCGAGCACCTCATTAGCGTAAGGGTTCACCGTCGCGGCATTGAACAAACTGCCAGGGCCAGAGTCCTGGTCACCGGGGGGCGAACTCAAACCGTCGCGCCAGACCTGACCATCTTGCCGCTGCGGTAAGGTTGGCATCCCGGCCCGCTGCGCCCCAAAGCCCAGAATGGGAACGAAGGACGTTTTCACCGGTTTTCCCCAAGTCAACCGGCAGCGCGGGAGGGCGGCGGACCGCATGACATCACTTGACAGTCAGGGCAGCGGCCGGTAATTTTTTCCGTCATGATGCACCTGACACAAACACGTCTTATGGAAACGAGAATTCATCACGTTAAAACATGCCGGAGGTGGTGTCCTGACGTCCCATGGAGAAAAGTCATGGTGAGAAGCCTCGGCCTGCTGGTGGCCGGCCTTTGCGCCGGCGCCGGCCTGCTGGCCCACGCCGCGGCGCCGACCGTCTCGAACGTGCGCGCCTCGCAGCGGCCGGGGACCAAGCTGGTGGATATTCTCTATGATTTGAGCGATCCGGACAGCAGCACGCTGTCGGTGCTCCTCCAGGTGTCCGCGGACGGCGGGGCCACGTGGACGGTGCCGGCCCGGTCTTTTTCCGGGGCGGTGGGAGGCGGGGTTGCGCCCGGGCTTGATAAAGCCGTGGTTTGGAACGCGGGGGCGGACTGGGACGGTCAGTTTACCAGCCAGTGCCGCGTCAACGTGCTGGCGGATGACAGCGATCCGCAGGGGTTGGTTTGGATTCCCGCGGGGACCTTTGACATGGGCGACACTTTCAATGAGGGCGAGAGCTTCGAGCGCCCCGTCCATTCGGTCCCGCTCAGCGGCTTCCAGATCGAAAAGGCCGAGGTGAGCAAGGCGCTCTGGGACAGTGTCTATCGGTGGGCCTTGACCCGCGGCTACGGGTTCAGCAACGCCGGCGCCGGCAAGGGCACGGCGCATCCCGTCCAGATGGTCAACTGGTTCGACGCGGTCAAATGGTGCAATGCCCGCTCGCAGTCCGAGGGGCGGACACCGGCCTATTACACCGACAGCACGCTCACCAACGTCTATAAAACCGGCCAAATGGCGCCCTACGTCAAGTGGGACGCCAGCGGTTACCGCCTCCCCACCGAGGCGGAATGGGAAAAGGCGGCGCGAGGCGGCTTGAGCGGCAAGCGATTTCCGTGGGGGGACACCGTGACGCATCTGCAGGCGAATTACAGCAGCCGGACCAATGAATACTACGACCTCAGCCCCACGCGGGGGTATCATCCGACGTATGCCACCGGCGGCATGCCCTACACCAGCCCGGTGGCCTCGTTTTCCCCCAACGGCCTCGGCCTGTTCGACCTGGCCGGCAATGTGTGGGAATGGTGCTGGGACTGGTTCGCGGGCGGCTGGTACAGCAACGCGGGCGCCACCCAACCCGACCCGCGCGGGCCCGCAACCGGCACCCTCCGGATCATCCGCGGGGGCAGTTGGGGCAGCAACGCAAACAACCTCCGCTGCGCCGCGCGATACTATTCTTTGCCCGCCGACGCTTATCCCGATGTCGGGTTCCGCTGTGTCCGGGGACAATAACCTACAACCCGCAACGCCACGGTGGCGGGTCAGACCGGGCTCGCGGACGCCCGAAATCCGAACCCCAAACCTGGCAAAGGAACACCCATGAAAACGATTTCTCACGACTGGAAAGCACTCGATTTGCGCGTATCACCCCCGGCCTTCAGCAAGCCATCAGTCCGGCCGGACCAGCCCGCCGGCCCCCCGCACGCCGCCGGGCTGCACGGCTGTTCGTCGCGCGCCAAACCCCACCGCCCCGCCTCCCTGCCGCCCCGGCCCCACCCTGGCCTTTGCCTGCTGTTGGCGTGCCTGGTGCTGGTCGTTTCCGGCGCCCGCGCCACCGAAGTGTCCGGGCCTTCACCCTTGTTCACCCTGGATACCGTCCTGCGTCCCGCCCACCTGGGAGGAACCGCTGCCGGCAGCTCCAGTTTGTTCCCCCTGGACACGCGCAACCCCGAGTGGCGCAGCATCCAGCTCCTGCCCGAAGGCGTGGTCCGGCTTGAATTGCAGGCGCAGCCGGGGCAGCAATACGAGCTCCAGTCTTCCTCGAACCTTGTGCATTGGGTCCCCCTCAACACCCTCACCGCCACCCAATCCATTCTGATCTTCACCGAACCCAAGGCGCCCGGCCCCGTCAGCCGGTTCTACCGCGCCCTGCTGAAATAGGCCGTTCGGCCCCCGATAACCTCTTCACGCCGGAGTCAGCGCGGGCGAGACGGGGACGCCTCCCCCCGACGGCTTGGTTCCGGCCCCGACCCCCGCCACCCGGACGGGAGCCGGGGGGCCACCGTCCGGCTTGAGCCCCCGGCCCGCGGTTTCCGCCGGGGGCGCGGCGGGGGCTGGAGCCGGCTCGGCGAAGATTCGCTTATGTTATGATAAGGAGACTTCATTAACAGGCATCAGTTTTGTGCTTGCACTTCTGACAGCCTGCGAAATAATTAGAAAAAATCACCTGAAACTGCCATGAAGCAGGCCCTTTCCGCCGTGGTCGAGGACATCTGTCGAAGGTATGGAAATGACCGGACACGGATGATGGACATCGTCATCGCGGTGCAGCGGCGGCTGGGCTGCATCTCGGTGGAGGCGATGGAATGCATAGCCAACGCGGTGAATTCCCACCGGGTGGAGGTGGAAAGCGTGGTGACCTTTTATTCCTTTTTGTCGGTCAAGCCGCGGGGGAAGGTCATCATCCGCCTGTGCAAGGACATCGTGGACTGGATGAAGGGTTACGAGGAGGTGGCCGACGCGATGGCGAAGGAGCTGGGGGTGACGATGGGGGAAACCACCGCCGACGGGGCGCTGACGCTGACGCACACGCCGTGCATCGGGATGAGCGACCAGGCGCCGGCGGCGCTGGTCAACGACGTGGTGGTCCCGAATCTGACCCCGGAGCGGGGGCGGCAGGTGGTGCGCGAACTGCGGCGGCACCTGGACCCGGCGCAACTGGTGACGATGCTGGGGGACGGCAACAACGCGCACCCGCTGGTGCGCGCGATGGTGCGCAACAATCTGCGGCGGCGCGGCCCCGTTCATTTTTCGGATTTTGAGTCGCCCGCCGGGCTCGAGGCGGCGCTGCGGCGGACGCCGGAGGAGGTGGTGGCCGAGGTGCGGGCGTCGCGGCTGCGGGGCCGCGGCGGGGCGGGCTTCGCCACGGGGATGAAGTGGGAATTTGCGCGGAACGCGCCCGGGCAGAAACGGTACGTGTTGTGCAACGCCGACGAGGGGGAGCCGGGCACGTTCAAGGACCGGGTGCTGCTGACGGAGCGGCCGGACCAGGTGTTCGAAGGCATGACCATCGCGGGCTATGCGCTGGGGAGCGACGCCGGCATCGTTTATTTGCGGGGCGAATACGCCTACTTGCAGGCGTTCCTGGAGCACGTGCTGGCCGAGCGGCGCCGGCGGGGCTGGCTGGGCCAGGACATTCTCGGGCGCAAAGGCTTCAACTTTGACATCCGCATCCAGCTCGGCGCGGGGGCCTACGTGTGCGGCGAGGAGACCGCCCTGATCAGCTCGTGCGAAGGGTTGCGCGGCGACCCGAAGAACCGCCCGCCCTTCCCGGCCGAAAAGGGCTATCTCGGCTGTCCGACCATCGTCAACAATGTCGAAACCTTCAGCGCCGTGTCGCGGATTCTGCAGAAAGGGGCGGCTTGGTTTGCCGGCATGGGCTCCGAGCGCACGACCGGCACGAAACTGCTTTCGATTTGCGGGGACTGCCGCAAGCCGGGCGTGTATGAGGTGCCGTTCGGCATCACCGCGCGCGAGCTGCTGGACCTGGCGGAAGCCGACAACCCCGGCGCCATGCTCATCGGCGGACCCTGCCGCCAGATGATCGGCCCGGAACGCTTCTCGGGCCGCATCTGCTACGACGACCTGGCGACCGGCGGCGCCATCCTCATTTTCAACCGCGCCCGGAACAAGCTCGAAATCGCCGAGCACTACCTGGACTTTTTCATCCACGAAAGTTGCGGGCACTGCACGCCGTGCCGGGTCGGGCTGGTGCTGCTGAAGAAAGCCGTCCACAAGGTGGTCAGCGGCGCGGGCGAACCGGCCGACCTGGACTACATGCGGCGGCTGTCCTACATCATCAGCCAGACCAGCCGGTGCGGCCTGGGGCAGGCCGCGCCCAACCCCGTCCTGGGCGCCCTCGAGAATTTCAAACCCCTCTACGCCGATCTGGTGAGCGACCGCAAACGCGGCCTGCTGTCCACCTTCGACCTGTCCAAGGCGGTGGTGGATTCCGAGCTGCGGGTCGGCCGCCTGTCGCGCTACGTGTAACCCGCGAACCTTGTTATGGCCACGATCACCTTCACCATTGATGGCAAACCGGTTTCCGGCCAGCCGGGACAGAGCATCCTCAAAGCCGCCCAGGCCGCCGGTATCTACATTCCCCGCCTGTGCGCTTTCAAAGACCTCATTCCGCACGGGAGCTGCCGGATTTGCTCGGTGCGGGTCAACGGGCGCATTCAGGCCGCCTGTGTGCAGACGATTTCAGACGGGATGGTGGTCGAGAATGACACGCCGGAGATTCTCGAGTTTCGGAAGGCGATCCTCGACATGTTGTTCGTCGAGGGGAACCACTACTGCATGTTTTGCGAGAAGAGCGGGCTGTGCGAGCTCCAGGCGCTGGCCTACCGCTTCGGCATCACCGCCCCCCAGTTCCCGCTGTTGAACCCGAACCGGCCCATTGACCTGTCGCATCCGGACGTGTACCTCGACCACAACCGCTGCATTCTGTGCGGGCGCTGCGTCCGGGTGTCGCAGGAGCTGGACAACAAAAACGTGTTCCAGTTCGTCGGGCGCGGCTACCAGAAACGGCTGCAGGTCAACGGCGAGGCCCTGGCGGCCACCGGCCTGCGCGTGGCCGACCGCGTCACCGCCTCGTGCCCGGTGGGAGCGCTGATGAAGAAGCGGGTGGGCTACGCGGTGCCCGTGGGCGAACGCCCCTTTGACCACCAACCCATCAGCGCCGAGTGGCACGCGAAACAGGAGGCCTGACATGAACGCCAAGCACAAACCCCGCATTGCCACCGCCAGCCTCGCCGGCTGTTTTGGCTGCCACATGTCCATCCTCGATCTGGACGAGCGCATCCTCAAGCTCGCCGAGCTGGTCGAGTTCGATTGCTCGCCCATCAACGACCGCAAGAAGCTGACCGGCCATTGCGAAATCGGCCTCATCGAGGGCGGCTGCTGCAACGAGGAAAACGTGCAGGTGCTGGAGGAGTTTCGCAAACATTGCGACGTGCTCATCGCCCTGGGGGATTGCGCCCTCAACGGCGGCATCCCGGCCATGCGCAATCACGTCCCGGTCCGCGAATGTCTCGAGGAGGCTTATCTCAAGGCCCCCGGGGTGTGGAACCCCGGCGGGATTCTGCCGAACGACCCCGAGATTCCCCTCCTGCTCAACCGCGTGTACCCCTGCCAGGAGGTCGTCAAGATTGATTATTTTATTCCCGGTTGTCCGCCGCCCGCCGACGCGATTTGGGACGCGCTGGTGGCGCTGCTCAACGGGCAGCCGGTGAAGCTGGCCTACGAGCGCCTGAAGTATGACTGACACCATGAGCACCCTCCCCACCGGCAACGGCAACCACACGGTCCAGCTCACCATCCACCCCGTCACCCGCATCGAGGGCCACGGCAAGGTGACCATCCTCATGGACAAGGACCTCGAGGTGAAGGAGGCGCGGCTTCACATCGTGGAGTTCCGCGGCTTCGAACGCTTCATTCTCGGCCGGCCGTTCTGGGAACTGCCGGTGGTGGTCCAGCGCCTGTGCGGCATCTGCCCGGTGAGCCACCACCTGGCGGCGGCCAAGGCGATGGACCGGATCGTCGGCGGCGAACTGTTGACGCCGGCGGCCGAAAAAATCCGCCGCTTGATGCATTACGGCCAGATGCTGCAGAGCCATGCCCTGCATTTCTTCCACCTCTCCAGTCCCGACCTGCTGTTCGGCACCGACGGCACCGCCACCAGCGCCTTCTCCGCCCCGGTCGAGCAACGCCACGTGCTCGCC
>JARKQH010000187.1 GCA_029974925.1 Verrucomicrobiota bacterium
GGGGAGGAGGGGAGGGAAAGAGACTAGGCGGGGGTTCCAACGTCCCGGGAGGACGATGCCCTCCTCCCCCCCTGAGGAGGGACGAGGGATGAAGGATGAGGTACGGCGCTGCCGTGCCGCAGTCCATGATGTGTTCGGAACCGGTGCGCTCGCAGAGACCTCGGGGAGGCGACGTCTCGTCGCCCCCGCCCCCCCAGGGTGGACGAAGGGGCAGGCAGATTGAAAGCGCCGCCGGAGGACCGCAGCCCAAGGTGCGTTCGAAACCAAGCCCGCTTCTTTGGAGTGCGCCGCTGCGGTGAACGCACCTGGAGGGCGACGAGACGTCGCCCTCCCCGAGAGGGTTTGCTGGTTTCGGGCATGGGAGGTGTGGAGACGGGACGTCTCGAGCCCCGAGGTGATTGAGGGTCGGGATGGGGGCTGGGACGTCTCGTCCCAGAAAGTTCTGGGTTGCGAGGGGAGGTCACGGCGACGAGACGTCGCCCGCCCCGAGCTGGAGCGCGCTGAACTGTGCCTCCCTTCGAGCCTCTGCGGTCGGCTTCACCATGCCCCCCCCGGGCGCGGGTCTCCACGCGACCGAGGCTGATGGCTGCCGCTCCCCTTTGTGCCGTGGCGCTCTTTGAGGGAGCTTCACCGCCCGACCGTTGGCCTCACGGCAAGGACACAAAGGCCGCCAGGAAACTTCCGCGTGTGGTGCGTGTTCTGCGGGCCAGCCTTCCCTCCCCGAAAAAAAAGTTCAAGTTGGACCGGAGTTGTCCGAGCTCGGACAGGGTTTGTCCAACTATATAGGGTGAAGCGATATGAACCAGAACAGCATCAACCAGAACGTCGGGGCGGCGGTTTCGGGTTTTGGCGTTTGGCATTCCGCCGCCATCGCCCTGACTGCCAAAACGGATTTGAAGGTGTTTGAGCGGCATGCGTGGCCCCCTGCTTTTTCGCGCTTTGCAGGGCACAGGGCGGTGTCTTAATCTGGCAAGGTGAGCCAGTGCGCAAAAGTTGGCGGGGCTGGGGGAGTGGGCCGCAGTATGCGGGTATGGCTCGTGGCGCTGGCGGCGGCCGCTTGCTGCGGGGCTGCCCCGCCCGACCAGAACTATCTGGTGGATGTTTGGAACGTGGATCACGGCATGCCGCAAGGGTCGGTGATGCACGTCGCCCAGACGCCGGATGGGTATCTGTGGATTGCCACGTTCTGGCAGGGAATCGCCCGCTTTGACGGGCTTCGGTTTGTGACCTACACGCCGGTGACGACGCCCGAGTTGCCCGACCAGGAAGGGTGGCGTTTGCTGGTGGACTCTCGTGGAACGCTCTGGATCGCTTCGCTGCAAGGCTCGCTCACGTCGTATCGCGAGGGCCGGTTTGCGCTTGAATTCAAGCGGCAGTGGCGGCTTAAGGCCATCGTCCAGGAAACCGCTTCGCACATTGTTTTCGCCACCCAGGACGGGCGGCTGGTGCGGGGACCGGCGACGCCGGGCCGTGGGGGGCCGTGGGAAATGCTGCAGCCGCCGGACACCGACGTTTATTCCCAGTTTGCCGCGGATGCGGAGGGGGCGATTTGGTTTACCCGGACCGGCCGGCGGGTGGGGCGCTTTCAGGCGGGTGGGTTTGAGGCGCTGCCGGTGCCGGCGCCGGGGTTGCGGGGCCGGCGGGTGCGGGCGTTGGCGGCGGACCCCGGCGGGCGCATCTGGGTCGGCACCGATGTGGAGGTTGGGATGTGGACGGGCAGCCGCTTCGAAACGATGACCCCGACCAACGGCGAGCCCACGTTGTCGGTGTTGCGCCTGGCGTTCGCGCCGGATGGCGGACTATGGGTGGAGGCGGATGGGCGGCTGCGCAAGTGCCGCCACCGCCGGTGGGTGGCCGAAGCGCAAGGCTGGACGGGGGAGTTCGGCCCGACGGGGGATCCGCTGCTGATGAATGGTGACGCGGAAGGCGGCTTGTGGTTTACCCACGTGGGTGATGGCATGATCCATGTCGAGCCCAACGGCACCCTGCACCGCCTGACGGTGGATTCCGGCCTGGCCAACAACCTGACCCGTTGCTGGCTCCAGGACCGCGAGGGCAACATTTGGACCGGGTCGGAACGCGGGGGGCTGATGCGGATTCGAAAGCGGGATTTTCACGTGCTCGACAAGGCCCACGGGCTTACCGACGCCAGCATTACCTCGGTGGCGGAGGACGCCCAAGGCAATCTTTGGTGCGGCTCGCTCAACGGGATGGTTTATCGGTGGCGGGACGGTCGCAGTGAGGAGTTCACGCTGCCGATGCAGGGCGGGCGCACGCGCTGTGCCACGGTGTTTCCCAGCGGGGACCGGCTGTGGGTGGGCACCAGCGGCAACGGCGTGCTGGCGGGAGAACGGGACGAGTTCAAACACGTGATCGAAGCCGCCCAGATCGGCACCGTCGCCCGGGCCATCCTCGCGGACAAAACCGGCCGGCTCTGGGTCGGAAACGAACGCGCATTATATTGTTGGGATGGCCAGACACTGCACACGCTCGAAACCGATGCCCTGGCCCTTGCCGAGGGCCCCGATGGAGTCGTGTGGGCCGGCAATTCCGCCGGGGAATTGTGCCGCATTGGTTCTCAAAACCCTCCCGGCGCCCCCGCCGCGTCCCCGGGCGCGAAGCAAGACCCGTCCTTCGAGGTTGCGCGTTACCGGCCCGGCGACGGGCAGCCGGCCTGCCGGATTTGGGCGCTCCTGGCGGAGGCGGATGGCACCGTCTGGGTCGCCACCGATGGGGCGGGATTGCTCCGGTTTCGTCACAATCAATTCGTGCGGTTCACCACCTCCGACGGTCTGCCCAGCGACACCATCTTCCAAGTGCTGGACGATTTGCAGGGCCGGCTCTGGCTGGGCATTCGGTCCGGCCTGGCGTGCGCGAACAAAGCCGCGTTCGAGCAAGCCGTGGCGGGTGACGAATCCCGCCTCCCCTTTCGTGTTTATGGGCGCTACGATGGCCTGCACACGCTGGAGCTGTGCAGCGGCTACCAGCCGGCCTGCTGGCGCGGCAAGGACGGCCGGCTCTGGTTCGCCACCGCCCATGGCGTGGTGTTTGTGCAACCGGCGGACCTGCGGGTGAACCCCCTGCCCCCGCCCGTGGTTCTGGAGCAGGTGCGGGTGGACGGCAAGGCCCTCGAACTGAGCGCCGCGAGTCAGCCGCATTCAAACCGCGCCTTGGGGCTTGGGAGTCAAAAGGCCGCGCCCATCCGGCTTTCCCCCGGCCGCCATTTCCTTGAATTCCAGTTCACCGCTCTGAGTTTCACCGCGCCGGACAAGGTGCGGTTCCGCTGGCGGTTGGAGGGATTGGAAACCGACTGGGTTCACGGCGGCGCCGAGGTGCGGCGCGCGGTTTATAATCCGGTGCTGCCGGGCCATTACAAATTCCGGGTGCAGGCCTGCAACAATGACGGGGTGTGGAACGAAACGGGCGCCGAACTGGCCCTGAGCATCCCCCAGTTTTTCTGGAAAACCCCCTGGTTTCTCAGCCTGTGCGGACTCTGCAGCGCGGCGGCGCTGGCGGGCTGGGTCCGGCATGTGACGCACCAGCGCCTGCAGCGGCGGCTCGAGCGTTTGGAACAGCAGCGCTCCATCGAGCGGGAGCGGACCCGCATCGCGCAGGACCTGCATGACGATTTGGGCGCGAGCCTGACCGAGATCAGCATGCTGGCGGCCAGCTCCGGCGCCGCCAGCAGCCCCGCCGGCAACGGCGATGCCCTCGCCGAAATCGCCCGGCGCTCCGACCAGTTGGTTCGCACCATGGATGAAATCGTGTGGGCGGTGAACCCGCGACACGATTCGGTGGTTTCGCTGGCCGAGTATCTGTCGGCTTTTGCCCGCGACTTTCTGGCCTCCGCCGGCATTCGACCCCGGCTGGATGTGCAACGGGATTTGCCTCCGCTGCCCCTCAACCCGGAACAGCGCCACGAAGTCTTCCATGCCGTCAAAGAGGCCGTTCGCAACGCCGCCCGCCATTCGCAGGCCGCCGAGGTCTGGCTCCGGTTCCGGGTGGAGGCTCAGACCCTGACGGTGCGCGTCGAGGACGACGGCCGCGGATTTGATCCCGCCGCCGTGCCCGCGGGCAACGGCCTCCGCAACATGCGCGAGCGGCTGGCGCGGCTCGGCGGCACGTGCCGGATTCAGACGGGGGTGCAAAAAGGCACGGCGGTCGAAATGTCGCTTCCCCTGAAATGACCATGAGGCCAGCCGCAATTCGCCCTCCGCCGTCCCCGGCCTCCGCCCGCCCCCGCGCCAATTCACCCGCTCGGGGGACTTCGAAATTTCCGCATCCCGCGTCAAAATGTTTCGGACGATGCAGAATCCTGCTTCAAACGCTGGTCCGCTGCCCGCCGCCCCTGCGGCGGACCGCCCCCCTGTGCCCGACAGCCCCATGACAAAGGTAGCCATCGTCGAGGACAATGCGACCGTGCGGCAGACGCTGGCCCGGTGGATCAATCAGGCGCCGGGTCTGAATTGCGTTTGCGAGTGCGCCACCGCCGAGGAAGCGCTCGAGAAACTTCCGCGCCTCGCCCCGGATGTGGTCCTGATGGACATTCAATTGCCGAACCGCTCGGGGATTGAATGCACCGCCCGCCTGCGCCAGCTCTGCCCCGCCGCCCAGGTCATCATGGTCACCGTTTACCGCGACTACGACCGCATATTCCAGGCGATGAAAGCCGGGGCGTGCGGCTACCTCCTCAAGCGTTCGTCCGGCGAAGAGATCATTCGCGCCATCGCCGAGGTCCGCTCCGGCGGCGCCCCCATGTCGGGCGAAATCGCCCGGCGCGTGGTGGAATCGTTCCGCCAGCCCGCCGCCGCGGGCAACGAGGACATGAACCTCAGCCGCCGCGAGCACGAAATTCTGGATTTGCTTTGCCTGGGCTACAGCAACAAGGAGATTGCCGACCGCTTGAGCGTGGGCGTCGAGACGATTCGCACCCACCTGAAACGCATTTACGAAAAACTGCACGTCCGGTCCCGCACCGAGGCCGCCCTGCGCTACCGCGATGTCCAACCTTGAACCCGGCGAGCCCGCTCCAGTTTGACCTCCGATGAAGAACGTTGTTTTGGCCCTGGCAAGCCTGCTTCGCCCCGCCCGGCGGCCCCGTCGGCGGGCGCAGCGCCCGGCGACTCTCGTCCTGGCGTGCATCGCCGTTGTGGGGCTGCTGGTTCCGCCGGCCAGGGCGCAGCGCCAGATGGAAAACCTGGGGCGCGGCCTGGTGGC
>JARKQH010000193.1 GCA_029974925.1 Verrucomicrobiota bacterium
CAGTTCCTCGTTGCGCAGTTCGGGCTCGATTTGCGGCTGGAGGGCGCGGCCGCGCAATTCGGTTGCGAACGCGACGATTTCCTCGAGCGTTTCGCCTTTGCGCGCGAGCTGGCTGAGAAAATCCGCTTTGACGGGCACCGCCACCTGTTCGTCCACCAACTGCTCGACCGCAAGATGCACCTGGCCGGGGGTCAGGTGCCGGCCTGCGGCCATCTGTGTCATGAGTTCAATCAGCACGACCCGAGGCTAGATTTCGGCGCCACGAACCGAAAGTCGAAAAAGCGCTCCGGCCGGATTCGTTTCAGGCTGGCGGCGTGGCCGAACAGGGTGCGGCGCGGACCGCAGCGGAACACCATCTGGATTTCGGAGCTGATGGAGAGAGCCCGGGCTTCGGCACACCCGCCACAACCGATCAGGCCGACATGGTTATCTTTCATAAGCTCATCCCTGCAGGAAGCTGGCGCGCATTCCCGGCGGCCCTTGAGGTGTGGCGGTTCGCGGTTCAGCCGCCTTTTTCAGCAGCGGCTTGGCGGAGCGCGACATGGCGCGTCTTGCCGCTGGTGGTTTTTGGCAATTCTTCGACGAATTCGATTTCTCGCGGATATTTGTAAGCGGCGATCAGGCTCTTGCAGTGCTTTTGCAATTCGACCTTGAGGTCGTCGTTGGGGACGAATCCGGGGCGCAGAACCACGCATGCTTTGACGATTTGGCCGCGCAGGGGGTCGGGCTTGCCGATCACGGCCACATCCAGAACTCCGGGGTGTTCCAGCAGCGCGCTCTCGACTTCGAAGGGGCCAATGCGATAGCCGGAGCTTTTGATGACATCGTCTTTGCGCCCGACAAACCAGAAGTAGCCCTCGGCGTCCTGCACCGCCCGATCGCCCGTGAGATACCAACCCTGTTGGAATTTCCGGGCCGTTTCCTCCGGATTGCGCCAATACTCGTGGAACAAGCCCAGCGGGCGTTCGGGGTCCACTTTGACCGCGACCTCCCCTTCAGCGCCGGGCGGCAGTTCACGATACCGTTCATCGAGCAAGGCCAGGTGGAATCCGGGGCTGGCTTTGCCCATGGAACCCGGGCGGACCTCGGCGCCGGTGCGGCGGAAGTTGCCGACCAGAATGACGGTTTCGGTCTGGCCGTAGCCCTCGTAAAGCGTCAGCCCGGTCGCCTTCCGCCACAAGGCGAGCACTTCGGGGTTGAGCGGTTCGCCGGCGGTAACACAATGCCGGAGGTGGGGGAAGGACCAGCGGGCGAGGTCCTGCTTGACGATCAGTCTCAAGGCGGTGGGGGGAGCGCACCAGGTGTTGATGGGGTAACGAGCCAGGACGTCGAGCGTGGTGGCCGGATCGAACTTGCCCGCCACATCCAGAGCGAACACGCAGGCGCCCCTGTGCCAGGGCCCGTAAAAGCTCGACCACGCGGCTTTGCCCCAACCGAGGTCCGAGATGTTCCAGTGCACTTCTCCGGGGTGGAGGTCGAGCCACCATTCGCCGGTGAGGCGGTGGCCCAGGCCGTAGCTGGCCTGCGTGTGCAGGACCATCTTCGGGTCGCCGGTGGTGGCGCTGGTGAAAAACAGGATGCCCGGGTCGGCGCTGCGAGTGGGCTCGGGGGCGAATTCGGACGGTTGCTGCTTGAGGCCGTTGTTGAAGTCCAGCCATCCCCCGCCGCCAAAACCGACGCCGAAACGCAGCCCGTCAAAGCCGTCGAGTTTGGCCAGGCCGTCAGCGTTGGTGATGACGGCCTTTACGCCCGCGGTCTCGAGGCGAAAAGCGATGTCGCGGGGGGTCAGAAGAAGCGTGGCGGGCACGGGAACGGCCCCGGACCGGACCAGCCCGAGCATGGCGATCCACCAAGCCGGGATGCGCGGGAGCATCAGCAGGACCCGGTCGCCGGGAGCGACTCCGGAGCGGCGGAGGAAGCGCGCGGCCTGGCAGCTCATGCCATGAAGTTCGCGGAAGGTGAAGCGCTGTTCGGCGCCGGTCCGGGCGTCCACACACCATAAAGCCGGGTTGTCGGGACATTCCCGAGCCCAGTGATCAAAGACGTCGGTGGCGAAATTGAAATTGCGGGGAACGCCGCCGCCCGTTGAGTTCGCGCATTGCATTGATCGGAAAATGGATACCGGCAATTGCGGGCCAAAGAAAGTGAGAAGTGGCTGGCGGCGGAGAGCCCGGCCGCCTTCAGGTGCGGACCTGGCCGGCGCCGAAGCCGATCCACTTGTAACTGGTCAACTCTTCCAGTCCCATCGGGCCGCGGGCGCCGATCTTGTCGGTGCTGATGCCGATTTCGGCTCCCATGCCAAACTCGCCGCCGTCGGTGAAGCGCGTCGAGGCGTTCCAATAAACCGCCGCGGAATCCACTTCCGCCAGGAATTGACGCGCCCGCTGTTCATTGCGGGTAACAATGGCGTCCGAGTGGGCGGAGCCGTAGTGGTTGATGTGGTCAATTGCCGCCTGCACGCCGTCCACGACGCGGAGGTTCAGGATGTAATCGTTGTATTCCGTGAACCAATCCTGTTCCGAAGCGCTTTTGAGGTTCGGCGGGGGCTGCATGGCGGCAAGAGAGGCGGCGAGGAGGTTCCGCGCCGTTTCGTCCGCGCGGATTTCGACGTTTTTCTCGGCCAGCTTTTGGACGATGGCCGGGAGGAATTGCGGGGCGATGGAGCGGTCCACCAACAGGGTTTCCATGGCGTTGCAGACGGCGGGGCGCTGGACCTTGGCGTTCAGGGCAATGTCCTGCGCCATCGCCAGGTCGGCGTCGCCGTCCACATACACGTGGCACACCCCTTTGTAATGCTTGATGACCGGCACTTTCGAGCACTCCGCCACCGCGCGGATCAGGCCCTCCCCGCCGCGCGGCATGCAGAGGTCCACGTATTGGGTAAGGGAGAGCAGCTCGCGGATGGCGTCCCGGTCGGTGGTTTGGACCACCTGAATGGCATGCTCGGGGAAAGCCGGCAAGGCGCGGCGCGCCGAGTTGATGAGGCTTTCGGCAATCGTTCGGTTCGAGTTGAGGGCCTCCTTGCCGCCGCGGAGGATGGTGGCATTGCCGGACTTGAAGCACAGGCTGGCGGCATCGGCGGTGACGTTGGGGCGCGACTCATAAATGATGACCACCACGCCGATGGGGGTGCTGACTTTTTGCAGGCGCAGGCCGTTGGGGCGGGTGCGCTCGTCGAGGATGCGCCCGACGGGGTCGGGCAACGCGGCCACTTCGCGGAGACCCCGGGCCATGGCGTTGATGCGTTTGTCATCAAGTCTGAGGCGATCCAGCATGGCGGAGGAAAGGCCCATTTGGGCCGCGAGCTCCATATCCATTGAATTGGCACGCTGGATGAGGGGGGCATCTTGCAACAAGCCTTGAGCCATGGCCTCGAGGCACGCGTTCTTTTCCGCCGTGGTCAATTTGGCCAACTGGCGTGCGGCCGTTCGGGCCTGGCGCCCCAACTCGGTCATCTGCTCATGCAAAGTCATGCCCTCAACCATAAGCCAGAGCGGGCCGGCTGAAAACCGGAAATGAAATGCCCAGGGTCCGAACCGCCGGGCCGACAACGTGTAATGGGGTTTGGTAGGGGCGGGAAACGCTTCGGGTAAGTTCGGCCGCGGCCCGAAGGCTTTTGACCGCTGGCGAGGGACCGGACCAAAACATCAGGTCTCGCAGGAAAAGTTTTTTTATGGGCAATGTTCCTCTTTGACAAAGCCACTTCTATCACATTTAATGCTGGTATCGCAAAGTGACTGTCATGAAAACAACAAGCCCTCTCCCAAAGTCTCTCTTCCGAAGTGCAACCCTGGCCCTGTTACTGGCTGCGTCCAGCGTCACGGGCGACGTCATAACGCAAACCGTTAATGAAAACACGACGTCTTTCCCATGGGGCTGGAACTGGCCCGTTTGGGGCACGCCGGCGGCCATGCCGGCGCCGGGAAACACGTATATCATCCCCTCCGGCTTCACGTTGCGGACGCCGAATTCGACGACCAACAGCACCTTCCTGGGGGACTTGCTGATCAACACCAATGGCGGCACACTGGCCATCAAGCACGCCACCGGCACGGCCACCGTCCATCTCGTGATCGGCCCGGGCTCACTGAACAACTCCGGCGGCGCGGGCACCACCGGGGTGCCGCCTTCGCCAATTGCCGGGAGCATCCAGGCGGTCGGTAACATCAACTACTCCGCCAGTGGGACCACAACCCCGCAACCCCGCCACATCCTACTGCTCTCCACCCTAAGCGGCGCCGGAAACTTTATCATTGGCAATTGCTATACCAGCTCGGTTTACCTGGCCAACAGCGGCGTGGCTTACACGGGCAATTGGACCAATAACGGGGGGCGTCTGGAAATCGTCGGGGGCAACGTGCCGCTCGGGTCGGGCATCGTGCACCTGAGCTATCCGACCAACACGCTGACGATCAATGTGGGGACCGACCTGGTGTTCACCAACCGCGTGACCGGGGATGGCACCCTGGTGAAGCTCAACACCAACACCCTGGTTTTTGCCGGCGACAATCTCGAGATGGGCGGCTTGGGCGTCAACGATGGGCTGGTAGTGCTTACGGGGCCGGGCGCCCGTCTCACCACGAGCATCAACAATACCGGCATCCTGCGCGTGGCCAGCTCCTCCGCCCTGCCGTTCGGTTCCACTCTGAGCATCACTCCCAACAATCCCCAAACCGGCCGGCTTGAACTCTCGAACAACGTGACGATTTACACCGGCAGCCAGATTCCCGTTGCCATGCGCGGCAACGCCACGTATCCGAACAGCACGGTGGCCATCCGCAATCTCAGCGGCAACAACATCATTCAGGACCAAATCGGCATTCAAAGCGGGGGCGGCCTGCTGGCCATCCACGTGGACGCCGGCACGACGCTGGAGCTGGCAGGCGGAGTCACTTCGATTGCCACCGGCGGACGGAATTTCACGCTTCAGGGCGAAGGCAACGGCACGGTTTCCGGCGTCATTGACAACGGCAGCGCCACCAGCGTGGCCCTGAACAAAGGCGGTCCCGGGACCTGGACGCTTTCGGCGTATAATTTCTACACGGGCGCAACCCATATCACCAACGGCGTCCTCAAGCTGGGTCCGTCGGGTTCGATTGCGAGTTCCCCCGCCATCGGTCTGGAAGCGGAGGGCAAGCTGGATGTCTCCCAGGTCTCGGGCGGATTTGTCCTGGGGAGCAGCCAAGTGCTGCGCGGCGTCGGGCAGGTCCTGGGCAACGTCACCACCTCCCCCGGCAGCCTGATTGAGGTGGGCTTCCTCAACAATTACGGCCAGTTGTCGCTGGCGAACAACGTCATCTTCTCGGGCGGCGAAACCAACCGGTTCGAAATCGGCGAGACCAACGACACGTTGAACGTGGGCGGGACGATCACGCTGAACGGAATGACAACCATTCAGGTCGCGGCACCGGAAGGCTATATCGCCAACGGCACCTACCGCCTCATTAACTACAGCGGCACCCTTCAGGGCGGCGGCTCGTTTGTGCTGGTCACCCCGGGCAGCCGGCAGAATTTCAGTTTGGATACTGCAACGCCGGGCCAGGTCAACCTGGTCGTCTCCGGCGCTCCGGGCAATATCACCTGGTCGGGCGATGGCATTGGCAACGTGTGGGACGTGGCCACCACGGCCAACTGGAACTCGCAGACGGACTATTTTTACAACGGGGACGTGGTCAACTTCACCGACACGGGTTCGGACACGCCGGAGATCAACGTGGCCCAACCGGTGCTGGTCGGCTCGATGATCGTGGACAACACCGCCAAGGCCTACACCTTCACCAACTTCGGCATCTCCACCTTCGGGACGCTCACCAAGCGGGGCGCCGGCGTGCTGGCGCTGGCCAACGACGGCAACAATTTCCGCGGACTTATCTCCATCGAGGAGGGCACGCTCTCCATCGGCAACGGCGGCAGCACCGGCAACCTGGGCCCGGGCAACATCACCAACAACGGACAGTTGGTTCTCAATCGCTACGTGGGCGGCGCCGCCCTGCCCGGCGCCATTTCCGGCTCGGGCAGCATTTACGTAAAAGCCGGTGAAAGCAATGCCAACCTGACGCTGAGCGGAACCAACACCTATACCGGCCTCACCACGATCGAAACCAACGCCGCCATCAACATTCAGAACAACAGCGCGCTCGGTTCCCCCGTCACGGGAACCAAAGTCCTGGCCGGCGGCCGCGTCGGATTCACCTCGCTGGGACCCTGGACCGTGGCGGAACCGCTCGAGATCAATGGTGACGGCCTCTATGGCTTTCCGGGAGCGCTCTATCTCAACACCGTGAGCAACCTGGCCACGTGGACCGGCCCGATCACGGTCGGCAGCGCGTCCCGCATCCGGGTGGTGAACAACTACGCCCAGCTCGTGCTGGCCAACACGGTGATCGGCAATCAAACCCCGCTCCTGCTGAGCTCCGAAGGCACCGGCACGTTGATGACCTTCGAGGATACGCTCTCGATCGGCGATGAAGCCGTGCTCACCAAGGACGGCAGTGGGACGGTGGTCCTGGCCGGCAACAGCAACCTGTGCGGCAGCACGGTGATCAACGCGGGCACTCTGGCCATCGCGACCACCAATCCGCCCCGGATCGGGGACGTGACCGTCAATGGGGGCATTCTGCAGATCGGCGACGGCGGGCCCAATGCCTCCTTCCCCCCCGGCCTGATCAACCTGGCCGGCGCCAGCTCCAGCCTCCGCTTCAATTCCAGCACCGACCTGACCCTCAACAAAGAGGTGGTCGGCCAGGGCGGCATGAGCAAGTACGCCTCCAACACGGTCGTTATCCTCTCCAGCAACAGCTTCTACGGCAACGTAACGACCGGCTCCGGTTCGCCCTCGCCCAATGGCCGCGGCGCGGGAATCATCGAACTGCGCAACAGCTACGGCCTGGGGGATGGCATGGTCGGCAAGACCGTGGAAATGGTTCGCGCCGAGCTGCAACTCGTGGGGGGGTTGACCATTCCGGCTCCCATCAGCTTCAACATCAGCGGTGGCAGCTTTGTCACCTCCGAGGGGCCGGGCCTCATTCCGATCCGCAGTGTCAGCGGCAACAACATCATTGAGGGCGGGATCAATTTGATCGGGGGCGCCGGCAACGGGGAGGTGTCCGTGGACGCCGGCAGCACGCTGACGATTCAAGGAAGCATCACGGCCAACACAACGGGCCGGACGCTCGTGCTCGGCGGCGCCGGCAACGGCATCATTAACGGCTCCATTTACGATAACGGGGTCAACATCCCGGCGGTGACCAAGCAAGGCTCCGGCACCTGGACGCTCAACGGGTACAACTTCTACACCGGCGGCACCACCATCCAGGGCGGCACGCTTGTCCTGGGCGCCAACAGCAGCATCAGCACCTCCACCAATATCACGCTGGCGAACAACGCCGTGCTGAACGTGAGCGCTTTGGCCAGCGGCTTTACCGTTGACTACGCCCAAACCCTTCGCGGCGACGGCACGGTTCAAGGCAATGTCACCGTCAATGGCTATATCCGGCCGGGAACTTCGGTGGGCGCATTGGCCATCACCGGCTCGCTTAACCTGGCGGGGGAAACGGTCATGGAACTGAACCGGACCAATGCCGTGAACGCGGACTTGATTTCCGCGGCATCCATCGTGCTGGGCGGCAATCTGACGGTTGTCAACATCGGTCCGCCCTTGCAGGCGGGCGACACGTTCAATCTGTTCGATGGCGCCCTCAGTGGGGCCTTCCTCAGCACGACGCTGCCCGACCTCGGTTCCTCCACCCTGTTCTGGGATACTTCCCTGTTCCAGAGCCAGGGCATTCTGAAAGTGGGCACCACCCAGGCGCCTCCGCCCACGATTCTGCCGCCGGCCATTGTCGGGCCCAATCTGGTTATTCAGGTCAGCTCGCTGGCGGGATTCAACTACATCCTCGAGGCGAGCCCGGCGGTCGGTCCCACAAGCTGGACCCCGCTCGAGACCAAGGCGGGCGGCGGCGTGCTGACCTTCACCATACCGATCGGCTCGGCCCCGCAGCGGTTCTTCCGCATCACCGTTCAATAGAAATTGAACGGGACTCGGTCTGGGTTTTCGATTCAAGCCGGAGGTCCGCGCGTTGCTGCGACCTCCGGCTACTGTCTGGCAACCCTTGCGGGTTGCCTGCCCTCCATCCCGCAGGGATGGCAGAAGGTAGCCGGGGGTTGAGCGCAGCGATACCCCCGGGACACGGCACACAAGAACCCGCCGACCCCGAAGGGGTCGCACGATCCCATCCCGCAAGGGATGGCAGACAGTAGCCGGGGGTTGAGCGCAGCGATACCCCCGGGACACGGCACACAAGAACCCGCCGACCCCGAAGGGGTCGCACGAACTCCGGCCGAGGTTTCAAGAAACGGTTCCTGGCCGTCAAG
>JARKQH010000224.1 GCA_029974925.1 Verrucomicrobiota bacterium
CGCTCCCGGGCAAAGCTCTCAAAAACCCCGGAGAACCGGCAGTTTGCCGGCGTCCTCAAACCTCGCAGAGTTTCATCATTTTTTCCAAGGTCGGGATGGCGTCCTTGGTGGGAGTGTATTCGTGGGCGAGGTAGCCTTGGAAACCCAGGTCGGCAATGGCGGCGCAGATCGGGGGATAGTTGATCTCCTGGGTTTCGTCGAACTCGTTGCGGCCGGGATTGCCCGCCGTGTGGAAATGGCCGATATAGGCTATGTTCTGGCGGATGGTTCGGATGAGGTCGCCCTCCATGATCTGCATGTGGTAAATATCGTAGAGCAGCTTGACGCGGGGCGAGTTGACGCGTTTGCAGACCTCGACGCCCCAGGCGGTATGGTCGCACATGTAGCCGGGGTGATTGACCTTGCTGTTGAGCAGCTCGATGCAGAGGGTGACCTGGCGTTCCTCGGCCTCGGCTTTGATTTCGTTCAGGAACAGCACGGTGTTATCCATGCCCTCTTCGTCCGTGAGCCCCTTGCGGTCGCCGGCCAGCACGATGACGTTCGGGGCGCCGGCCGCCGCCGCGGCGCGGATGGCCTCGCGCATCTTGGGCATGATTTCCCCATGGTTCTTCCGGTCGTTGACGCCGGCTTTGATGCCGCTGCCGCCGGGGACCATGGTGGGGAGGAGGCCGTACTTCTTGAGGGTGGGAAACTGGTCGGGTCCCACGAGGTCAAAACCATACGCCCCCAGACGGACTGCCTCGCGGCACATGCCGTCGAAATCCAGATTGGCGCCCTTGAACACCCCCCGGCACAGCGCCTGTTTAAGCCGCCCCTTGCGGGCGGCGGCCTCGGCGGCCGGAACGGGGGCCCGGCCCACGACGGCCAAGCCGCCGATGGCCCCCAAGGCTCGGAGGAAGCGACGGCGAGGAACAGCCAACGAAGCAAGTGTTTTCATGGGCTCATGCTAAGAAAGCGCCGTGGCGGAGTTCAAGAACCGACCGCCGAAGACGGGAAGTGCTGCGTCCCCTGCAACCTTTTGAGGGGATGAAGCGTCTTAGGAGGCAATGAACGGCCGTCTTGCAGCGTTACCCGCCGATGATGCCGCCCGGGGTGGGCGAATCGCCTTGGCCGGCTTGGTGATGGCCTTGGGGGCATGCCTCGCCGTCGCCGCCCCGCCGGCGGGATTAAGTCCATTCGAGAGCCCCAATCCGCCAACGCCCCGGAACCGGATTGACGAGCTGGTGTTTCGGAAGCTGCAACAACTGGACATCGCCCCCGCCTATCCCTGCTCGGATGCGGCCTTTGTGCGGCGCGCCTACCTGGACATTATTGGAACGCTCCCCACCGGGTTCGAGGCGCAGGATTTCATTCGCGACACCAAACCCAACAAACGGTCGGCGCTGTTGGACCGGTTGCTGGGACGGGAGGAGTTTGCGGATTACTGGGCCATGAAATGGAGCGACCTGCTTCGAGTCAAGGCCGAGTTCCCAATCAACTTGTGGCCCAACGCGGTCCAGTGCTACCACCGCTACCTTCGCACGGCGGTTAAGCAGAATCTGCCCTACGACCGGTTTGCGCGTGAACTGCTCACGTCCAGCGGCAGCAATTTTCGGGTCGGGCCGGTCAATTTTTATCGGGCGATGCAGAACAAGGATGCGCGGGGCATCGCCCAAGCCGTGGCGCTGACCTTCATGGGCGAGCGGGCGGAGAAATGGCCGGCGGAACGGTGGGAGGGGATGGCGGCCTTTTTCCAGCAAGTCGGTTACAAAAGCACCCTCGAATGGAAAGAAGAGATTGTCTTTTTTGATCCCGAGCTTTGGACCAACAACCCGACGCGAACGGCGGTGTTTCCGGACGGGAAGAAAGTGCAACTGGATCCGCAGCAGGACCCGCGCGAGGTTTTCGCCGACTGGCTCATCACCCCGACCAACCGCTGGTTCACGCGCAATATCGCCAATCGGGTCTGGTCGTGGCTGCTGGGCCGGGGCATCATCCACGAACCGGACGACATTCGATCGGACAATCCACCGTCGAATCCCGAGCTGCTGGCTTACCTGGAACAGGAGCTGATCGGGGCGGGGTATGATCTGAAACACTTGTATCGCCTGATTCTGAATTCGCAGACCTACCAGTTGTCGTGCGTGCCCCGCAGTGAACAGGCGGCGGCGGAAGCGCAGTTTGCCTATTATCCCCTGCGCCGGATTGAAGCGGAAGTGTTGATTGACGCGCTGAACCAAATCACGGGCACCACGGAAAAATACTCCAGCCCCATTCCGGAACCCTTTACTTTCATTCCGGAGAATCAGCGCGCGATCGCCTTGGGCGATGGCAGTATCACCAGCACGTTCCTCGAGTTGTTTGGCCGTCCGGCGCGAGACACCGGTCTGGAGTCAGAGCGGAGCAGCCGGCCCAGCGCGGCCCAGCGGCTGCATCTGCTCAACTCGAGCCACATCCAGCGCAAAATCGAGCAGAGCCGGATGATCGAATACCAGACCCAGTCCAAGAAGACGCCTCGCGAGATGGCCACCGGGATCTACCTTGGGATTCTGTCGCGGTTCCCCACCGAGGCGGAACTGCAGAAATTGGACGATTATGTCCAGAAGACAAAGGTTGGCAATCGCGAGGCGGCGATTGACCTGGCGTGGGCGTTGATCAACAGCGCGGAGTTTCTCTACCGCCATTGACCAAACGAGCGTGTAACGTGGCCCCCGGATCGGGCGTCCAATGATTAACAGACCGACAATGTTCGTTCCGAGGTTTCGGCAGGCCGGACAGGTTGCGGCTTGGGTACCGGTTTGCCAGGCGCCGGTGAACTGGCCAGATTGTTGAGGTCGGCACTGCTGTAAGGCTGCAAGTTTTTGAATTGGAATATGATGAGCACATCCGATTCTCCGAGCCTGTTCCACTCCTCCGCGTCATCCGGCGGTTCCGGCTTGATGTCGCGGCGTGAGGCGCTGCGCCGGGGGCTGGCCGGGACGGCTGGTTTGTTGCTGGCGGGCGGTCTGCCGGTGAGCGTCTTGGGCGCCGCCACGGCTCCAAAGGCCAAAGCCAAGTCTGTGATTCAAATCTGGATGTGGGGCGGACCGGCCCATCTGGATACGTTTGACCCCAAACCCGAGGCTGGCTCCGACTACTGTGGCCCCTTGGACAAGCCGATTGCCACCAACGTCTCCGGAATTCGCATTGGTGAACTGTTGCCGCTGCTGGCCAAACAGGCGGACAAGTATTCGATCATCCGGAGCATGACGCATGGGGTTAATGCGCACGAGACGGCGTCCTATATGGTCCAGACAGGGCATCCGTCCGGTGGCGGCTTGGTTTACCCGACGGTGGGAGCGGTGGTTTCGCTGTTCCGGGGCTACGATGCCGGCTACCGCGGCCTCATTCCGCCTTACGTGGTGCTCACCGAGCTTCAGGGGCGCTTTTCGGAGGCGGGCTTCCTGGGGTCGCGCTGCAAACCCTTTGCCACGGGCGGCGACCCGGCCGCTGCCCGATTTGTCGTCGAGGGAGTGGTGGCGCAGGGCATTTCGGACGAGCGCCAGAAGAGCCGTCGCGAACTCCTTTACAACCTGAACACGCTCAACCATGCGATGAAGGGGGACCCCCGCCTTGCCGCGCTGGCCCAATGCGAGAAGGAAGCTTACGATTTAATCCTGGGGGATGCGGGCAAGGTCTTCGATTTGTCCCAGGAGAAGGATGACCTGCGCGAGAAGTACGGGCGAAACACTTTTGGGCAGTCCTGCCTGCTGGCGCGGCGGCTGGTGGAGCGGGGGGTGCCTTATGTGACCATTAACTACAAGGGCTGGGATACCCACAAGCAGCATTTCCAAATCATGCGGCGCAAGCTGCCCGAGCTGGACAAGGGCATGGGGACGCTGCTCGAAGACCTGGCCCAGCGGGGTCTGCTGGAATCCACCATCGTCTGGTGGGGAGGGGAATTCGGCCGCACGCCGAGAATTCTGTGGGAGGCCCCCTGGAATGGGGGACGCAACCATTACGGCAAGTGCTTTTGCTCGGTCGTGGCCGGGGGTGGTTTCAAAGGCGGCCAGGTGGTCGGCGAGTCCGATGCCCGTGGCGAGGAAGTCAAAACCCGACCGGTGCATCCGGCGGACCTTATTTGCAGCCTCTTCGCTCTGATGGGGATTGAAGCCACCGCCAAACTTCCTCACCCCCAGGGTCTTTCAGTAGCCGCATTCCCTCCGGCGCCGAAAGATGCGCCGAGCGGGGGGATGCTCAAGGAAATCATGTGACAGCGGCTGACGGTGGCAAGGTCATGAATGCTCGAGTGTCAGATTCTTCGTCCGTTTTGTGTTCGTGGTTCGGGAGCCGCAAGATGGCGCCCACAGCCGGCCTTTTCCTCAGTCTGGCCCTGTTGGGAATGGCAGCGAACGTCGCTGTGGGACAAAACACGCCCCGAGTCGGCTATGTCTATCCCGCCGGGGGGTGCCGGGGCACTTCGTTCACAGTGACGGTCGGGGGCCAGTATTTGGCGGCGGCAAACCACGCCCTGATTTCGGGCGATGATGTCCAATTGGAAGTGGTGGACCATACCCGGCCCCTGACGCAAAAGGAGTTCAATGATCTGCGCGAAAAATTCCGGGAGTTGCAGCAACGGAAGGCCAGTTCGATGCGAAGCCGGCTGCGGTCCTTCGCCCGGCCGCGGCCTGCCGGCGGCACCAACACGGTTTGGACGGCCGCCGACGAGAAACTGCTGAATGAAATTCGGTACAAGCTGGTTGAGTTGGCTCCCAACCGGCAGGCGAACCCCGCCATCGCCGAAAAGGTCACACTCCGGATTAAAATCGCCGACTCCGCCCAACCGGGAGAACGGGAGCTGCGTCTGGCGGGGCCGACGGGTCTTTCCAATCCGCTCAAGTTTCAAGTTGGGGAATTGACCGAGTTCACCGAACCCGCCCGCCGCGTCATGCCCGAGAATTTGCCCGCGCAATTTCGCAAGGCAGCCGGAGCGACCGCGGCGCAGCCCAAGCCTGACATGAATGTCTCGCTGCCAGTGGTGGTCAACGGCCAGATTCTGCCGGGAGAGGTGGATCGTTACCGCTTCCATGCGCGCCAAGGGACGAAGCTGGTGGTTGCCGCCAGCGCGCGGAGTCTGATTCCCTATCTGGCCGATGCGGTGCCGGGTTGGTTCCAAGCCACCCTGGCCCTTTACGACGCCAAAGGCAACGAACTGGCCTATGATGATGACTTCCGATTCAACCCCGACCCGGTGCTTTATTACGAAATTCCCCGCGACGGGGATTACGTGGTTGAAATCAAGGATTCCATCTACCGCGGGCGCGAGGATTTTGTTTACCGGCTTTCCCTGGGCGAACAGCCCTTCCTCACCGGGATTTATCCGCTGGGCGGACGCGTGGGAACGAAGACCCGGGTCCAACTGCAGGGATGGAACCTGCCGGAAACCGAACTGACGCTGGACCCGAAGCAAACCGGGCTGCTGCCCGTGTCGGTGGGCGAGGGCAGCCGCCGGTCGAACTTGCTGCTGTTTGCCGTGGACGATTTGCCGGAGTTGCTCGAGCAAGAGCCCAACAACGCGGTCAACGGCGCCCAGGAAGTGGGCGTGCCCGTCATCATCAATGGCCGCATCAACCCGGCGGGAGACCTGGATGTGTTCAGCTTCAAAGGCCGGGCGGGCGACTCCATTGTGGTCGCAGTCAGCGCCCGGGTGCTCAATTCGCCGCTGGATTCCGTCGTGAGGTTGGCCGATGCGGCGGGGCGCGTGGTGGCCATCAACGATGATTGCGAAGACAAAGGGGCGGGGTTGACCACCCATCATGCGGATTCCCGTCTGCAGGTGGTTCTGCCGGCGGATGGCACCTATTTTGTGCACCTAGCCGACGCCCAGCGCCAAGGGGGGGCCGACTACGCCTACCGTTTGCGCATCAGCGCGCCGCAACCGGATTTTGAATTGCGTGTGGTTCCCTCAAGCCTGAGTGCCCGCGGCGGGGCCTCCATGCCAGTGACGGTTTACGCCTTGCGCAAGGAAGGATTCACCAATGACATCTTCCTCCGGCTACAGGACGCCCCGCGAGGGTTCGCCCTTGCTGGCTCGTGCCTTCCAGCCGGGCAGGAGAAGGTCCAGGTCACTCTCAGTGTGCCGCCCCGGCCGACGGACGAACCGGTCAGCATAAAACTGGAGGGGACCGCGCGCGCAGGCGGCCGCGAAATCGTCCGGCCCGCCGTGCCCGCCGAAGACATGATGCAGGCCTTTTTCTACCGGCATCTGGTTCCTTCGCAGGAGTTGTTGGTGACGGTCTCCGGGCGCTGGATGAACCGGGGCGGGGCGCGGATAGTTGGGGGGACACCGATTCGCATTCCTGCCGGGGGCACGGCGCATGTTCAGGTTAACGGCGTCAACGCCGGAATGGGCGCCGTGCGCCTGCAACTCGAACTCAACGATCCGCCGGAGGGACTGGCGATTGAAAAAGTCTCCCCCTCGAGCGACGGCGCGGACATTGTGTTGTCCGCGGATGCAGCGAAGCTCAAACCCGGTTTGCGCGGCAACCTGGTATTCAACGCCTATGCGAGCCGGGCTGGCGACGCCCGAAAAGGAAAACAAAACAACTCACGCCGCGCCCTGCTCGGCGCACTGCCCGCCGTCCCATTCGAAATCGTGGGGAAATGAAGGGTCAAATCCCGGGTCGCGGCCTTTTCTGTCGGCATCTTGCCGGGAGATGGCGGTTGACCGGAACCGCCCGGAAGCCTAGGGTCTGAGTGGTGCCAGGCAACATTGAACCATTTCAGCAGCCGGTGCGGAAGGCCGTAGGCCGGCCTCCAACAGCCCGCCAACGGCTGGCGTGTGTCGAGGACCTCTCTGCTTTTGTCAAAAAGTATGCCCCCGGAGCCCTCAAACGAGTCGAGCGAGAATATTTCCCGGTTCGAAAAGCTGTTGGTCGCCCTC
Source organism: Verrucomicrobiota bacterium (assembly GCA_029974925.1). Taxonomy (GTDB): domain Bacteria; phylum Verrucomicrobiota; class Verrucomicrobiia; order Limisphaerales; family UBA8199; genus JARKQH01. Next base: position 6,902 of record JARKQH010000224.1, read on the forward strand.
GCCCGCGCCACGATTGACTACGCGGTGGTGGGGGGCGTGGCCGTCATCCTGAACGGTTACCCGCGGGTCACGGTGGATGTTGACATTTTGGTTGGGGATTCAGCAGACAACTTGCGCAAGTTGTTGGATTGCCTTTCGGGGTGGGGTGAAGGCTGGGCCCGTGAGCTGCGTGTGGAGGATTTCGCTCCGGCAGAAGGGTCAATTCGAGTCATGGAGGACTTCGACCTGGATATCTTTACGCGGATGGGCGGCAAATCACTCGATGACTTTCGAGCCCGACTGCGCCACCTGAACGCCGGCGACGTCCGAATCCCGTATCTCTCCGCGCCCGATCTGATTCTGCTGAAGGAGCGTTCGTGGCGGGAGAAGGATCAAATGGATGTGGCGGCGTTGCGCGCCATTTTAGCGGAGGGTGGAGGAAAGGACTGACGGCAATGACCGGGGAGGGGTTTGGACGGCAGGTGGCGGCTATTGGGTCGCTTCAGGGCCCTCCCGGCGCAACTCGCTGCACGAGTAGCGCAGGTAGCGTTTCTTCATCCAGCGGACCCCGATCAAGTCGAAAATGCCCACAAAGGCGCGGTTTCGGAATCCGTACTTGGCGGTGCCCGCGAATCGCGGCGAGTGTTTGACCGGTTCCTCGCGCACGGTGTAGCCCCGCATCTTGGCCAGCGTTGGGAAGTAGCGGTGCGCGCCGCGAAAGAGCTTCAAGCCTTTCACCACCTCCGCCCGGTACAATTTGAGGCTGCTGGCGGAGTCATTCACGGTCTCCTCGGTGATCCAGTTGCGGATGCGGTTGGCCATCCGGCTTTGCCATCGCCGGAACGCCGTGTCCTGGCGGTCCCGCCGCCAACCGGTAACCATGTCCACCTCCTGAAGCAAGGGGAGCAAACGGGGGATTTCCTCCGGGTCGTTCTGCAAATCGGCGTCGAGGGTGGCAATCACCTGGCCCCGGGCGGCGGCGAAGCCTGCCTCGAAAGCCGCGCTTTGGCCGGAATTGCGCGCCATGCGCAGCACGCGCAGCCACGGGAATCGGCGCATCCCTTCAGCCAGGAGCCGCGGGGTGTTGTCGGTGCTGCCATCGTCAACAATGAGCACTTCAAACGGTTTGCCGATCCGGCCCAAGGCCGCCTCGACCCGGCGCAGCAGCTCCGGCACGTTGTCCTGCTCGTTATAGCAGGGAATCACCAGGGAAAGATAAGGCACCGGTTCGGCCATCGGCTCACCCACCCCCCTTGTCAGGTCAAACCAATTGCCTGGCCGTTCGGCAATACGCGAATGCGGGCCGCGGCCGGCACTTTCGGCAGACCCGGCATGGTCACAATGTTTCCGCAGATCACGACGACAAAGCCGGCGCCGGCGGAAATTCTCAGCTCGTTGACCTTGATTCGGAATCCCCGGGGTCGTCCGCGGAGCGAGGGATCATCCGAAAGCGAGAGCGGGGTCTTGGCGATGCAGACCGGCAGGTCCGCAAAGCCGTGCCGGTTGAGCAATTCGATCGTCTTGCGCGCTCCGGCGTCGAAATCCACACCGTCCGCGCCGTAGAGTTTGCGCGCCAGAATCTCAATTTTCTTTTCGATCGGCTGGTCCAGACGATAGGGGAACCGCAGCTTGCGCCGGTGATTTTTTTCCACCATCCGCAGCACCGCCTCGGCCAGCCCTCTGGCTCCCTCGCCGCCCTTCGAGTAATGCTCGGCCACCACCGCCTCGACGCCCAGCCTGGCGCAGAACCGGATGATGCGGTTCAAATCGGCGTCGGTATCCCCTGGGAATCGGTTGAGGGCCACCACCGGGTCGAGGCCGAAAAGGCGGATGTTCTCGATGTGCTTGGCGAGGTTGCCCAGGCCGCCCGACGCGTTGAATCCCCCATGATAAGCCACGGCGCGCGCGGTTCCCACGATGACGGCGCCCGCCGGCTTGAGGCCGCCGAGCCGGCATTTGATATCAAAGAACTTCTCCGCGCCCAAATCGGTCGCAAACCCCGCTTCGGTAACCACATAGTCCGCCAGTTTCAATCCCATGCGGGTGGCCAAGGTGGTGTTGGTGCCCTGGGCGATATTGGCAAAGGGGCCCCCGTGCACGAAGGCCGGCGTCCCCTCCAGGGATTGCACCAGGTTCGGATGAATGGCGTCGCGCAAAAGCACTTGCATGGCTCCCACCGCCTCAATCTGCGCGGCACGAACCGGCTCGCCCTTGTAAGTGAACGCCACCACCATTCGGCTCAACCGCTGCCCCAAATCCTGGAAATCCCGCGCCAGGCATAGAATGGCCATTACCTCCGAGGCCGGGGTGATGTTGAAGCCATCCCGGCGGGGGACGCCGTGCATGACACCGCCCAGACCAATGATGATATCCCGCAGCGAGCGGTCGTTCAGGTCAATCACCCGCCGCAGCACGATTTGCCGCGGGTCAATGCCCAGCTCGTTCCCGTGCTGCAGGTGGTTATCCACCAAGGCGGCCAGAAGATTGTTGGCCTTGCTGACGGCGTACATGTCCCCCACAAAGTGAAGGTTGATCGCCTCGGCGGGCACTACCTGGGACCGCCCCGCCCCTGTGCCGCCACCCTTGATGCCGAAATAGGGCCCTAACGAGGGCTCGCGCACGCAGAACAAGGCGCGCTTGCCCATTTGTCGCAGGGCGTCAGCCAGGCCGATGGTCGTTGTGGTTTTGCCAATCCCCTCGGGAGTGGGCGACATGGCCGTAACCAGAATCAGCGCGCCGTCCCGCTGTTTCTGCCGGGCCTCCAACTCCTGGACCGGCACCTTGGCAATGAAATGCCCATGCGGCAGAAGGTTGTCGGTGTCCAGTTGCAGTTCCCTGGCCACTTCGTAAATCCGACGGGGCGCAAGGCCGTTTTGGGTCCCTTGATTGTCTGGCATCGGACTGGGAATTAGCAGGGCTAACCGGCCAAATCCAGACAAAAAAAGCGGACGCCAGCGGCGCACTCAACGCCGCGTCTCTTGACACGGGGTATATAACTGAGGCGTAAGTCCTGACACCTTATTGAAAGTCCGCAGTTATGGCTAAATACCGCATTGGCTGGCTCCCCGGCGACGGGATAGGAATCGAGGTGCTGGAAGCGGCCCGCATGGTGCTGGACCGTTTGCAGTTGGATGCGGATTACCTCCCGGGTGACATTGGCTGGGAGTTCTGGCGCAAGGAAGGCGACGCCTTCCCGCCCCGGACAGTCGAGTTGCTTCGGAACGTGGACGCGGCCCTGTTCGGGGCCATCACTTCGAAGCCGGCCAAAACCGCTGCGGCCGAGCTGGCGCCCGAGCTGCAAGGCCGGGGTCTGAGCTATCGCTCCCCGATAGTGCGCATGCGGCAACTGTTTGATTTGTACATCTGCCTGCGGCCGTGCAAGGCATTCCCCGGCAACCCTCTCAACTACAAGGAGGGCCTGGACCTGGTTGTTTTTCGCGAAAACACCGAAGACCTCTACGCGGGCGTCGAGTTCGCGCCCGTCCCGGCCGAACTGGCAGCCACGCTCTCCACGCTGTCCAAACCCTTCGCCGCGTTCGCTCAAACGCCTTTGGATCAAGTGGCCATTTCCTGCAAAATCAATACCCGCGCCGGCTCCGAGCGCATTGCCCGCGCCGCCTTTGAGTTTGCACGAAAACACCGCCGCAAAAAGGTCACCATCGTTCACAAGGCCAACGTGGTGCGGGCCACCGACGGATTGTTCCTGGAAACGGCCCGGGCTGTTGCCCGCGAGTTTCCTGAAATCCAGGTGGACGATGCGAACATTGACGCGATGACGATGTGGCTGCTGAAGAATCCCTTCAACTACGATGTGTTGCTGGCGCCCAACCTTTATGGGGATATCGTCTCGGACCTCTGCGCGCAGATGGTCGGCGGCCTGGGCTTTGGTTGCTCGGGCAATATCGGCGCCCGCCTCGCGGTATTTGAGCCCACCCACGGCTCGGCTCCCAAGTACGCCGGCCAGTACAAGGTGAATCCCATCGCCACCATTCTCGCCGCCAAAATGATGTTGGATTGGCTGGGCGAAACGCAAAAGGCCGCCGCCGTCGAGCAGGCCGTGGCCGAGGTGATCCGGGAAGGAAAAATTCGAACCTACGACATGGGGGGAACAAGCTCCACGCTGGAGATGGCGCAGGCCATCGCCGGCAAGCTCTGATCCCCCAGCCCAATCCACCCCCCTGTCGCTTTGACTTTTATGAAGACCACTACCTCCCTCCGCCAGGCCATCATGGCCCGCCGGGCTGTCGTTGTTCCCGGCTGTCACGACGCTCTGAGCGCCAAAATCATCGCCGCCGCCGGTTTTGAGGCGATTCAGATATCCGGCTATGGTGTGGCCGCGTCGTTGCTGGGCAAGCCGGACGTCGGCCTGGTGCAAATGAAAGACATCCTCGACATCACGTGGAACATCGTTCAGGCCGTGAACATCCCCGTCATGGCGGACATTGACACCGGCGGAGGCAATGCCGTCAACGCCCGGGCGATCGTCGAACGCCTGATTCCCATGGGCGTGGCCGGATTGAACATCGAAGACCAGGTCTTTCCCAAGCGCTGCGGGCACATGGCCGGCAAAGAGGTGATCCCGGCCGAGGAAATGGCGGGCAAGATTCGCGCCTGCGCCGAGGTTCGGGACGCGCTGGACAAGGACTTCATTATCAACGCCCGCACCGATGCCTTCGCCAGCCAGGGGCTGGACGAGGCCCTCCGTCGCTGCAACCTCTATCTGGAAGCGGGGGCGGACCTGGCCTTCATTGATGGAATCAAGACCAAGGCCGACATCCAGCGGGCCATCCGGGAACTCAAGGGGCCGCTCTCGGTCAACCTCATGGACGCCATCTCCGGGATGAAGACCGAGCTGGTCCCCATCCCGGAACTTGCCGCCATGGGCGTCGGCCGGGTCTCGATCCCGGTCGCCTCGATCATGGTCACCCACAAGGCGCTCACCGCGTTTTTCACGGCGCTGAGGAATTCCCCCACCGGCATTCTCGCCGGCCAAACCCAGTGGGCTTCCTCGTTCGAGGAATTCACCGACTTTGTCGGACTCAAGGAATACCGCCAGCTCGAGGACCGTTACCTGCCCCGGGAAACCCTCGAGGCCAAATACCATGGAACCCCAAAAATCGTGGGATGACGCCGGGGCGTCGCGGCCATCCCAACCCTGCCCCCGCTTATGACACTTGCTGAGAAAATCCTCGCCCGGGCCTCGGGCCTTGCCTCCGTCAAACCCGGCGACGTGGTTGAGCCGCGGGTGGACCTGGCGATGTCGCACGAGAATGCCGCCCTGGTCATCAACCAGTTCCTGGAAATCTTCAAGGGCACAAGCCTGCCCCCCCGCATCTGGGACGCCCGGCGGGTGGCGGTCATTTTTGACCATCGCGTGCCCGCCGAATCCCCCAAAACCGCCTCGAACCAGAAAAAAGTCCGCGAGTTTGTCCAGTCGCAGCAAGTGGACAAATTCCACGACATTCGCGGGGACGTGGGGGGCATCTGTCACCAGGTGCTTCCCGAGAACGGCTACGTGCTGCCGGGCACGGTGGTGGTGGGCACTGATTCCCACACGACCAGCCACGGGGCGTTGGGCGCCTTTGCCTTCGGCATTGGCGCCACCGAAATGGCCAGCGTCTGGGCCTTGGGCAGCGTGCTCAACGTCGAGGTCCCCCCCACGATCAAGATCGTCGTCAGCGGCCGGTTCAGGAAATTTGTCGGCGCGAAAGACCTGATCCTGCATCTGATCGGCAAGCTGACGGCTCAAGGGGCCAACTTCAAGGTCCTGGAGTTCCATGGCCCCACGATCCGCAACCTGTCCACCTCCGGCCGGCTGGTCTTGTGCAACATGTCCGTCGAGGCCGGGGCCACCGCGGGCCTCGTCCCGCCCGACCAGGAAACCGCGCGGTATCTGCGCGAGGAAGCGGGGGTCAAGGGCCCGGTCGAGCTGCTGCAGCCTGACCGCGACGCCCAGTACGAGCTGGTCATTCCCATTGACGTCTCCAAGCTCGAACCGCAGGTCGCCTGCCCCCATACGGTGGACAACGTCAAACCGGTGGCGGCGGTTGCCGGCACGAAAATCCACCAAGTGGTCATCGGCTCATGCACCAATGGCCGGCTGGACGACCTGGAGGTGGCCGCCACCATCCTCAAAGGGCGGAAGGTGACCGCACATACCCGGATGCTCGTTTTCCCGGCCTCGGGCCGAATCTACCGGCAGGCGCTGGTCAAAGGCTACCTGGGGGTGTTCGTCAAAGCAGGGGCGGTGGTCATGAACCCTGGCTGCGGCCCTTGCCTTGGCGTGCATGAGGGCGCGCTGGGCGACGGCGAGGTTGCCCTCTCCACCACCAATCGGAATTTCAAGGGACGCATGGGCAACCCCAATTCCGAGGTTTACCTCTGCTCTCCCGCCACCGCCGCCGCTTCGGCCATCCAGGGTGTCATCACGGACCCCCGCAAGCTCCCCCAATAAATGGCCCACCCCCTGTTGCTCATTTCCGGCCAATCTGCCTGGACGCCCGGCGCGAAGATTCCCCGCCGTGGCAGCCAGGCCGCGCGCGTCCCGCTGGCCGCTGACAACGCCGCTCCAAACATTGCTCAACCCACTGCCTATGCCAAAAGTCGTGCTTAAGGTCGGCGATGATGTCTCGACCGATGTCATTTATCCGGGCCGTTTCATGGCCACGGTTTTGCCCACGGAAACCCCCCAGTTCGCGTTCGCGGATGACGCGAATTTCAATGGGAAACTCAAGGCCAAACAGGTGCCCCCCGGCAGTGTGGTGGTGGGCGGCAGGAACTTTGGCTGCGGCTCCTCCCGCGAACAGGCCGTGTCCTGCCTGAAGGGACATGACCTCGTTATTGTGGCCAAGAGTTTTGCCCGCATTTTCCTCCAGAACGGCATTAACCTGGGCTTGCGCATGGTGGTTTGCCCCGAACTCGAGGCGTCCGAGGGGGATGACCTCGAAATCACCGCCGAGGCCATTCGCAATCTGACTTCGGGCAAAGTCTTCCCTGTCGAACCGATGCCCAGGTCGCGTCAGGCGATTCTGGACGCCGGCGGCCTCATCCCTTACACGCGGGAACGCCTGCTTCGCCGGAGCGGACCGTAGCCCCCGTCGCGCCCGGCTGTGAGCCCCCCGCCGGCCGGGCCAAGCGGCGCCTGGTGGCAATTCAGCGCAATTCCCCATTGCCTTGTAACGGAACCGCGTTAATGTCAGCCCATGAGCAAGGTTCGAAAACTGCTGCACACGCGGTACCGCGTCAACGACCTGGAACGGTCCGTCACTTTCTACAAGAAGGTGCTGGGTCTCGAGGAAGTGCGGCGCCAGAAATCGCCGCGCGGCTCCGAGCTGGTTTTCCTTAAGGCGCCGGAAAGCGAAGAGTTGATTGAATTGTGCCACTATCCAGCGGGGGGAGACGTTCAGGTGCAACCCGACCTGACTCACCTGGCGTTTCAGGTGGACAGCCTCGAAGCCTTTGGAAAACACCTTGCCGCCTTGGGGATGCAGTATTCCGACGGACCCCACTTCAAGCCCGATGGCGGGGGAATCGCCTTTATTGACGCCCCCGAGGGGTATGAAATCGAATTGATTCAACTCTCGCCTTCCGGGCCGGGTTATTGAGGGCGCCGCTCTCGGCTCCCGGCCCATCCGCCTGTTTCCCATGCTGCTCCGCGCCCGCCAATTCCGGTTCGAGTTTCCCGGGCCGGCATTGGTCATGGGCATTGTCAACGTTACGCCCGACTCGTTTTCGGACGGAGGCCAATTTCTGGCGCCCGAAGCCGCGGTGGCGCATGCCTTGGAGCTCGTGAAGGAGGGGGCCGCGATTTTGGACATTGGCGGAGAATCCACCCGCCCGGGAGCCGTCCCGGTGGGCGAGCAGGAGGAAATGCGGCGAGTCCTGCCGGTGATTGAAGCGCTGGCGCCCCGCGTCCCGGTCCCCATTTCGATTGACACGATGAAACCGGCCGTCGCCCGGGCTGCGGTGGCGGCGGGCGCCAGCCTGATCAATGACGTCGGCGCCAATCGCCAGGACCCGGCCATGTGGCGGCTGGCGGCGGAAACCGGCGCCGGCTACGTCTGTATGCACATGCAGGGCACTCCCCAAACCATGCAGCAAAACCCGGTTTACCAGGACGTGGTGGGCGAGATTGGCGCCTTCTTTTCCGAACGGCTCGAGCAACTGAACCATTGCGGAGTTGCCCGCGAGCAAATTATATTGGACCCGGGCATCGGTTTTGGGAAGACGGTGGAACACAACCTGCAGGTGCTTGGCAGGCTGGAAGCCTTTGGCCGGTTTGAGCGTCCCCTCCTGATCGGAGTCTCGCGAAAATCGTTTATCGGCCGGGTGCTGGGCGCCGGCGACCGTCTGGCGGGCGGGCTGGCGTGTGCCTGCCTGGCGCTCGAAGCCGGCGCCGCGATCATTCGGACGCACGATGTGGCTCCAACCTTGCAGGCCTTGAGGATGGCCGAGGCCATCCTCGCCCGCAGAACGCCACGGTAAGAAATGCTGGACCTGCTCAAACTCGCATGGCGGCCCGCGCTGGAAATTCTCATTCTGGCGGTGGGCATCTACTATGCCTTGCGCTTTGTCCGGGGCACCCGGGGGGCCCCGGTGGTGACCGGCTTCCTGGTCGTCCTGCTCACGCTCGTGCTGGTCAGCTTTCTGCTCAACCTGAAGGTCCTCCAGTACCTGCTGGGCGCCTTCTCGGCGTTCTCGCTGCTGGGAGTGCTGGTCATTTTCCAGCCGGAGTTGCGCCGCATGCTGGCGGAATTGGGCAATCTGCCTTTGTTCGGCACCGCGCATGAGCAGCGGGAAAACATCGAAGTGATCATCCAGACCGCCGAGCGGCTGTCCGAAGTGCGGATCGGGGCCTTGATTGCCATCGAGCAGTCCATCAACTTGCAGGAGGCGGTCGAGTCCGGGATCGTGGTGGATTGCGAAGCCACCCCGGAGATGCTCGAGACGATCTTCTTCCCCAACAATGCCATTCACGATGGCGGGGTGATCATCAAAGGCGACCGCATCGCCTTCGCCGCCTGCATCTTCCCGCTGACGCAGCGGCAGGACCTCAACCCTTCCCTGGGCACGCGTCACCGCGCCGCCATTGGCCTGAGTGAGGAAACCGATGCGGTGGTGGTGGTCATTTCGGAGGAGACCGGCGCGATTTCCTACGCCTACAAGGGGCAGTTCGTCCGGGGCGTCACCATCGAGGAGCTCCGGGCGTTCCTGACCTCGACGCTGGTGCGGCCCGCGCGGTCCCGCCGATGGTTTGGCTGGGTCCGTTCCCTCTTCAACGAGCGCAAAGTGGTGCCCGGTCCCGTCGTGGTCACCAAGGCCGAAATGGAAGCGCCCCGCACCGAAACCACTTCCTCCGCGCCATGATCGCCGCCCTGCGCCGCCTCTTCGTTCACGATTTCTGGCTCAAGCTGTTCTCGCTGGCGCTGGCCACGCTCATTTACCTCACCATCTATTATGCGCGGGACCTTGCCCCCAGCAGCCCGGTCCCGCTGGTCCTCGAGAGCCGGACTTTCACCGCCATTCCCGTGCTCGTGGTCTCGAGCGCGGGTGATGCCCGCAACTACAAGGTGATCCCCAAAGAAGCCGAGGTCACGGTCCAGGGAGACGCCCGCGCCCTCCAGACTCTCATCGCGCGGGATATCCGGTTGCTGGTGGACATGACCGGCATCGAAGCCGCCCACGGGCTGCGCAAGCGGATCGAAATCAGCACGCCGCCGGGCATCAGTGTCACCCGCATCATTCCCGAGGAAGTGCAGATTGTCTTCGCCTCGGAGGGCGGGTGAGGCCGATTTTTTTCTTTCCAAATTTCCAATCTTGTCTGCTCAATTCCGCCTAATGGGTTCCCATCAAAAACGCATTTTTGGCACGGACGGCGTCCGGGGCACCGCCAACATCGAGCCGGTCACCGCTGAAACGGCCCTCAAACTCGGGCGCGCCGCCGGCCATGTTTTCAAAAACCTCCAGAGCCCCGCCCGGGGCCGCGGGCGGCATAAAATCGTCATTGGCAAGGATACGCGGCTCTCCGGTTACATGCTCGAGAACGCCATCTCCTCGGGCATTCTTTCCATGGGGGTGGATGTCTTGTTCATCGGGCCGCTCCCGACGCCCGGCGTGGCCTATGTCACGCGCAGCCTGCGGGCCGACGCGGGCATCGTCATCACGGCCTCGCACAATCCCTATGCCGACAACGGCATCAAGTTCTTCCGGGCGGACGGCTACAAACTCGACGACAAGATCGAACAGGAAATCGAGACCCTGGTGTTCAGCGGCCAGATCGAAAACATCCGGCCCACGGCCGACGACATCGGCAAGGCGGTGCGCATAGATGACGCCCTGGGCCGTTATATCGAGCATGCCAAAGCCAGCTTCCCCCGCGGCATGACCCTGGAGGGCATGCGGATCGTGGTGGATTGCGCGCATGGGGCGGCCTACAAATCCACGCCCTGCGTGCTGCGCGAGCTGGGCGCCGAGGTGATTGTCTATGGCAATCAGCCCGACGGCATGAACATCAACAGGGATTGCGGCTCGATGCATCCCTCCCTCATGTGCCAGAAAATCTGGGAACATCGCGCCGACCTCGGCATCGCCCATGACGGCGATGCCGACCGCGTCCTGCTCTCGGACGAAACCGGGCGCCTGATTGACGGGGACGACATCATGGCCATCTCCGCCCTGGAGATGCTCCGCCAGGGCACCCTGGCCGAGCGCACGCTGGTGGCAACGGTCATGAGCAATGCCGGCCTCGACGCCGCCGTTCAGGCCGCCGGCGGCCGGGTGGTTCGCACGGCCGTCGGCGACAAGAACGTCATTGATGAAATGCTCCGCACGGGCTGCAACCTCGGCGGCGAACAAAGCGGCCACATGATTTTTCGGGACTTCAGCACCACCGGCGACGGTTTGGTGGCCGCGCTCCAGGTGCTCAAGACCATGAAGCTGCAACAGGCGCCGCTGTCGAAGGTCATCAAGTGCTGGACCCGGTTTCCGCAACTGGTCACCAACGTGGTGGTGCGCGAAAAGAAACCCTTCGAACAACTGGACAAAGTCATGCAGTTGGTTGGCGACGCCGAGAAGGAACTCCAAGGCATGGGCGGCCGGATTCTCCTGCGATATTCGGGCACCGAACCCAAAGCGCGCCTGCTGTTGGAGGGACGCGACGCCGCCACCCTGGAAAAATGGTCCAAACTGATTACCGACGCCATCAAACGCCAGGTCGGCGCCTGATTCCGCCGGCGGACTGCGCCGGGTGGTCGGACCAGGCGCCGGCGCCGCGCGCGCCGTGGAATGTCCCAAACCGATGGCCCCCCGGGGTCATCCCGCGCTGAAATGAAACTCCAATCCTTCCAACACTGTCTGGGATTCCTGGTATTCGGACTTTTGACCGCGCCGCCCGCTCCCGCCCAAGACCTTACCCGTGAACTGGCCCCCCTGGGCCGCCTGATTGTCACCAACCTGGCCTCGGCTCCCTTCCCGCATCCCCAGCGCGCCCAAGGTCACGTTTACCAGGGCCAGACTTATCCAGCACCCGCGCATTATTCAGACAATACCGTTCTGCTTTTCCTTCCCGCCCGTTTTCGGTGCACGGACCCCGTTGACCTGGTGGTTCATTTCCATGGCTGGCGCAATACCGCGGCCGGGGCGCTGAAACAATTCAAACTGGCGGAACAACTGGCCGCCAGCGGTCGCAACGCGGTGCTGGTCATTCCTCAAGGCCCGCGCAACGCGCCCGACTCGTTCGGCGGCAAACTCGAGGACGCGGGCGGATTCGCTCGGTTCCTGACCGAGGTGCTGGCCTGCCTGCCGGCGGACGCCGGCGCGCGCGGCTCCCCGCCCGCACCGGGCAGGATCATCCTTTCAGGCCATAGCGGGGGCTACCAGGTCATCTCGGCCATCCTCGAGCGGGGAGGGCTGCCGGACAAAATCCAGGAGGTGTGGCTGTTTGACGGCCTTTACGCGCGCACGGACAGGTTCCTCGCGTGGCTGGAAGCGCACCCGGCCGCGCGCTTTGTCAACCTCTACACCGACAATGGCGGCACCCTGGAGGAAACCAAAACCATGATGAACCGGCTGGAGACCAGGCGCCAAAGCTATTATCAGAATAAGGACACCGCGGCCACGGCGGAGGACCTGTTGAAACACCGCCGTCTCTTTCTCCACACCAACCTTGGACATAATGAAGTGCTGGACAAACGCGAAGCCTTTCGCCTGCTGCTCAGCACCAGTTGCCTGAGACCGGAGCCCTCTGCGACGGACTAAGCCGGAGCAGGGGCGGCTGGCACGGTGCGGACCCAGGCGGCGGAGCCAAAGCGGGTGCGGAACTTGTCAGCCAGGCGGTCCGCGTCCGCGAGGCTGGCGCACACGCCAAAGACCGTCGAGCCGCTGCCGGACATGAGGGCGCCGGCCGCTCCCTCCTCCACCAGGAAGTCCCGGTAGAGCGCGAGGATGGGATGTTTTTCGAAGGCGGGGGCTTCCAACGAGTTGTAGAAGCCTGAGGCAGCCGCTTTCAGCGGGCCGGCCTGGAGCGCGTTGACCAGTTCCCGGGCTCTGCCGGGCCGGCCATTCAATGCCCAAGGAAAACGGCGGAGTTGCTGATAAGCCCAAGGCGTCGAGATGCCGAATCCCGGATGGATCAAGAGAAAAGCCGCGCCGCAAAAACAGGGAAACGGGTCAAGGGGCTCGAGGATTTCGCCCCTGCCGGTGCCCAGCGCCGGGCGGGACTGGAGAAAAAAAGGAACATCCGATCCCAGCCCGGTGGCGAGCTGTTGGAGTTGTGCGGGGGCAAGTGGCTGGCCAAACAACTCATTAAGGCCGAGCAAGGTGGTTGCAGCATTGCCGCTCCCGCCCCCCAGGCCGGCGGCCATTGGGATGCGCTTTTCCAAATGGATTCGGACGCCGCTGGAAATGCGGGTGGATTTCAGGAATGCGTCCGCCGCCCGAAAAACGAGGTTCTGTCCATCCGTTGGCAACCGGGGGTCGTTGCACGTGAGCTCGATCCCCTTGGCAGCGCGGTCGAACCGCAACCGGTCACAGAAAGCGACAGGATGCAGCACAGTCTCGAGCTCATGAAAACCGTCGGGCCGGCGGCCCAGGATGTTCAGGAGCAGATTGACTTTGCAGGGGGAGTCTTTCTCCATCGTGAGGGGACGGCAGGGCTGCGGGCGCCGTGCAGGTGATTTGGGTTAAGCCCAATAAAAAACAGCGCCAACGGCCGGTTGGCGCTGCGGGTCCGAGGAAAAGGGATCAGTGGGTGTCGAAGATGCGGAACCGGCTGCCCGGGATCATCGGGGCGACATCGCCGCCGCTGAAACCCAGGTTGGCGTCGGTCGAGAACATCGCGTCTTCAACCATGCTGGGCCGGTAGCTGTCCGGGTAGGCAGGGTTCGGCGAGAGGTAATCCGTAAACACCGGGTCGTAGGGCGGGAAGGGGCAGGTGACAATTTCGTAAAGGCCGATGCCCGTGCGCGCCAGACTGCGGTTCAAGCCCGTGAAGAAACCCGTGCCATAACCCGAACTGGGGCCATCAAACAATGCCGTTTGTTCCTGCGTCCGGCGCAACTCGCCCAGCCGGACCAGCTCGAGGGTGTTGTTGAAGCCGCGGCTGAGTTTCCTCTCGGTGTTGGCGCAACCAGCGCCCAGGGAAGCCACCAAGGCCGCGCCCGCCAGCAGAAGCAAAGTCTTTCGCATATAGTCGTCGCTGTGTTGAAAACGGTTCGTTTCGTCGAAAAGCTACCCCGGTTCCAAACAGGTTGTAAAGCCGGATTTGTTGAAATTTGTTGGGAGGGCGGGGAAGGCCGGAAAAAGCTCAGGTGCGGGCGGGCACGGCCGCCGCCGCTTCCCGTTTCTTTTCCTGCCGTTCCCACCACCAAGCCACCCAGATACTCACTTCGTAGAGGAACTGCAGGGGGATGAACATGATCACCTGCGTAATGACCTCCGGCGTGGTGAGCACGGCTCCCAGCACCAGGTTGATCACAATCATGTACCGGCGGCCCTTGGCGAGGATATGGTAGTTGAGCACCCCGATTTTGACGAGGGTGAGGATGACGACCGGCATTTCGAAACCGATGCCCATCCCGAGCATGAACTTGGAGACGAAGCTGATGTATTCGTCGGCCTTCCATTGGTAGGCGGAAAAGCCGAGCCATTGGGAATAGACTTGCGAGGCGGCCAGCGCCACCGGCATCAGCGCAAAATAACAAAAAGCCACGCCGATTAGAAACAACCCCACGCCGAACACCAGCCCGCGGTAAACATAGTATTTCTCCTTCATCTTGAGGGCGGGGAAGACAAAGGCCGCGACAAAGTAGAAAATGAAAGGCGCGGCCAGCACCAGCCCGCCATAGAACGCCACCTGAAAAGCGACAAAGAAACCGCTCGCCGGGCTCAGGTTCAGCAACTCGACCCGCATTTTTTCGGCGGTTTCGGCCAGGCGCGGGTCGTCCTCGACGCGCCAGGTCAGGACGGCATTGGTGCCGACCATGGCGGGCTCCAGATGGACGGCGAGGAAACGGTTGGTTCCGAGCCGGAACGCTTCCTGTTGGGCGGCGGTCAGGGTGTAAACCCCCAGCACGTTGGTGCCGAAGCGGACGGTCACCACCTGATTGGTGCCGGGGTAGGAGACGCGCGCCTTGGCCAGCGGCCGACGGAGAATATCAACGACGTGATTGCCCGCAATGAGACACACCAGCATGGCCACGCCCAGCGCAACCACGCTCTTGATGAGCACCCAACGCAGGTCCTCAAGGTGCTCCAGAAAGGATTTTACCGGACCCCCTTCCTCCTCCTCTTCCTGCTCGACGTCGGGGCGTTCCGCTGCGGATTCATCGGCCATGCGGTTATCCACTCACCGAATCACGCTTTGGAGTCAGGCGAAGACTGGGAGACGGTGGATTGCTGGGACTCGCTGGCGGCGGTGTTGTTCGAGGGCAGCCGGCGCGGCGGCGGGGGCGGCTCATCCATTGCGGAAGAAATCTCATCCGTCACTTCACGGGTGGCTTTCTTGAATTCCTTGATGCCCGTGCCCAACCCCTTTGCCAGTTCCGGCAGCTTCTTGGCGCCAAAAAGGATCAACACGACGGCGAGAATCAGGACAATTTCCCAACCGCCGAGCATTGCTGCAATCATTACGTTCATACAGTAAAATAACTACCCGTTCAACGTAAGCCTCCCGGGGCGCAGAGTAAAGCCCTAAAGGAACGATTCCACCGATGCGGTTCCCGGTCAGAAGGTTGCCTGCCCGCTCAGCCCCCGCTTTTTTGCCGATTCACTTGAGTAACCTGCATTCCTTGCCTAGATTCGTGCCAATGAGTACTCCTTTGAGTGACCAGGTGCAGGCGGCGGCGGGGTGGATCAGCAAACTCCGCCAGGAAATCGGCCGCGTCATTGTTGGCCAGGAACAACTCGTGGACCGCCTGCTGGTTGGACTCCTTGCCAACGGCCATGTGCTGTTGGAAGGTGTGCCCGGGCTGGCCAAGACCCTGTCGGTGCGCACGCTGGCGGCGGCCATCCAGGCTTCCTTTCATCGCATCCAATTCACGCCCGACCTCCTGCCCGCGGACATTGTCGGCACCCTGATTTACAACCCCCAGGACGGCAAGTATCACGCCACCCGGGGACCCGTATTCGCCAATTTCGTTCTGGCCGACGAAATCAACCGAGCGCCGGCCAAAGTGCAATCCGCCCTGCTCGAGACGATGCAGGAACGCCAGGTGACGCTCGGCGGTGAGACCATGCCGCTGCCCGCCCCGTTCCTCGTGCTGGCCACCGAGAACCCGATTGACCAGGAAGGAACCTACCCCTTGCCCGAAGCGCAAGTGGACCGGTTCATGTTCAAGGTGCTGCTGCATTATCCCACCTTCGAGGAGGAACGCCGCATCCTCGACCGCATGGCGTTCACCGCGCCCGAGACCGCGGTGCAGCCGGTGATCGGCCTGGACGAAATCCTGCGCACGCGCAAGCTGGTGGACCAGATTCACGTGGATGAAAAGGTGCGCGATTATGTCGTCCACCTGGTTTTCGCCACCCGCCAGCCCGAGCGCTACAAGCTGGACATCAAACATTTCATTCAATTCGGCGCCTCGCCGCGCGCGACAATCTACCTGACGCTGGCCGCGAAAGCGTGGGCCCTGCTCCAGGGCCGCGCCTATGTCACGCCCGAGGACGTCAAAAGCATTGGACCCGACGTCCTGCGGCATCGCATCATCCTGACCTACGAGGCCGAGGCCCAGGCCATCACCACCGATGCCCTGATCCAGAAAATCCTGAATGCCGTGCCGGTGCCCTGATTCGGCTTCGAGCGCGGCCGCCGGGGACCCTCCGAATCCCGCCGGCCGCCTCGGAAGACTTTGCCTGCTCGCTTTATGACCCTCACCGAACTGCTGGAAAGTGTCCGCCGGGTCGAGGTGCGCACCAATCGCCTGGTCAACGACATGATGGTGGGGGCTTACCTGAGCCACTTCAAAGGCCGCGGCATGGATTTCGAGGAACTGCGCGAATACATCCCCGGCGACGAGGTTCGCGACATTGACTGGAACGTCACCTATCGCATGGGCCGTCCTTTCGTCAAACGCTACCGCGAGGAGCGCGAACTGGCCATGGTGCTGGCGGTGGATGTTTCCGCCTCCTCGGCCTTTGGGTCGGGGCCGCGTTCCAAACGCGAGTTTGCCGCGGAAATCGGGGCCACCCTGGCCCTCTCCGCCACGCGCAGCAGCGACAAGGTTGCCCTCTTGCTGTTCTCGGACCAGGTGGAACTCTATTTGCCCCCCCGCAAAGGAAGGAAACACATCCTCCGGCTCATCCGGGAGCTGCTCGCCTTCCAGCCCGCCCGCCCCGCCACCAGCATACCCGCCGCCCTCGCCTTCCTGAACCACGTGCTCCACCGCCGTTCGATCATTTTTCTCCTCACCGACTTTCTCCATAGCTTCGGCCCGGCCGCGGGCCAGGCCATGGCCGGACGCGATACCCTCCAGGAACTGGGCCTGACCAACGCGCGGCACGATCTGGTCTGCGTTCATCTCCACGACCCGCGCGAAAGCCGCCTGCCCCATGCCGGCCTGCTCACCATCGAAGACGCCGAAACCGGCGAACTCCTCGAAATGGACACCCACCGTGCGGCCGTGCGCGACGCGTTCGCGCGGACCAATGCGGAGCGGCTCGCCGAACTGGACCGCGCCCTGCGGCGGGCCGGAGTCGAGACCTTGAGCTTCAGCACCGTGGAGCCATTCGCGCCCACGCTGCAGAACTTCTTCGAAACCCGGCGCGGAAGGAGGCGGGGTTGAAACGCGGTTTTCTTAAACGTGGCGGGCGCGGCATGGCACTCACCAACCGGCGCAACCGCAGAGAGTCGAGGTGCCTCGCGCTCGTCGTCAGCCTCGGGGTTGCGGTTTGGCTGCAGGCCGGCTCCGCCGCAACGCTCTCTCCCACCCAGGCGGGGGATGACGAAATCCCGCCGCTGCAACCGCCCCGGGGAGAGATTCCACCCGGCTTTTGGGAACAGCACGGGCCGACGGTGATCGGCTCAGCGGTCCTGGTTCTGGCTGGAACGGCGGCCGGGTTCGCGTGGTGGCGGAGACCGCGGCCGGCTGGGCTGGCGCCCCCGGAAAGCCTGGCGCGGCGGGAACTCGAGCCGTTGCGCGGCCAGCCCGAAACGGGAATGCTGCTGAGCCGGGTATCGTCCGCGTTGCGCCATTATGTGCGCGACGCCTTCCGGCTGGGCGTGGGCGAGTGGACCACCGCCGAGGTGGCTCAGGCCCTCCAGCAGTGCCCCGAGGCGGGCCCCGAACTGGGGGCAAAAGTCGTGGAGCTGCTCCGACAATGCGACGAGCGCAAGTTCGCGCCGGCGCCCCAGGGCCCGCCCCTGAACGCGGCCGCTCGGGCGTTGGAGTTGATTGCCGCCGCCGAAGCACGCCGGGCGGAGCTCGCCCGGATGGCGGCGCCGGCGCAGGGCTCAACCCCCGCCACGGCATGAGCGGCAACTTCGAATTCCAATACCCCTGGATTCTGGCCCTGCTGGCCCTCCTGCCGGTCTATGCCTTCCTGCACGGGCGTGCCGGCAAGCTGGCCGCCCTCCGCTTCCCGAGCGCGGAAATCGCCCGCGCCGCCGGCGCGGCCGCCCGCGCCGCCGCCGGGCGGTTCCTCCTGTTCCTGCGAATCCTCACCCTCGGCCTGTGCATCTTCGCGCTGGCCGGCCCGCGGTTCGCCAACGACCACACGGAAACCGAGGCCAGCGGCATTGACATCATGCTCGTGGTGGATTTGTCCTGGTCCATGATGGCCCTCGACATGGGCGCGCCCCACGAGCGCGTGTCGCGCTTTGACGTCGCGTCCGAGGTTCTCGAAGACTTCATCCGCAAACGGCCCAACGACCGCCTGGGTCTGATCGTCTTCTCCGCGGTTCCCTACCTGGCCAGCCCCCTGACACTCAACCACGAGTGGCTCATTGAAAACCTGCGCCGGCTCCACGTCGGTCTCATCCGCGATTTGGGCACGGCCATCGGGGATGCCGCGGCGGCCGGCGCCAAGCGTCTCAAGGACCTCAAGGACAGCAAGAGCCGCATCATGATCCTCCTGACCGACGGGGATAACAACAAAGGGGAGATTGATCCCGTTCCCGCCGCGCAGCTCGCCGCCGCGCTCGGCGTCAAGATTTACACCATCGGCATCGGTATCGAACAACCGACCGAATTGCCAGCCTTCGATCCGAGCACCGGCAAGCTGGTGGTGGACCCGCAGGGCAATCTGACCTTTGGCATGATGCTCCAGCCGGCCAATTACAGTGTGCTGGCCCGAATGTCGGCCTTGTCCAACGGCAAGTTCTATCGCGCAACCAACCGCCGGGAATTGCAGCGCATCTACAACGAGATTGATCAGTTGGAAAAATCCGAGGTGAAATTGCGCCGGTTCACCACCTACCGGCCTTTGTTCCAGTGGTTTCTGCTGGCCGGCCTGGGGCTGCTGACGCTCGAGCTGGTCCTGGCCAATACCCGCTTGAGGAGGGTGCCTTGATGGACTGGTCGCAGCCCCATTTTGCCGAACCGGCGTGGCTCTGGCTGGCCTTGCTTGGGCCGCTGCTCGTCCTGGCCCTGCAACGTTACTCCGCCTGGGCCCGCCGACGCCAGTTATCTCAACTGGCCGCTCCGCAGTTCATTGAAACCCTCACGCGCTCCTACAGCCCCCTGAGGCGCGCCTTGAAAAATGCCATGCAGTTGCTCGCGGTGGCAGGCATTGGCCTGGCCCTCGCCCGCCCGCAATGGGGCCAGGAGGAACTCGCCGGGCAGCTCCTGGGCCGCGATACGCTCTTTCTGCTGGATTGCTCCCGCAGCATGCTCGCCACCGATGTCAGCCCCAACCGGCTTCAGCGCGCCAAGTTTGCCATACAGGATTATGTGCAGCGCCAGGGCCGCGGACGGGTCGGCCTGGTTGCCTTCGCCGGCCAGGCCTTTCTCCAATGTCCCCTGACCTACGACTACGGCGCCTTCCTCGATGCCTTGAATGCGGTGGACGAAAAAACCATCCCCATCCTCGGCACCGACCTTGGCCGCGCCCTGGACGAAGGCTTTCGCGCCCTGGACCAGAACCGGCCGGAAAAGGTCCTCTTGGTCCTCACCGACGGGGAGGACCTGGAGAAGGGAGGCGTGCGCATCGCGGAGCAACTGGCCCGTAAAGGCGTGGTCGTCTTTACGATCGGAGTTGGCACGCCCGCCGGCTCGGAAATCCAGTTGCTCAATGAGCAGGGCCGCGTCGAGCTGCTGCGCGACAGCCGCGGCGAAGTGGTTCGCAGCCGGCTGGACGAAAAAACCTTGCGTGAAATCGCCTCGGCAACGCGTGGCGCTTACTTCCCGCTGGGACCGCTGGGTGAAGGTCTCGCCCGGGTGCAACTGGCGCTGGAAGAGCTCAGCAATGGCGCCGGGGCCGGCCCGGGCCGCAAGCTTGGAATTGACCGGTTCCATTATCCCGTCGCGGCCGTCCTGCTTCTGCTGGCGGCCGAGTCTTTGCTGGGCACCCGCCGAACCCCCCCTCGATGAGAAGCCGCGCCGGCCTTAAGGCAGCCGCCTGACCCGCAAGAAGATTGCCGGCGTGGCGGAATTGGTGCTGAAGGTGTATGACGCGCCGGTTGCGAGCAGGTTGTCGGCGCACACCTGCCACAAATTCAAATCCACCGACTGCTCGACCCGATAGGCCTGCCCCGGCACCGACTCCCACCTAATCCTCAAGCCCGAACCGTCCTGCGACACCTCCGTCACTTTGAACGGCCGGGTGTAGGGGTTGACAAACACCATCTGGACCGGCAGATGGTCGGAAGCCGTCTCGCTGTCCGAGGCCAGGAGCGGCGGGGGAAGACCGGGGAGCACGTCCGTGCGAAAGACCTGGCTGGCGAACACGTTCGAAAAAAGGAGCCCGTTGGGCAGCACGTAGTCAAAACGCGCATTCAGTGTGCCTTGAATGGACAGCGTGAAATCCGCCCCCGTAAAGGGATTCACCGGGGTCGTCAATCGCAGGCCGGTCGGCGCGCTGACCAGCGTTTGAACGGGCTGCCGGCTGTCATACCGGCTGGCTTCGGGCCGGAACACATCCTCGTTCAAATCCCCCGCCAGCAGATACGGATGCAGGCCGTTGGTCGGCAGATAAACGGTCACGAAAAAGTTTGAAATGGCGGCCGCCTCGGCTCCGCGCTTGTTCGCGTCGCTTTGCGGACTCGAGGTGGTCGCCTTCAAATGGGTCACGAACACGTCGAGTTCGCGCGGGAAGCCCGGCATCGCCACCCGCGCTTGGAACAGGTCGCGCGTAAAGAAACCGTTGTAGCCAAACGCCTGCAGGCTCGTGCCGTCCAGCCACGACTTCGAGAAAACAATCGGGTACCGGCTCGCCACCACGCTGCGAATGTAGCCGTCGGTGCCCGAGTTGGTCGCCAGATAATATCCCGGCAGGAAAGTCGTCACAAAGTTCGTCATCTCCCACGTGTAATTCGCGGGGATTTCATTGAACGCGATGACGTCCGGCCGCAGGTGGGCGACCTGCCGTCCGATGGCGCGCACTTGGGCCGAGTTGGTGCTCCAATTGCTGGCGCCATTGCCCTTCACATTGTAAACGACCACGGAAATCGCGCCGGGCTCGGGCGCAGGCGTGGGATTGATCGTGAGCGTGGCCGGCTGGCTGTTGACCGCGCCTCCGGCGTTGCTCGCCCGCAAAACGTACACCCCCGCCTGATTTGTCGTCACTGCGCCGAAGGCCAGGGTCGAAGTGGTCGCCCCGGGCAGGTCCACCCCCTCAAAACGCCACTGGTAGAACATCGGCTCGGCGCCGGTCGCCAGCCCGCTCAAGGTGACCCTGCTGCCTTCATCCACCACCTGGCTGAGGGGCTGAAGGCTGAATACCGGCGGCGGAATCGGAGCGGCAAGCACCTCGCTGAAGTTGGTCCCGACGCGCAAGTCATCAATCAGGGCCGCGCCGATCCCGCTGGCCTGGCGCAACGCATAGGCCGTGGCCGCAAACGCCGAGGGGCCGGCTGGTGTGGAAACCGAGGCGTCATCCTCCGCCGACGGGTCAATCCACAGCGCAGCGACCGAGGTGCTCAAGGAAAGCCGCGTCACCACCACGTAGCTCCGATCCAGTGTCAGGTCCAGCGGATAAACCACCTCGGCCGCTGAGCTGCTTGCCGAGGATAAACCGAGGCGATACGCGCCGGGACTTGCCCCGTTGGTGATGGCCCAAACCCGCGCCCGGAAAGTCGTTCCCGCATCCTTGAAGTGCGCGAAATACCCGCCGGCGCTCCCCGTCGGCAGAGCGGTCATCCGCAGCCGAAAGGCGGCGTAAAGCGGCTCAGGCTGCGTGGCGGAGCTGTGCGGCGCGCCGGCCAAGACCCGATTGACATCCTCGGAAAAAGCCTGGCTGAGAACAGCCGCCCCGTTCACGACCTGGACCTCACCGGTCACTGTGCCGCTATGATGCGTCCACGACCCGCCACTTACCGTGACCAAGGGTCCGGCGGGGTAATCGAATGGTTCGGAAAGCAGCAACTCCGCCCCGGCTGGCGCGGAACTCCACACCAGCGCCGCGGCAACGGCAAGGCACAACTGACTTCTCACGCAAAAACTGATCATGTCGTTTCGGACGGTCGAAGGTTATTATATGCCAGATTCCGGTTGCGGAGTAAAAGGCAAACTGGTTCCAGAATGCTTCCGGCACCGTTAAAACCGTCCCACCGGCGGGGAGGTGCCGGTTTCGTCGCCGCTTTTCGGGCGGGCGCGGCGCAGGATTAGGCCTGAGAATTTCGATTGCCCCGAGGACCAGATTGGTTTAAGAAAGCGATTCATCATGCCAGAGCTGATGCCCGTGCTATTGGCGGAAGACAACCCGCAGGATGCGTTCCTCATTCGGCGGGCGCTGGCCTCGGCGGGCGCTCGGAATCCCGTCCACGTCGTCCCGGACGGCCAGCAGGCAATTGATTATCTGGCCGGCACTGGAGTTTTTGCCGACCGGACCGCTTATCCCTGGCCGGCGCTGTTCCTGCTGGACCTTCGGCTGCCGGTCAAGGATGGACTGGAGGTGCTGCGCTGGATTCATGAGCGCCCCGCCATTCCGCAGTCTCTGCCGGTGGTGGTGCTCAGTTCGGTCGAACTGCCCCGCGAGACGCAACAGGCCTACGCGATGGACATCGCGGCCTGCCTGGTCAAGCCGCTCGGCTTCGATGAAATGCGCGAGCGCATGCGCATCCTGAAGGAATACTGGCTGGACCCCCTAAGCCCCTCTTAAGTCTGGTGGCGCGCACGGCGCCGGCTTGTCCGGGGGGCGCCCGGCCGGGAATTGCGGCCGCGAAACGGCCAGGAAAAAACGTGCCTCCCCCCGCGTTATCGGTTATGGAACTGCCATGACGGGCACGCGTTCGATGCAGAACCTCGCGCTCATTGGGTTCATGGGCACCGGAAAATCCTCGGTGGGCCGGCTGGTGGCGCAGGCGCTGGATTTCACCTTTGTTGACACCGATCAACTGATCGAGTCGCGCGCCGGTAAAGCGATTAGCGACATCTTCCGCGAGGAGGGGGAGCCGGCGTTTCGGGAATGGGAATGCCGCATCGTGGAGGAGCTGGCTGGGTGTCAAAAGACGGTCATCGCCACGGGCGGCGGGCTGCCGGTGAACCCGGCGAACCTGGCCAGTCTCAAGAGTCACGCGTTGGTGGTTTGTTTATGGGCGTCGCCGGAGATGATCTGGCAGCGGGTGCGCGGGCATACCCATCGTCCGCTCATCAACGAAGCGGACCCGCTGGCCCGAATTCGCGAGTTGCTGGCGGTTCGCGAGCCCTGCTACCGGCAGGCGGATGTGTTGATCAACACCGAGTGGCGGTCCTTGCGCGAAGTCGCCCACCAGGTGGTGTGCCAGTTTCACCTCGCCCAGGCCGCCCACCGATGATCGAAGCGATTCGACAACGCGCGCGCGAACTGGGGTTCGAGGTTTGCCGCGTAACCACCGCCGCGCCCCCGGCTTCGGCGCCGCATTTCCAGAACTGGCTGGCCCAAGGGCGCCACGGGGAGATGGCGTGGCTCGAACGCAACGCCGCCCGGAGAACCGACCCGCAGCGGGTGTTGCCGGGGGCGCGCAGCATCCTCTGCCTGGCAGCCAGTTACGGCGAGGCGCTCCCCCCCGACACCCCCGCGGGCGGCCATGGCGTGATTGCCCGCTACGCGCGTCATCGGGACTACCATGAGGTGCTGGCCGGGCTGCTGGCCGAGCTGGCCGGCTTTCTTGACGAGCTGGGCGGCGCGGGCGCGCGCTCGCTGTGGTACACGGACACCGGGCCGGTGCTGGAGCGCGATTTGGCTGAGCGGGCTGGGATTGGTTTCATCGGCAAACACACCAACCTCGTTAGCCGGCAGTTCGGCAACTGGATTCTGCTCGCCGAGATTATCACCACGCTGGAACTGCCCCCGGACCCTCCCGAACCGAACCGTTGCGGCACCTGTATGCGTTGCTTGAAAGCCTGCCCCACCCAGGCCATCACGGCTCCGTTCCAACTGGACGCGCGCCGGTGCATTTCCTACCTGACCATCGAGTTGAAAGGTCCGATCCCCCTCGAGCTGCGCCCGGCGATTGGCCGCCGCATCTTTGGCTGCGATGACTGCCTGGCGGCCTGTCCATGGAACCGGTTCGCCGCCGCAGGCAACCTGATGCAACTTCACGCCCGGCCGGATTTGACCGGGCCGGACTTGGTCGAGCTGCTGGCGTTGGACGACGCGGGATTCAAAAGGCGTTTCGCGGGGACCCCGCTCCTTAGGTGCAAGCGGCGCGGACTGCTCCGCAACGTTTGCGTGGCATTGGGAAACGTGGGAGACCCCGCCGCCCTGGCGGCGCTGGAGCGCGCCGCCCGCGACCCGGAGCCGCTGATTTCAGAGCATGCCCGCTGGGCCATCGGACAAATTCTCGAGCGTGGCCGGCAGCCCTGAGGGGCGCCTGGCCACGGAATCCGAAGCGTTTGATGCTCAAATGCACGTTGGCAACCGCGGGTGAACTTGCTAGGTTGCGCTGCGCATGTCGGCCACAGCCAGCCCGGTTCAGCCGGTCTCAAAAACCAGAGTGTTCCTGCGGCGCCTCCTGAGTACCGTGGTGTTATGGGGAATTATCCTGGCGGCGCTGTTTTCGGGCAATCCCGTCCTCTCGGACTACGTGTTTCTGGCCATCATCGTCTTTCTGGCCGCGAGCGGTTTGGTGGAGTTCTACGGTCTGGTGGAGAAGCGCGGCCTGGTGTGTTTTAGAGGCTGCGGCATCCTGGGCGGGGTTCTGCTGATGGTCGGAACCTTCCTGCATTTGCGCGGGCTGCTTCCGGGGATTCATGGAACCCCTTCCCGCGTCAACGACTTCGAGACCAGCTTCCTCATCCTGTTCGTGCTGGGACTGTGTCTGCGGCAGTTTTTTTCCCGCAACAACACGGCGGGTCTTTTGGCGATTTCCACCACCCTGTTCGGTTTGATGTATGTTCCCTGGCTCCTGAATTTCATCCAGAAAATCAATTTCTTTCCCGGGGTGGAAGGGCAGTATTATCTGCTGTATTTTGTGTTGATTACCAAAGTCAGCGACACGGGCGCGTACGTGGTGGGGTCGCTGCTGGGGCGCCACAAGATGATCCCGCGCATCAGCCCCGGCAAGACGTGGGAAGGGTTTGCGGGGGCGATCGTGTTCTCGACGCTGGTGAGCGTCCTGTTTGCAAGGCTTGCGGGACAGCATCTCTGCGGGATGAACGGGTTCCACGCGGTTGTGCTGGGCGTGGTTTTGAGCTTGTGCGCGGTGGTGGGGGATTTGATCGAATCGTTGTTCAAACGGGAGGCGGGGGTGAAGGATTCCGGACGGCTTTTCCCCGGGATTGGGGGGATACTGGACTTGCTGGACAGCCTGCTGTTTAATGCCCCCATCATGTATGTTTACCTGCGTCATGTGCTGACGTCGTCATGAAGAACGTCGTTTTGTTGGGCAGCACGGGTTCCATCGGCACCAGCACGATCAAAGTGGCCGAGGATTTGCCGGACCGCATCCGCTTGCTCGGGCTGGCGGCGGGAAACAATCACGAACTGCTGCTGGAGCAGGCCCGGCGCCATCAACCGGAGGCCATCAGCATCAGCGACCCCGACAAAGCGGCGGAGTTGCGGAAATTGCTGGGGAGCCGGACCGAGGTTTTTTCAGGCACGGAGGGGCTGGTCCGGCTGGCGACGCTGCCCGAGGCGGACATTGTGCTGATTGCCATTGTCGGCACTGCGGGTCTGCAGCCCGCCCTTGCCGCCATTCGCGCGGGCAAGGATATCGCGATTGCTTCCAAGGAGATTCTGGTGATGGCCGGCCAGATCGTCATGGCGGAAGCCCGCCGATGCGGGGTTCGCGTGTTGGCGGTGGACAGCGAGCATTCGGCCATTTTCCAATGTTTGCAGGAACGGCCCGCCAGTTCCGTGCGGCGCCTGTGGCTGACCGCCTCGGGCGGGCCTTTCCGCACCACGCCGAAGGAGGCGTTTGCCGGCATTACCGTCGAGCAGGCGCTGCGGCATCCCTCCTGGGTGATGGGGCGCAAGATTACGATTGATTCCGCCACGCTGTTCAACAAAGGCCTGGAGATGATCGAAGCCCGGTGGCTGTTCGACATCGAAATGGAGCGGGTCGCCGTCGTCATCCATCCCCAGAGCATCGTGCATTCCCTGGTTGAATTTGTGGATGGCTCGATGCTGGCCCAGTTGTCCACTCCCGACATGTGCCTGCCCATTCAATACGCGCTGACTTATCCGGAGCGGGTGCCCAGCGACCGTGTGCAAACCAATCTGACCCGCCTCGGCACCCTCACCTTCGAGGAACCGGACACGGAACGCTTCCCCGCCCTGACCCTTTCCCGCCGGGCCGGGGAAATCGGCGGAACCCTGCCGGCCGTGCTCAATGCGGCCAACGAAACTGCCGTGCAAGCCTTCCTCGCCGGCGCAATTGGTTTTTCCGAAATTTCCTCCTTTGTGGACCGGACGATGAAGGCGCACGAAGTGATTGCGGACCCGACGCTGGATCAGATTCTGGAGGCGGACGCTTGGGCGCGCCGCCAGCTTTAAGGAAAAAAAAGAAGCGGCCACACTTGCGGGCCGCTTTTTGGCGGTGGCAAGAGCCTGCTACCTTTCGAATTGTTAAAGCCGGCTCTTCTCAATCCACTGCCCTAACCGTGGTCCCAGTATCTGTTAACCCCTGAGTCCCAACAACCCGGGCAACGTCCGGAAAACCTCCCGGGGATTTTCCGGGCACCCGTCGCCAGCCCTGCTGAGTTGGGTTCCGTGCCACTCCGGACTGCCAACGGGGGGGGGAAGGGGTCTTGACTGTTGGCTCTGCCGGACCGATGGTTTCCAAAAGACCCCTGGCCTTCGGCGTCGCGAGTGTACCGCTTCGGGCGTGGCATCTGCCCGTCGAGCTTCGAGGCGGGGCGCGGGCATGGGCTTGGGGGCAAATCATTATGAACCGTTCCGCATTGATTGCCGGTGTGTGGCTGGCCGGCCTCCTGGGAGGGCGGGCCGAGGGGATTGTATTGCATCCAGGCCAAACCTTTACTTACGAGTTCAATTCGTTGCCTCTCGTCGCGGAGCACATCCCCGACCCTTGGGTTTACTGTCTCTGGTCATACGACCGGGGCGGCCTCGTCGAGGGGGACTTGTGTTCCTGGCGCTTCTGGGGTCCTCGTGGGGAAATCTATGCCATGACCTTCGGCCTGACGGAGGCGCCACCGGATTGGCAACCCGGCCTGGGCCAGCCGATGTATTTTGACGAAGTGCGCGGGGGCATCGAAATCACCTACGGGCCGCAGGCCGGCGGCATCCTTCGGATTGACGCGATTAACATTGAGGTAAGCGCCCCCGCGCCTGCAGGCGGCTACAATTTGTATGCCATCACCCTTGTGCCGGAGCCTCCGGCGGCGGCTTTGGTCGTGCTTGGCGCCTTGGCGGCTGTGTTGCGGAGACGCGGGCAATGGGCTGCCCCGCCCGCGGCGGCCGGTTGAATAACCTGGCGCAATTTCCCGTCCGACAGAAACGAACAGCAGTTGAGCGTAAGAGAGGAATTTTATGCGTGTTGTTTCCAGATCAGGATTTTATGCGCTGCTCCTGGCATTGAGCCTCGCCACCGCGCTGGGTGCGGAGACCGCTCCGCTCGAAGCGGAGCAGTTTGATGACGTGTTGCGGGGAATTGCCGCCGAGAGAAGCGAGGCGGATCAGTTGCGGCGGGCGAAGGCCCTGGCGGTCGAGCGGCGCTTCTCCAGCATGCAAGTCAAAACGCTGGCGGCGCGTCTGCGGGACGACTCGGCCCGGCTTGAGTTTGCGCTGGCTGCCTACCCCCAAACGGTGGACCCGGAGAACTTTTACGAGGTGTACGACGCGTTCACTTCCTTTTCCAAGGTGATGCGGTTGCACGATGCGGTCCGGCCAGGAACCATCGCGGGACCCCGGCCGGGCCCGGGGCCGGTCGTCACGCTTCCGGAAACGGTTGGCGAGGCGGAGATGAAACCCATACTCCAGGCGTTGCGAAAGGAATCCTTTGACGCGAATCGCGCGCAGTTGGCGCGGCAGATTCTGACGTCGAGTCGCCGGCTGTTTCTGGCCAGCCAGATCAAGCAAATGGTCGAGTGCTTTGACTTTGAGCCGAGCAAACTCGAGGTGGCGAAGTTCGCGTACGATTACACCTTTGACCGGGAGAAGTACTTCCTGGTCAACGACGCATTCAGCTTTTCGAATACCAAAGACGCTCTGTCGCGCTACGTGGAGTCAAAGTCCTCCGCCCCGCCTCCTCGTTGAACGAAGCGGGCCGGGGAAACAACGGGGGGCATCAACCGAGGTGCGGGCATTCGCCGTCGGTGTAGCCGGCGGCGAGGTATGGCAGGGAATGGTGCCGGGCTGCGGACGCGAGTTTTTGTTCGAGACCTTTGCGTTCCATTTCCGGCATGGGTTGAAGGCTCCGGGCGAGGGCGGCGCAGGATTCGATGACCGCCACGTCCGGCATGCCGATCACAGCCGCCGCCACCGGGAGGTTCAGGGCGTAGCGGACCAGTTCCTCGGGGGTGACGCCGTTCCGGCCGATGAGGGTGGTGCGGCCGGTGGTCTTCATCGCCAGCAAGCCCATGCCCCGGCGGAGCGCGACCGGGATTAAGCGGGCAAAATCCGTGCCGACAAACTGCCCGCTGTGCGCGGGGTTCAAGGGGCACATCATGCAGTCCGGTTCGATGCGCTCGATGGCGTCCAGCAGCACGTCGGCGCTGCTGTGGCCCGTGATGCCAATGGCCTTGATTACCCCCTGCTCCTTCCACTGGCGATAAACCTTCAGGGCGCCATCCGGCGCCACAATCCGATCCACCTCCTCCTTTTTGGAAAGGGCGTGAAAATGGAGGAGGTCGAGGCAATCCGTGCCAAGTTCCTTGAGGGTGATTTCGAGGCTCCGTTTCGCGGACTCGGCGTCGCGCTCCATGAGCTTGCTGACCAGAATGATCTGTTTGCGGTATCGGGGCACGAGAAACCGTGAATATCTCCGGTAACTCTCACGTTCCTTGTTCTGGTCGAGATAAGTGAAGGCCGTGTCAAAGTAATTGATGCCCAGTTCGATGGCGCGATGGATCATCCGCTCCACCACTTCCATGTCCGATTGCGCCAGGAAACGGGAGCCGCCCCCGAAGCCCACGATGGAGGTGAGCCAGCCGGTCCGGCCGAGCGGGCG
>JARKQH010000244.1 GCA_029974925.1 Verrucomicrobiota bacterium
GTTTGGCGAGCAGATACGGGATTCGGCCATAAGCCAGCTCGGCTGGCGCGCCTCAATCGACGTGGGCGACTGGCGGCCGTTCGTGGAAGCCAAATGGAACCACGAACTGGTCGACCAGGCGGACCGCAAGGTCAAGGCCGCGCTCACTTCGACCACGGCCGCGCCCTATTCCATGGCCGCCGCCCCGGTCAAATCGGATTGGGCCACGGCCAGTGCGGGAACTTCCTACAAGATCAGCGAACGGGTGCTGGTGCGGGGTTCCGCTTCAGCCACCGCCTTTGATTCGCAGACCGTCAGCTACGGCGGCGATGTCGGCGTAAGCGTCAGTTTTTGAAACCGAATCGCTGACCGCCGTTCCGGCTTGGAGTCTACCGGTTGCCTAACTCGTCGTCGTCATTCAATCTTTTTTGTCGTCTTTTTTCCTGTGCGAATGGATCGAGACCCACGCGATGCCGCCGATAAAAACCAGGAACATGGCTGCGACCAAGATATCATCTATTGGAAATTTCATTGGATTCCTTGCTGCTGGAAGTGCTGCCGATCAATATCGAACGAACATTTCATATTTGAAAGGAGAACTCAACCCAAGTGCAACCCGCCGTACCCAAGCCAAGACAACGGGTTGGGAAAGCTCTGCTCTCAGGAGACAATGCAAGCGGAGCAGACGGAACGGATCGCCCCCGTCCCACTGGCCCGGCGTGCGACCACCGGTCCACCGGCTTGCGCCGGCTGCTCCCTCCCCGGGGCCGGTCGTCTCTTTCCGCTCCATGGCATCCATCTCAGCCACGCTGAAGTTCCTCGCTTTTCGTCGTCCCTGCCAAGAGGCCATCCTCCCGGTTCTTCACGCCAAAAAAGGGGTCAGGCAAAAACAGCCTGACCCCTTGATCTTGTTCACTGAAGCGCCCGCAGGGATTCGAACCCCGGGCCGTCCGCCCAGAAGGGCTCTCTCAAATTTCCAACGTATCGCAACAACGATATTTTTAGAAAAACCCCTTGGAGAAATTAACGGTTGGTCTTCCTCTCGGACACTCTTCCCTTGCGCGCCCCAGAGCCCCTTTGACCAGCCAGCAACGAGGGCGTGCCGCCCCCGCTCTTGGCCCTTCTCCGCTTGTTCCTGCCTTTGTATCCGGCGCCGATTTCCGCCGGCTTTCCGGGCCCTTCCGAAGGCTCTCTGGACCGGCACTTCATTGCAATGAGCTGCTCACCGGCAACCTCGCCATGAACTCCGTCCACAGGACCGTCGTTGCGCCATAACCGGCCGTCATCTCGCCCCTGGCGAGACGCGGCTGCCGTCATGCATGGAACACGCTCTCGCCCTCTCGCCTCATGCCCATTTCCGCACGGCCGCCACCGCATTGAGCCCGCCAAAGCCGAAGGAATTGTTGAGGGCGGCGCGGATGGGCATGGGACGGGCCACGTGCGGCACATAATCCAAATCGCATTCCGGGTCCGGCCCCAAAGAGTTAATCGTGGGGGGGGCCATGTCGCGGCTCACGGCCAGCACGGTGGCCAGCATCTCCAGGGCCCCGGCCGCACCCAAGGCATGGCCGAACATGGATTTGCTGGCGGAAATCGCGACCTGCCGCGCCCGGCTCCCCAGGACCTGCTTGATCGCCGCGGTCTCCATCGCGTCATTGGCACGCGTGCCGGAGCCGTGCGCGTTGATGTAGTCGATATCCTCCGGCGCCAGGCCGGCGTCGGCCAGGGCCCCGGCTATCGCCCGCGACGCCCCGCCGACGTCGGGCGTGGTGATGTCCTTGGCGTCGCAGCTCATGCCGACGCCGGCGAGTTCCGCGTAAATGCGCGCTCCCCGCGCCTGGGCCGCTTCCAGCGTTTCGAGCACCAGCATGGCCGCTCCTTCGCCGAGCACCAAGCCCGCCCGATCCGCCGAAAAGGGACGGCACACGTCCGGCGCCATGATGCGCAGGGCCTCCCAGCCCTTGAGCGTGCCGAACGTCAGGCAGGCTTCCGCGCCTCCCGTGATCGCCCGGTCCACCACGCCGGAACGCAGCAGG
>JARKQH010000251.1 GCA_029974925.1 Verrucomicrobiota bacterium
GATGAACGGAACCAAGCAGGGTGGGCTGACTACCCGGTGGCATTTCGTGGAGCGTGTCTCCGAAATGCATTCATTCCAGAACTGGACCCTGCTAGGCATGCCCAGATCCGGCACCGCACCCCTACGTCGACGATTACCACCAGGCCCCCCTGGTCAACACTGAAATGGACTCCTACGTCGGTGTTGACCAGGGGGGCCTGGTGGCAAAGACCCGGCAACTACGGGGCGCAGCGCCTCAGCGTGGCCACAGCCTCAGACCACCCCGACCAGGCGGAGCTCACGGCCGCCGTGGGCCGCCGTCCGTGCTCGGCGCGAGCGCCCTGCGCGCGGGCGGCGACCCCCACCGGCCGCCGTAAGCGGCCGCGAGCTCGAAGGGGGATCCTGACGCACGAAGGCCGGCGCCCTGGACGATTCCACGTCACCCAGGACGCCGGCTCGGCCGGGGGGACCGTCCCCCTGGCGTGCTCCCGTGCAGGCGTGTAAGAACTGTTTGCGAACTACCGAGAGAGAAGCTAGCGCGCCGGTCCGACAGCCGACCGCAGAGGCCCCCGCTGTGCGGCGGCCGCCCCCTCGGGGGTGGCCGGATAGCGGCCGTACCAGCGCCCTCCTAGGGGCCCCGGGTCAAGGGTCGCCGCAGGCGATCGCGCAGCGACGCGGAGCGCCAGCGGAGCGCCCTGGACGCGGGGAGGGAGGGTGCTAGCCGCGGGGGCCGACGTGGCGCCCCGACGAAGGAGGGGAGCCACCAAGAGAGCGTGCCGCGCCAGCGGCTCCGCTTCACTCCCTGCCGATCACCGTCCGAACCGTGAGGTCCGGTGCTACCACCCGCCTAGCTCGCATCACCGCCAGGTCACTTAGCTGCCTGAGGCTGTCCCGTCGTTCCGCGTGGGACTAGCGCGCCTATCCCCACTCGTTCACGTCCCCGGTCCGGGGGGACTCACGCAGGCTTCGAGCTCGTTACCGATGGGTGAATCGACCAGGGCGAGAAGCGTTGCCGTGGGAGCTGGGGACCGTGTCGTGGAATCCGTGAGTTGCGGGGCCTAACCGCAGGAGGCAGTACCAGCTCTGACCTGGGTTAGACCGGGGGACTGGCCCGGCAGAGTTCGGGTTACCGGGAGTGTCAACTGTTGTTGACATCGGCCGGGGGCGTTACTCTGAATCCGCCCGTTGTGATGAACGGAACCTAGCAGGGTGGGCTGACTACCCGGTGGCATTTCGTGGAGCGTGTCTCCGAAATGCATTCATTCCAGAACTGGAACCCTGCTAGGCATGCCCAGATCCGGCACCGCACCCCTACGTCGACGATTACCACCAGGCCCCCCTGGTCAACACTGAAATGGACTCCTACGTCGGTGTTGACCAGGGGGGCCTGGTGGAAAAGACCCGGCAACTACGGGGCGCAGCGCCTCAGCGTGGCCACAGCCTCAGACCCCCCGACCAGGCGGAGCTCACGGCCGCCGTGGTGCGGCCGTCCGTGCTCGGCGCGAGCGCCGTGCGCGCGGGCGGCCCCACCCCACCGGCCGCCGATGAACGCCGCGAGCTCGACGAGCTCCTGAACGCACGAAGGCCGGCGCCTGGACGATTCCACTTCGACCAGGGCGCCGGCTCGGCCAGGGGGACCGACCCCCTGACGTGCTCCCGTGCTGGCGTGTAAGGACTGTTTGCGATCTACCGAGAGAGAAGCTAGCGCGCCTGGCTGACAGCCGAACGCAGAGGCCCCCGCTGTGCGGCGGCCGCCCCCTCGGGGGTGGCCGGATAGCGGCCGTACCAGCGCCCTCCTAGGGGCCCCGGGTCAAGGGTCGCCGCCAGGCGATCGCGCAGCGACGCGGAGCGCAGCGGAGCGCCCTGGACGCGGGGAGGGAGGGTGCTAGCCGCGGGGGCCGACGTGGCGCCCCGACGAAGGAGGGGAGCCACCAAGAGAGCGTGCCGCGCTAGCGGCTCCGCTTCACTCCCTGCCGATCACCGTCCGAAGTGACCTCCGGTGCTACCACCCGCCTAGCTCGCATCACCGCCAGGTCACTTAGCTGCCTGAGGCTGTCCCGTCGTTCCGCGTGGGACTAGCGCGCCTATCCGCCCTTCGCACCGCCGGGGTCTAACCGGCGTCCGCACGGACGCAAGGAGCTGCGCTGGACGGTCAACCTCAGAGCGAGGGAGTCAGGCGCGGGGCCGCGTACGGGATCAGGAACGTTGTGGAGCTCAACCACAGGGAGCAGTACCAGCTCTGACCTGGGTTAGACCGGGGGACTGGCCCGGCAGGGTTCCTGTTTCCATTCCCGTGTCAACCTAGATTGACACCGGTCCGAGGCGTTACCCTGAATCCGCCCGTTGTGTTGAACGGAACCTAGCAGGGTGGGCTGACTACCCGGTGGCATTTCGTGGAGCGTGTCTCCGAA
>JARKQH010000253.1 GCA_029974925.1 Verrucomicrobiota bacterium
CGGCGCCGGCCGCCGTCCAGGCGCTGGCGATTACCAGCCCCGCCATCTGCAAAAGCCAGGTCGTTCGTTTAGTCATCGGTCGTGATTGACAGTTGTTGTTTCAGAGGCGGCGGGGACGGGGCCATCCCCAGTCACCGCGCCCTGCCGCCGCACTGGTGTCGAATCGTTGGCCGCTGGGCCGGCCGCCCTCAACGCCTCGCGAATGCCGTCAAGGACCCCGGGTTTATCGCGAATCCCCTCCCAATTGTAAATGCAAACGTAACGGCAGCGGGGCAGGCTTAACGTCCGCCGGAGCGCGTCCCGCCACCGGGCGGGCTCCGCGGGCCCGTCCAGCATCCACTCGACGGCCGCCCAGTATGGCGCGTCGCTGTTCGCCAGGGCGGCCTGGACTCCCTGGTCCCGAGCCGGATGCGCCGCATGTCGGTAGAAGCTCCAGCCGGGGCAACTGAACCGGTTCACCGCGGCGCCATACAGCCGCTCGCCGTCCTTCCAGCCGGCGCCGTGCGTGAAGAGCCGCTCCCGCGGCGCGCCCAGCCCGGCCGCCGCCGCACACAAATCCTCGAGGTGCCGCCGGACCACTTCCGCCAAATCCTCCTCCGTGATCCGTCCCGAGGTCCGAATCCCGGCCGTGCGGACGGCCGCAAAGCCAATCTGGGCCACGCCGCGCGCCGGCACCTGCTCGACTTCCAAGCCGGACGTGGGGTCCTCGCCGGCGGGGCGGTCGAGGAGGCTGTTGCCGTTGGGATAGTACCAGGCGTTGACGCCGATGGAGGATTCCCAGCCGAGCTTGATGCCGATCAACAGGTGCTTGCGATCTGCCGGCAAGCCGTTCCACCACTCCAGCACGAGGGGGATCAGGCGCCGCATTTCCTCGTGGCAGGCCTGCCGATAGCGCGGGCTCATGAGGTTGGGCGCGGGCAAGACCCGGAGCTGCCGCCCCCAATTTCGCCAACTGATCTTGATGGCGTCGGCCGGGGACCAACCGGTCCACTCGACGTTGAATCGGTTTGAATCCGAGTAACCGGGGGCGGCGGGGTTCCACCAGTTCCAAAGGTCGGGGCGGGCCTGCCACCAGTTCTCGCCATCCAACTGCACGACGACTGGCATTTCGAATTCAGCCGCCAGGCGCAGGAAGTCCCGCAGATGTTGTTCGACATTCGGGCGCGGATGGCCGAGATAGGAGAAGATGGCCCCCACGCCTGCTTGAATGGGCGACGCGGCATCGGTGGAAAACTCCTTGCGAATGGATTCAAAAGCTTCGGAACTGGTTCCGCGGCTGAGATTCAGGACAATGAACTGGCGGGGCGCATCCGCCGCCAGCCCCGCAGCGCCTGCACCCGCCAGCAGGAGCAGGACGGCCATCAGGCAGGAGGGGCGGCGCATGGCGGGTTCAGTCGCGGTGAGGTCCCACTGGCTCGGGTCTGCGCCTCACTTTTCAAAGGCGTCGAACTCCCAGATCGTGGGCGGGGCGCTGGCTTCAAGAATGTCCAGCCGGAGGTACCGCCCCTGGACGGGTTGAAAGCGGTGCGAATGTTGCCGGCCCTGGCCTTTGCCTTCATACGCCACCGCCCACCCGGCATTCGGG
Source organism: Verrucomicrobiota bacterium (assembly GCA_029974925.1). GTDB lineage: Bacteria > Verrucomicrobiota > Verrucomicrobiia > Limisphaerales > UBA8199 > JARKQH01. The sequence continues at coordinate 1,586 of JARKQH010000253.1, forward strand.
TCCTCGCGGTAAAGAATGCGAAAGCGGTTGATCCGCGGCGCAAATTCAACAATGGCCACTTGACCGATGGTTCGACACTGACCCAGGTCCACCTCCAGCCAGCACTGGCTGATGCCGTCCGCCGTTGCCCAGCGTGTATCCGGGTCGCCATCCACCGCGCGGTCGGCCCCGTAAGTGGTGCCCTCCGGATGCACGTTGGAAGCGCGGGCGGGCTTGTGCGTGGTGAGCGAAATGGGCCGCGGTGCGGGGGCCAGGTCCGAGTGGTAGAGGGCGAATTCGCTGATGGCGGGACACCCGGCCGCGGATTCGATGACAAGCCTCACCCGCGTTGCGGTGGTTTCCGGAACGGACCACAGGTTGCGGGAACCGATGACGGTGCCGCGGGCGAGCACCTGCCAGGCGCCGGACGCGTCCCCGGCTTCGATCCGGTAGGCGCGGGTGCGCTCCCCAAACCAATAGGGTTCCCGCACGCTCACCAGGTTGAACGTCACCGGCCCGGCCGGCTTCAGCACCAGTTCCGCCTGCGTCACGCCATCGTCTCCCGCCCAGAACGTCGCCCCCTCCCCATCCACCGCATTGGCCGGGGCGAAATCCTCTGCCGGCCCGGCGCGGCGGGACGAGGCTTCGACGGGCTGGTTGCGGGCCAGGTCGCGGGCGAACAGACGGCGCACGGCGTCGCCAAATTCCTCCAGCCGCCGCACATCGGGGTCGGCAAACAAACCCTCCTTGTTGGGCGGCACGTTCAGCAGCATGACGCTGTTCCGCCCGACGGATTTGAAATAGATGTCCAGCAGATGCCGCAGAGTCTTGACTTTGGCGTCCTCGGCGGCGTGGTAAAACCACCCGGGACGGATGGACACGTCGCATTCGGCCGGCCACCAGACCTTCCCTTCGCTGCGGCCGTGCATGACCGCCGAGGCCGGCTGCACGCTGGACTCTCCCACCCGCGCCACGCCGGACTCGTTGCCCACCCAGCGGACATCCGGGCCCGAGATGGCGATGACTGCCTTGGGGGCGAGCGCGCGGATCGTGGCGTAATAAGCGGGCCAGTTATAAACCTGCCGTTTCCCATTCGGCCCCTCGCCGCAGGCGCCGTCGAACCAGACCTCGTCAATTGGGCCGTAACGGGTCAGCAATTCCGCCAGTTGATTGGTAAAATAGGTGTTGTACGCATCCGTGCCGTAAGTGCGTTCGTGGCGGTCCCACGGGGAGAGATACAAACCGACCTTGAGGTTTTCCGCGCGGCAGGCCTCGACAAATTCGCGCACCACATCGCCTTTTCCGCCCTTCCAGGGCGACCGAGCCACCGAATGAGTGGTGAACTGGCTCGGCCAGAGGCAGAAGCCATCATGGTGTTTGGCGGTCAGGATCATCAATTTGAAACCGCCCGCTTTGGCTGCCCGCGCCCATTGCCGGGCGTCCAAGCGGCCGGGATTGAAAAGCGCGGGGTCCTCATTGCCCAGCCCCCACTCCCGATCGGTGAAGGTGTTGATGCCGAAATGAACAAATAGCGTCAATTCGAGGTCCTGCCACGCCCGTTGTTCGGGGGTGGGCACCGGTGGCACCAAGGGGAGAACCGGCGCACCTGGACATCCGCATGCCAACACCAGGGAAAGCCCGAACCAGAGTCGAAATCGCATGGCGACAGGATGCCGTTGCGTGTGCTTGAGCGCAAACCATTTGCGCCAGCCCGGGGCCGCAGAACCCCGTCCGGGGGCCGGCCGGTGAATAGCCCTTTGCCGGGTCGAGTCAAATCAGTATGACAGAGAGCGCAATCAAGCGTAATCTGACAATGGAACGAAGTTATGAAAAACCGGATTTTGCGACTAGGCCTGGCGCTGGCGCTGGGCGCGCTGCCCTTCGGCGGCGCCTGTGTGCGGGCGTCGTCGAATGCCGCCGCTCCGCCCGTCGTGTCCGTGGTCCAGCCGCCCGCCACCACGCAGACGGCTGATGCGCCAGCGGCTCCTACCGTTTCAACCAACGCGCCGGCGGCAGCCAGCGCGCCCGTCGCGGCCAACTTGTCGGCCGTGACCAACACCCCCGTCGTTGAAGCCGAAGCGCTGCCACCCGAAGTGACGAACGACCTGGCGCTGGCCAACGCGCCGGTCAAGGTGGTTTCGGCCGAAACGCCGGTCCCGGCGGATTTGGGGCTGAGCGCGGCCGCGCTCGAGCTGGTGAAACTCGCCCACTCGAACGTGGATGAGGACGTGATGCTGGCTTATGCCAACAATTCCGCGAGCACGTTCAACCTCACCGCCGACCAGATTATTTATCTAAACGACATTGGCGTCCCCTCGAAGGTGGTGACGGCCATGATCGAGCGGGATATCGCCCTGAAGGGCAGTCTCGCCGCTGCCGCCGTGGCGCCGCAACCGGCGGCTCCAGACACCAACGCCCCCCCTCCGCCCGAGCAGGTGGCCCCTCAGGCTGAAGCCCCGGCCGCCGCCCCGCCGCAGACCAATGTCACGTATGCCACCTTTTATGAGGGGCTCGCGCCTTACGGAACCTGGATCGAGCTGGAAGGCTACGGCAGGGTGTGGCAGCCAACCGTGGTCGTGGTCAACCCGGGCTGGCGTCCGTATTTTGACGGTGGCCGGTGGATTTACACCGACTCGGGCTGGTATTGGTATTCGGACTACACCTGGGGTTGGGCGCCGTTCCACTATGGCCGCTGGTTCCGTCATCACCGGATTGGCTGGTGCTGGTGGCCGGATGTGGTTTGGGGACCCGCCTGGGTCACTTGGCGGTACACCGACGCTTACTGTGGCTGGGCGCCCCTGCCGCCTTGGGCCCATTACCGCCCCGGTTTCGGCTTCACCTACTATGGCCGCCCGGTCGGAGCTTCCTTCGGCTTTGGCCTCGGGCCGGATTGGTTCTGCTTCGTATCCTATAGTCATCTTCGCGAGCACCGCTGGCATCATCATGCCTTGCCCCCGCACCATGTCCCGCACGTGTATCACGGCTCCAGAATCTCCCATGTCCACCCTCCCAGCCAGTTGGCCACTCACCTGGGCGTCAAAACCGCCATTGCCCTGAACAAAACCCCCGTTCCTCCACCGCAGGGAAGCCGGCCGGAACGGCTGGCCAGCAACGGGAAGAGCTTGACGGTCTATCGGCCGGAACTGGCGAGCTCTTCGAGCCTTGCCAATCGCTTGACTCAGCGGACTTCGAGCATGGCTGCGCCACGGGCCGCAGCGACGGTGACTCCTGCCACGCTGTCGAAGATCAGCGGACAACCCGCCACGCTGCGCAGGGCGCCGGCAGTCGCGCCACGGACGCCTGCCACTCCGCCTCAAGGCGCGCCAGCCGCCGGCTCCTCGACCTTGGCCAACCGGCTCAGCCAGCGACCGGCCCGAGGGGCTGTCTCCGGTGCCCCGGCAGCCGCGCCCGCGGTGCCTTCTGTGCAAGCCTCGCCCGGCTCGAGCCCAAACCGGCTCACGTCCAGGCCGGCAACCTCCGTCTCGACGACGCCCGCCGCGCCGGCTGCGCCGGCCACGCGAAGCCAGCCTTTGATTCTCCGGGGCAGTCAATCAACACCGGCTTCTCCCAGCGCCAGCCCGCGTCCCGCCACGCCGACGGTTAGCGCGCCGCGCACTCCGCCGGTTCCCAGTGCGCCCCCCGCCACAGCCCAACCCGGCCCTTCAAGACCTCCCGAGCGCGGCGCCTCCGGGCTTATGCAGCGGTCGCCGACGATGGCGCCTTCGGTTGGCAGTGGTGCCTCCTCGGGTCTCCAAAACCGGCTGAGTGGGGCCGCCTCCGCGCCGGCGCAACGATCGTTCTCCGCCCCCGCCTACCAGGCGCCCGCCCCCGCAGTCCGTTCGCAGCCAGCCTACACCCCTCCCGCAGTGTCAGTTCCCCGCCCGTCGGCGCCCGTCAGCGCCCCTGCGCGTCCGTACACCCCGGCCCCCAGCATGCGGGCGCCAGCGCCCATGCCAAGCGCCCCCGCAATCTCGGCTCCGCCGCGCTCGGCCGCGCCCTCTTCTCCCGCTCCCGCTCCAGCGCCGTCCTCCTCTGGATCGCGACTGACCGAGCGCGGCAGCGGCATGCGGGGACGTTGATTTGGTTTTATTCTTTTGATGTCCCCGCCGGGCTGGCAAACTGGCGCGGATGGGCATCACGCCGCAGCAATTCAAGCGCTTGCAGGAACGCCTGGAGACGCCACGTCGCCAGGCGTCGCCGGTGTTGGGCGGGGCGGCCCCCAAACCTCAAGCCCGTTCGCACCAGGTCATTCTGGGCCTGGACCCCTCCCTCCGCGGCACCGGCTACGGTATTATCCGCGCCGGGCGGCCCCAGGCGGCTTCCGTCGAGCAGGGCACGATTCACTGCCCGGCTTCCTGGGAGCGGTCCCAATGCCTGGTGCGGATCGTGCAAACGCTCCGCCAGGTCATCCAACGCACCCGCCCGACGGTGTGTGTGGTGGAGGGCCTGTTTTACGCTCAGAACCTCCAGACCACCCTGATCATGGGAGAAGCCCGCGGGGCGGCGCTCGCAACCGTGGCGGAGGCGGGTCTGGACATCTATGAGCTGGCGCCGCGCCGGGTGAAACAGGCGATTGTCGGCTACGGCGCGGCCCAGAAACTGGCGGTGGCGCGCATGGTTCAACGCATGCTGCAACTGGCCGAGGTGCCCGAGCCCGACGCCGCCGACGCCCTGGCGCTGGCGCTGACCTTTGCCCAGGAGCAGGCGCGCTACAGTCTCCAAGCCCCGAAAAAAATCTGATTGGCCGGCACAGGCGCTGCAATACCAAGCAAAGTATGATCACTTTTCTGCATGGCAAACTGGTTGAGGCGCTCCCCACCCAAGTCATCGTGGAGGTTCAGGGGGTGGGCTACGAAGTCCTCATCCCGTTGTCCTCTTACGACAAGCTTCCGCCGGTGGGCCACGAAGTCCGGCTGTTGACCCATCTGGTCATCCGCGAGGATGCCCACTTGCTTTACGGCTTCATGTCCGCCACCGAGCGGGACTTGTTCCGGCTCCTCATCAACACCGTCAGTGGCATCGGTCCCAAGATTGCTCTCAACATCCTGAGCGGCATCAGCCCCGCCGCCTTCCGCGGGGCGGTGGCGAACGGGGACGTCAAGGCCCTGACCCGGATTTCCGGCGTGGGCAAGAAGGCGGCCGAGCGGATTGTGGTTGAGTTGAGAGATAAAATTGGGGCGGCGGGCGCCTGGGAGGCGGCAAGCGCTCAGCGGGCTCTTTCCGCCGAGGACCAGAAACTCAATGATGGCGTGCTGGCGCTCATCGCCCTGGGTTTCAAACAAGTCGAGGCGCACGACGCCGTTCGGCAGGCGCAGCAGACACTCGGCCCCCAGGCCACAGTCGAGGACCTGGTTCGGGCGTGTCTCCGAAAACCATGAGTCAGCCCCCGCCACCCCGCGAAGCCTCGGGCCCCCCGCGCCGTCCCAAACGGGTCAGTGGCGTGGTGGTCCCGCACGCGCCGCGATGGTACCAATGGGCCGCCGCTTGGATGGTTTACGCCCTGGTCCGAACCGTGGCCGCCACGCTGAGGTACCGCTGGCACGATGGCTCGGGGGGCTTCCTGGAGAAGCACCGCGGCCCGGCCATCTACTGTGTGTGGCACAACCGCCTGGCGCTTTGTCTGCCTGCTTACTTCAGCTACGCGCGGCCACGCACGCGCACCGCTGGCATGGCCGCCCTGGTCAGCGCCAGCAAGGATGGCGGGTTTCTCGCCGCCATCCTCGAGTGCTTCGGAGTCCAGCCCGTGCGCGGCTCTTCCAGCCGTCGCGGGCCGCAGGCGCTCCTGGAACTGACCACTTGGGGCGAGCGGGGTTACGACCTGGCCATTACCCCGGACGGCCCTCGAGGTCCACGCTACGTCGTGCAGGATGGCGTCATGTCCCTGGCCCAGGTGACCGGCTTGCCCATCCTGCCCTTCTCTTACGATTTGACCTGGAAGATTTGCCTGAAAAGCTGGGACCGCTTCCAGGTTCCGATTCCGTTTTCGGTCTGCGACATGCGGATTGGGCCGCCGCTTCAGGTGCCTCGTGACATCAGCGACGGCCAGCGGAACGCCTTGCGGGAGCAACTGCAGCAAAACCTTCGCGCCCTTACGTTGGATTGACTGGACCCGGCCGCAGGGTGTCGGGGCATGCGCCCGGCCGGGGTAATGAAGATTTCCCACGCGGGGCGGCAATCCCTCTCTCATGGGCGCGCAACGGGCGGAAAGTCCCTTTGGTATTTCCGCGCGCGGTCCAGAACGGCCAAGACGTAGGCGCGCGTCGCCGGAAAGGCAATTTGTTCGATGAACCGCGCGCTGTTGGTGGCGGCCTCGCCGGTGGCCCATTTAAGCGCGTTACTCCGACCCGCGTTGTAGGCTGCCAGCGCGTAGGGCCGGGGATCGTCGGCCTGCGCGAACCGTTTCAGCAGTTTGCCGAGGTAAAACGCGCCAGCCAGCGTGTTGGTGACCGGGTTGAGGCAATGCTCGTGCTCGAAAGCCTCGATCCCCTCCGCATCGGCCCACTCGCGCGCCGCGTCCTCGCGGAGCTGCATCAGCCCCATCTCCCCCGCCCGCCCGCGAGCCTCGGGATCAAACCGGCTTTCCCGCCAGACCACCGCCTTCACCAGCGCCGGGTCAACCTGATACCGTTCCGCCGCCGCGCGAATCGGCCTGTCCTGGCTGCGCTCCAGCCACCCCCTCCGCCACCAGGCGACCAGTCCCAGCGCCACCAGGAGCACGATCATCGGAAGCCAAATCCTCTTCGGGCGTTTCACCAGCCTATTCTATGGGTGGCTTCCCAACGCCGTCCAGCCTTCGGTTGGCTTGTGACCTGCGCAAAAACATGCTAAAGAAAGATGAAATGAAGCGCCCCCGCTCCTTCAAGGGTTTCGCCGCCGCGGTGCAGTCCTCGGCTGACGGCGGCGATGCTGCCTGACTCCCCATGGAGAAGCCCATCACGTTTCCACACGGTTGGCACCTGAAGGAAAGCGGTCAGACTCGAGGGGCGGTTGTCACTTCGGCCCCGGGTTCAACCGCAATACGACTCTTCCTGGTCCTCGCAGTCCTTTGCTTTTCCTCCGGCCCGCTCGCGGCCCAATCGGCCCGGCCGGGCATGGGTGCGATTCCCTACGCCGATGCCTCCGGCACGGGGGTTACCTTCCGCGTTTGGGCGCCAAACGCCACGCAGGTCGCGGTCCCTGGCTCCTTCAATGGTTGGAGCACAACCGCGAATTTCCTCGTCAAGGAAGGCTCTTCGGGACTCTGGTCGGCGGACATCCCCACCGCGCGGGCCGGGCATGAGTACAAGTATCATATCAACGGCTCGATCTGGAAACGCGACCCGCGCAGCCGCAAGGTCACCCATTCAAGCGGCAACTCGGTGGTTTATGATCCGGCGGCGTTCAACTGGATGGGCGACACCCGCCTGGCGGTCAATGCCTCCGACCTGGTGATCTACGAAATGCATGTGGGCGCTTTTTACGACCCGGCGCCCTCCTCGGGCGGGCCGGGAAAACTCACCGACGCCATCGCGAAGCTGGATCATCTGGCCGCACTGGGGATCAATGCGGTCGAGCTTTTGCCGGTCGCCGAGTTTCCCACCGATCGAAGCTGGGGTTACAACCCCTCGGACCCTTACGCCGTCGAGAACTCCGGTTACGGCGGACCGGACGCGTTGAAGGCTTTTGTTCGGGCGGCGCACCAGCGCGGCATTCGCGTGCTGCTTGATGTCGTGCACAATCACTACGGCCCGAGCGACCTGGACCTGTGGGGATTCGATGTCGGCGCCTCGCCCGGCCTCTATTTCTACTCCGACCCAGGCATCTGTTGCACGGGCTGGGGGCCGCGTCCGAACTACGGCTCCGAGGGGGTGCGCTCCTATATCATCGACAACTTTCGCATGTGGATGGACGAATACCACGTGGACGGCTTCCGGTGGGATGCTGTCGGCGCCATGCGCCATTACGACCCCGGCTACGTGGCCATTCCCGCCGCTGATTCGCTCATCGGCCACATCAATTACACCCTCATCCATGCCGAGCATCCCGGCGTCATCAGCATCGCCGAGGACCGCTCGGAAGGACTCCATTTTGATGGCGAGTGGGACCATGGCTTTTGCGACACTCTGGTCAACGAACTGGTCAAAACCGTGGACGAGCAGCGCGACATGGGGGCTCTCGCCACGCGAATTTACGGCTCGGGCTGGTTCCGGGTTCTTTTTACCGAATCGCACGACCGGGTGGGCGACCTCAACGGCCCCGCTTTCCAGCGCCTTCCCACCCGTATCGAACCGGCCACGCCGGGAGGATTCTACGCCCGGAAACGTTCGATGCTCGGCGCCGCGGTCGTCTTGACCGCCCCCGGCATCCCGATGCTTTTCATGGGCCAGGAAATGCTCGAGGACGAGCAGTTCAGCGACAGTCGGCCACTGGATTGGTCCCATGCCGTTACCTATGCGGCCGTGGTCAATTTCTACCGGGACCTCATCCGCCTGCGACGCAATCTGGACGGCGTCAGCCTGGGCCTGACCGGCCCCTGGATGACCTGGCACAGTGTGGACAACAACAGGAAGCTCCTGGCCTACCATCGTTGGGGCGCCGGCGCCGACGACCAGGTCATGGTGGTCCTCAATTTCTCCAACACCGAAATCGGCAACTACTCTTTCTCGACCTTCCCCGCCGACGGCCGATGGTACGTGAATCTGAACTCGGACTGGACTCGTTACGGTTCCGATTTCGCCAACCGCGGCAGTTCGGTGGTGCAGGTCAGCGGCGGGACCGGTTCGGTCTCCATCGGTCCTTATAGCGTGCTGGTGCTCTCCCGCAAAGCCTTGCCCGGCCTCGACAATGACGCGGACGGCCTGCCCAACGGCTGGGAGGAAGAGTTCTTCGGCGACCCGCTTGCGGCCAATCCCATGAACGATGACGACCACGATGGCGCCAGCAATCTGCACGAATACCGCGCCGACACGAACCCCCGTTCCGCCGAGTCGGTGCTCCGGTTCGCTCCACCTTCGCTGGAAGGCTCGAATGTGGTCCTGCGTTGGACCGGTGGCGTGAGCGCGCGCCAGGTCCTCTATCGCGCGTTCGAGCTGGGCGGGGCGTGGACCCCGGTTTTCACCAACCTGCCGCCCACTCCCGCGACCAACACGCTGGCGCTTCCCATGTCCGCCTCCGTCTCCACTCTTTACCGGCTCGAGGCGGGGCGCTGACGCCGCATATCCCGCACCGCCGGCCACATGCCGCGGCTGGTGGAGAAAATGCCACCGGTGTTCACGATTAATAAAACTGGAAAAACAAGCCGCAACCGGCAAAGGATGAAGGACACGACCGGCTTGCCCGACGGGGCGGCGGAGTATTGACCTGCGCACAGGCATGAGTCGCATTCGCAAAGCCTACGAAACAAGGTTTCGCCACCTGCTCCGACAGGCGCGGGCCCGGCGCCTCGAGGAGGGGCTCCAGCGGATGCTTCGCCGGGCCCAGGCCCTCAGCTCGAAGGACGGCACCTCCCTCGCCGAGGCGCTTTCACACCTCGACCGCCGGCTCACGGCAGCCTTGCGCCGCCGCAGGTCCGTCCCTCAGCCTGCCCCGGCGCGGTTCTTTTGTGACGCCGGCTTGGGCGGATTGGCCCGCTGGCTGCGGGCCGCGGGCTGGGAAGCCCTCTGGCAGCCGGCGATTGATGACGACGCCCTCATTCGCGCGGCGCGCCAGCACCAGGCCGTGATTCTAACCACCGACAGCATGCTCATGGAACGCCGCCTGTTGCGGGACCGCATCATCCCGGCCTTCTGGCTTTCTCCGGCGCTGGGCGTGGCGGATCAACTCGCACAGGTGTTTCACGAGTTCGGGCTGGTGCGCGGCCAGCCGCGCTGCATGGCCTGCGGCGGCGAATTGCGACCCGTCGAGAAGGAGGCGTTGCGTGACCGCATCCCCCCGCGAACCTATCGCTGGCTGGACGAGTATTTCGTCTGTGCCCGCTGCGGCAAGCTTTACTGGCACGGCACCCACTGGGCCCGGATTCAGCGCCAGCTCGGCAGAATGACCGGCAGCTAACCCGAACGGTTTATTTTGGCGGACTCGCAAAGTTGCCCGGCAAACAGAGCCCCATCACCAGCGCGCCCAAAATGAGAATCCCCGCAATGACATACAACGGGGCCGAGGGATCCGGTGTCAGGTGTTTGACCCACACGGGCAGGTTGGGGCCGACATACCCGCCGAGGTTGCCGACCGAATTGACGATGCCGATGCCGGCCGCGGCGGCGGTGCCGGCCAGGAATGCCGGAGGGATGGGCCAGAACAATGGCATGGACCCAATCACCCCCAGGGTGCCGAGGGACAGGAAGGCAATCGCCAGCATCGGCCGGTCCGCGAAGACCCCGCTGAGAATCAGCCCGATGGCCCCCGCGCTCACGTTCAGCATGTACAGCACCAGCCGCTCGCCGGTGCGGTCCGACCGCCGGCTCAGGTAAATCATCCCCACGACGGCGACCGCATACGGTATCGCGGTGATCAATCCGACCCCAAGGTAACCGCTGACGCCGAACGCCTTGACAATCGTGGGCAGCCAGAACGAGATGCCGTACAAGCCGATCATCAGGGTGAAATAAATCGCGCACAGGACATGGACCTTGCCGCTCTTGAAGGCGTCCCGGACGCGCACCTCAACCTTGTGCCGGTCCTCGGCCTCAAGGTTGTTGATCAGCAGGGCCCGCTCCTCGGCGCTGAGCCATTTCGCTTCGCTGATCCCGCTATCGAGATAGAAGACAACCCAGATCCCGACGAGCACCGAGGGCAGACCCTCTATCAGGAAAAGCCATTGCCACCCGGCCAGACCGAGCCAGCCGGAAAACCCGTCCATGATCAGCCCGGACACCGGGTTGCCAATGACGCCAGAGAACGCGATGGCCGAAACAAACAGCGCCATCCGACTCGCCCGCAACCGCGAGGGATACCACAGCGTCAGGTAGAAAATGATTCCGGGGAAAAACCCCGCCTCGGCCACGCCCAGCAGAAACCGCAGCAGATAAAAACTCCACTCCTGCCGGATGAACATCATCGCCGCGGAAATAATCCCCCAGGATATCATGATGCGCGCAATCCACGTGCGCGCGCCAAATCGCTTCAGCAGCAAGTTGCTCGGCACTTCAAAGAAAAAGTAGCCGATGAAAAAAATCCCCGCCCCCATCCCAAATGCCGCGTCGCTGAACTTCAGGTCCGCCAGCATCTGAAGTTTCGCAAAGCCCACGTTGACGCGGTCCAGATACGCGAGGACGTAACAAAGGAACAGAAAGGGAATCAGCCGGCGGTCCACCTTGCGGTAGGTCGCCGCTTCAAAACTCGCGTCGGGTTTCATCACGGAATGGCCGGGAATCTGCCCCGCCGGCCCCGCCCGGGCAAGCTCAACCTCAGGCCGACGGGGGAATCCCGCTCCCCGCCGGCTTCATTCACCGGCCAACACGGGACCCCTTTCGGTCCAGTCCAGTTTCACCCGGGATAAATACCACGTTCGGCCGCGGTCGTTGTTGCCTTGATAAAACAGGTGGGTCTCGCCGTTCGGCGCGACATACACGCCAGGGTGGCCCGATTCGCTCGCATTCCATGTCCCCGGTTTGCCGTGGGGAAGAAACGGCGACGTCAAAAGCCGCGTCCATTTCAAACCGTCCCGGCTGGTGGCCACCCCGATTTGTTGCGGGGCGTTGTTGTACGCGCCGGCGTAAAACATGTAGAGCACCTCGCCGCGCCGGCAAAGGGACGGCGCTTCAATACATTGCTGCTCCCAGGGCAGCTCCGGCCTGAGAATGGGGCCGTCGCACAACTGCGTCCATGCCGCGCGACTGTAATCGGATTTGAGGTCCGCCCCCGCCACCCCCAGCATTTGAATCCGGCCGGCCGGGTCGCGAGTGGCAAAATACAGCAGCAACCGGTCGCCCACGGGGAACACCTCGGCGTCAATGGCCCGGCCGTTGTTCCAATCGCCGGTCGGACGGAACACGGGATTGCTCGGGTCGCGCTCGAAATGCGTGCCGTCCCGCGACACCGCGTGGCAAATCGCGTCCCGCGGTCCATTCCCGTAGGTTTGATAAAAGAGATGAACCTTGTCCTCGATGACGATGGCGCACGGAGCGGCCAGCCCTTTGCGGTCGCATTCCTGCGCCGGCAACACCTCGCCCACTTTCCGCCAATCCACCAAATTGGTGCTGGTGGCAATGCCAACCGCCCACCCGTCGTTGGTTCGGCCATCCCCAAAGGGGGGCATCGAATAATACAGCCATTGGCGGCCCTGAAAGTGGATCACGGACGGATCCTTGGCGAATGGACGGCCCAGCCGCGAGGTGTCTCCCCAATACATCGCTGGCACCGCCAGCGATTCCAAACCGGCGGGCGCCTGCCCGCCCGCGCGGGCCGCCCATTTGCCGCGGATTTCCTCCGCGTAGAGCATCTGCAAAAAGACGCCTCCCACCACCGGCCGCGCGCGAAACCCGACCATGCGCCCGGTCTTGGTGTCATACCAATCGGTCATCGGCACGCGGGAAGGGCTCTCGTGCAGAAAGCGGTAAACCGGCCCGGTCAGAGCCGCAAAGTCCCCGCGGTCCCGTGTCAGGGTGGCGGTCCATAGAATCCAATCGAGCTTGGTGTAATCCTTCCGGTTGTCCAGCGGCAGGCCATAGGCATTCTGCAAGCCCCGGTAGAAGTCCATTTCCTTGCGAAACACCGATTCCGGAAACAGGTTCAGGCCCAGCAGGCGGTCCCACACCAAATTATACTTTTGGCTCCAGGTGCCGGGCTGATCGAACGCCAGCCGATAGTGGTCGCCGTCATCGGCGTCCTTCGCCCATCGCGCCGCCCAGTCGCGGGCAAGGGCCAGGAATTCCCGCGCCCGGACCTGGTCGCCGCGCAGCTCGCACAGCCGGGCAAAAGCGCCCAGGCCGCAGATGGCTTTTGCCGAGAGATTGACGTTGTGGGCGAGGTGTCCCGCGAAATCATCGGTGCACAACTGCCTTTCCGGATCAAAACCTTTCTCCTTCAGATAGCCGGCCCAGCGCTCGAGCATCGCCCAATAAGGGTCGGCGAACCCCGCATGACCCTCCACCGTGGCCAGCGCGGCCACCAGAATCAGCAGGTTGGCGGTTTCCTCGACGGGCATCTGTTTTTCCTCGCTGCGTTCGCCTCCGCCATAGACCTGCCCGTTGGCGTGGGGATAAGTTCCCAAATCATGCGGCGCGAACGGAAACTTCCAACGGTCCGACCCGGCATAATCCAAAATGGGGGTGAGCATCGCCCGCGTCAGCGCCGGGCTGAGCAGCAAAAACTGCGGCGCCATCGGGTAAAGCACATCCACCGTGCCGATGCAGCCGTTGCTGAAGTTCTCCTTGGGAAACATCAGCGGCCGGCCCCGGGCATCCACCACCAGCTTGTTGCCGGCGACGCATTGCCGGTAGGCCAGGGCGCAAATGGCCGCGTACTCCTCGCCGCCCGCCTTGACCAGGTCCGCCATCAGCTCCGCGTCGAACCGCTCGCATCGCGCGCGCAGCCGGTCGAACTCAAGCGCCGACTGCTCCAGAAGTTGCGCTGCTGTGGCGCCCTGCCGCCGCCAGTAGGGACGCAGGTTCTGCTCCAAATACTGAATCGAGAATTCGTCATCGTATGCCAGGATAACCGGGCGAACCGTGGGCTCCTCGCTGACCCGTCCCAGGTTGATCGAGACGGCCAGTACGGGCGCCGATTGGGCCGGCCGGGGTCCGGCATCCGTCTCCCCTGGCTCGGCTGTCAGCCAGCCCTGGTTGGCAAATTGGCGGCGTAACGCCGGCCCGTTACCAAAAGCCGTCGCCGGCCCGTCTGTCTTGACCGCCGCAATGTGGAAGTACCCCCAGTCAATGCGAAGGTTGTCGCCTTTCTTCTCCAGCACCGGCTGGGCGCGCGTGCCCACGCGCAACACCATGAGGTTCCGCAGGGATTTGTCCGCCCACTCCACCGGCTGGTCCGGCGTGTTCACCGCGATTTCCGGCCCGGCATCGAAATAAACCTGGACCGCGTGGTCCTGCGGGCCGAGCCGCTGCGCTTCCCAGACCACGTAGGTCACCGGCCGCGAATAGACCTCCAGGTCATCCGGCAGCGCCGGAGTCAGAAACGTCAGCCGCAGTCTGACGCCCTCGCCCTCGAAAGTGCAGACGGTGCGCGTGGGGAAAACCTCGGTTCGCACCTGGGGAAGGGCGGGAAGGTCAGCCGGTTCCGTTCCCAAAACCCGGTAAGTTTTGTCGTCTATCCGCACCAGGCTGGTGAGCCGGTGCGGCTTGCCGGTCCAATGAATCGTCTCGGCGTCGGTCAGGCGGTCGGCGGGGGACCAGATGCTGAAATACGGGTCGCAGGCCACCAGCGGCACGGCGGGCGGACGCAAATGCCCCACGCCTCCGGCGATCAGGTCGGCCGCTGGGACGGCCAGCAGCGCTGCGAGCACCCACGCGACGCGCAACAGAGTGCGCACCCTCCCACGAACCAAGTCTGTAACCATAGCTGGCGGGAGACTACCTCGCCAGCCAGCCGCCGTCCACCGCCACCGTGTACCCGGTCACGTAATCCGATGCTCGCGAGGCCAGAAAGACCAGCGCTCCCTCCAAGTCCTCGGGCACGCCCCATCGGCCGGCGGGTATTCGGGCCAGAATCTCGGCGCTGCGCGCCGCGTCCGCCCGCAGCGGCGCCGTGTTGTCCGTGGCCATGTAGCCCGGCGCCACCGCGTTCACGTTGATCTTGTGCGGGGCCAGCTCGTTGGCCAGAAGCCGTGTCAGGCCCATGACGGCGCTCTTGGACGCCGTGTACGAGGGCACCCGGATGCCGCCCTGAAACGAGAGCATGGAGGCAATGTTGATGATTTTGCCTCCGCGGCCCTGCTTGACCATTTGCCGCGCAACCGCCTGGCTGAGGAAAAACACCGCGCTTTGATTGATCTGGATCACCTCGTCCCAGTCCTTCTCCGTGAACTCAAGCACCGGGGCGCGGCGGATGATGCCCGCGTTGTTCAGCAAAATGTCAATCCCTCCCAGTTCGCGCACCGTGGCGTCCACAATCTGCTGCACCGCCGCGCGCTCAAGCAGATTCGCCTGGATTTGGCACACGCGTCTCCCCAGGGCCTTGATCCGCCCGGCGGTTTCGTCCGTGCTGATGATATCCACCACCGCAACGTCCGCGCCGGCTTCGGCAAAGCCGATGGCCGCCGCCTGCCCCAAACCCCGGCCCGCCCCGGTTACAATGGCGCTCTTTCCGTCCAGTTTGAATTGATCGAGTATCATAGTTCACACCAAAAAGTCTGTCCTACCGCAGGCTGGCCAGCGGCGCCGCGTCCATGTCGTCAAATGCCTGGTTTTCGCCCCCCATGCCCCAGCAGAAGGTGTACGCCCCCGTGCCGCAACCGCAATGAATGGACCAGCTCGGCGAGATCACCGCCTGCCGGTCCGCCACGACCAGATGCCGCGTTTGCTGCGGCGTGCCCATGAAATGCATCACCCGCCGGTCCGGCCCGAGATCGAAGTAGATGTAAATTTCCGAGCGGCGGGTGTGCGTGTGGGGCGGCATGGTGTTCCATACGGCCCCTTCGGCCAGCCGTGTAAAGCCCATGACCAACTGGCAGCTCTTGATCCCGCCCGGGTGGATGTACTTGTAGATCGTCCGCCGGTTGGCATCCGCCGCCGTCCCCAGTTCCACCGCTGCCGCGTCGGCCTGCCGCGCCAGCGTGGTGGGAAAAACCGCATGCGCCGGATAGCTCAAGAGGTAAAACGCGGCCGGGCTCGCCGGCTCGCGGCTCGAAAAAACAATCTCGCGACTGCCGCGCCCGACGTAAAGGCAATCCAGCTTTCCCACTTCGTAGTTCCGGCCATCCACCGTTACGGTGCCTGCGCCGCCGAGGTTCAGAATCCCCAGCTCCCGCCGCTCGCAAAAGAACGCCGCGCGCAACTCGGCGTCCGCGGTCAGTTTCAAGGGCGCGTCCGTCGGCAGCGCCGACCCCAGGATGCCGCGGTCGGCGTCGGTATAGACCAGTTCGACCTGCCCCGGCCGGAAGAGGGACTCCACCAGAAACGACGCGCGAAGCTGTTCCGTGCTGAGTGTGGGATATTCGGTCTGACTGGGAGAATAACGGATTTGCATGACGAAAAGTTCGGATGAAGTGCTAGGGTTTCTGACTCCGGCCGGCGGCCGCCGACACGTGGCGAATCCATGCCGTGGCAAAACTGGACGAATCCTTGTCCGGAAAATCCCCGCTCTTGCTCCAGCCGGCCCCGGCGTAATAGACCAGGCTTTGGCCGCGCTTGATGGGGCGGGCTAGGAAAGCCTGCTCCTGGGTGTCGCGGGCTTGGGCTCCTCCCGGCACCACCACGCCACAACCCAGAAAACTTCCACCGCCGGGTTCAGGCTCCCAGCAGGCCAGCCAGGTGCCATCCGCGGCATATTCCAGTCCGCCGCCGTCGTGTTTGACTATGCCAACCCGTGCCTCCAGCTCGTCCGGACCCCCCTCCCATTCAAAGCGCGTCTCGATGCGGTTGAGGTTGGAACCGGCCTCGAGCATGATTTTACGCGACTCTCGAACCGCCACGCCCGCCGCGTCATACGGCGCGTAGCCCAGCTCAAACACGACCCGCTCCGGCCCGTTCTCCAGAATGCTCCACGTCACGAAATTCTTCGCCACGTGGAGGCGGTTCCCCCGCCAGATGCCCGTGCCGCCACAGCCGCGGCTGGGGCCGACCTTGTAAAAGTCCAGCCCCTCGCCATGGTCCTTGTGATAATCGGCCAGGTAGTACCAGCGCTCAATCACCGGCTTGCGCGTGCGCTTGGCCCATACGTCTATGCCGCTGCTGATTTCGCCGGTTCGTTCCAAGGCGGGCCCGTACATCCGGAAGGCGATCCGGTCATTTTCCCAGGCGAAATCATCCTTCCGCTGCGGCAGGAAGTTGCCGTAGGCGGCGGCCGCGGCCTCACCGAGCGCCAGCCGGTAGATTTCGCTCCCCGCCAGCAGGAACGCCCCCACGCCATACACGTCCGTATGCGTCGGATCGAACTTCTTCGGGTCGGCCCCAATGGGCTGCACGTGCTCCAGCTTTCCCTCCTCGGTCACGCATTCCACCAGCCCCTGCCACGCCTTGCGCACCACCGGCTCATAGCGGGCCCGGTCCAGCAAGCCCCGGTTGATGCCCCACGCGAGCGCGAAGGTGTAAAAGCCCGACCCGCTGGTTTCCTTCAGGGGGTAGGACTCCGGATCCAGCAGGCTTGACCGCCACAACCCGTCCGGTTGCTGCAGCGTGGCGATCTTTGCCGCCATCTCCCGATATTGCTGCTGGTAAAACGCCCGCCGCGGATGTTCCGGCGGCAACACCTGAAGCACGCGGGCCAGCCCCCCCATCACCCAGCCGTTGCCCCGGCTCCAGAACACCTTCCTGCCGTTTGCCTCGCGCCGGTCGAAATAAGTGCTGTCGCGGAAATACAGATGCTCCTCCTTGTCATATAAATAATCCGACGTCGCCTTCCATTCCTGGTCCATGAACTCGAGATAGCGCCGGTCGCCGGTCGCCAGATACGCCCGCAGCCAGGCCGGCGGCGCCATGAACAGCGCGTCGCACCAGCTCCAGCGGTCCTGCGACCCCTTGATGCGGAAATTCAGGTCGTTCGTCCGCGCATTGGCCAGAATGTAATTGAATCGCTCCAGGGTCGGCCCGAGCATCACCGGGTCCCGGTGCTGAAAATACAGCTCGAGGTAGGTCTGCGTAACGCAGTGGTCGTCGGCGTGATAAATCCGCCGGGCGGGGTTCCATCCATGCTGGCGGCCCATCGCCATCATCGCATCATGATACTTCGGCGAATCCGCCACCTGGCTCAGCGCCATCATCCCGGCGTAAAGCGCCCCGTAGGTCCAGTCGTCGGTCTTGTGCTTCGCCGGCTGGGCCAACTGCCAGTCCGCCACGTGCTTCATCGCTTCCAGCACCGGCCGGGGGGCAATCTCGGGCGAAGGCTTGCCGGCGGCGACGGCCGGTTGAACACAAACAGCGGTGACCGCGGCGGTAAGCAGCAGGGCAATGTGTCTCATAAAACCATGTCGGTTGACGCGGGCAAATCTCCGGATTTGCGCCGCGCCAGTTTCTAAAGAAACGCCTCCGGACGTCAACCAAGTCTTTTGCCCCCAAGTCTTTTGTGATGGCCGTGCGAAATGGTCTTTTGAAACGGCCGAATGCCCGCGTTCCACCCGTTGCCCTTCCGGCCAGCCGCCTTGCCCGGCCTCAACCCTGCGGCGGAGAGACCGCTCAGGGCGCGGCCCCCGGGGCGGGTGCGGCTGGGACCGCGCGCCGCGCCCCGAACAAATCACGGAACCACGACTTGATGGCCTCCAGCCCGCGCTTCAGCCCGATGTCGCGCACGCCGGCGAACCCGTAGGCCCGCGCCACCGCCTCTTCGTGCGAGCAAAACCGCGGCGGCATCACAAACAACGTGCGCAGTTTGTCCTCCTCCTCCACCGCAATTTCGGGATAAAAAAGGCCGCGCCCCACCACGTATTTCCCCGGCGGCAAGGTGAAGCTCCGCTTCGGAAACACCAGCCAGGGACGATACTCGAACGACACGGTGTTGGGTTGGCGGTGCGCCAGCCGGCCGTAGGTCCGGACGGGCGCCCCCTCAATCGGGCGCGCCGTGAACATCCAGTTCGTCTCCGCCCCCGGTTGAAAACGCCGCCGCCGCAGCGTGATGAAATCCCAGATGTAAACCGTGCCAAACGTGGTCAGGCGGAACGACCACCCGGCAATCAGATAGGCCACCACCACCACCACCACGCTCAAGGCCGCCCCCACATAAGGATTGGCAAACGACGTTCCGGTAACCAGGCCCAGCAACGAAAGCCGGAACGCCTTCAAAGCCGTGTCCACTGTCGTAAACGGGCTGATCAGGATCAGCATGTTGATGGCGTGGCTGGCCAGCCACACCAGCGCAAAAATCACGAGCGCGAAGGGCACCAGCAACGCGTTGCCGACGGCCGCCGCGTCCATCGCCGCAAAACCCAGCACGCTCAACCCCTGCGAGCTGTCCCCGGCGGCCGTCGGAAACACCGACACCACCAGCGGCACAAACGCCCCCGCCGCGATCAGCGCGCTGATCTTGTTCTCCACCGCTTCCGCCACGTCGAACGGCTTCTTCAATGCCGTCGGCGCCGCCGCGCCCAGCAGGTCCTTCGCCGCCACAAATCCCACCAGCAGCAGCGCCGGCACCCAAAACCAGGGCTGGGCGTACCACGACAGCCCTCCCCGCTTCCCCTGCGGCGCCTGAAAGTAGTGATACGCCCCCACGCTCCCCACGCCCAACAACGGCGAAATCGCCACGCCCGTAATCAGCGACAACGTCCGCGCCGCTTCCAGTCCCGGCGTGGACTGCGCGGGCGCCGTTGTCTTCGCCGGTGCGCTCGCCGCCCACGCCAGCGGCATGGCCCCCAACACCAATCCGACGCACAGCCCCGCCACCAGCAGAAACCGGAATATGGCTTTCATCTCTCGCCTCATTGTAACCCATCCCCCCGTGACTGCAACCTCACCCTCAGCCCGGACCTCCCCACCTTCCATTTTCGCTTTCTGCTTCATCACAAACGGCAGTCCAGTTCTCATGGAGTCCGGCAGTTACGCCATCCCTTCGTCCCCGAGTCCGATAGTCGGAGAGTCGAATAGTCCGATAGTCGGATAGTCCTATGGTCCCATAGTCCCATCGCCCATGGTCTTGGGTCCAGGGTTTCCTCTCCCCAAGCTGGGCGCCGCCGCGGACGGTGTGCAGCGCGGCCGAAGTTTGTCAAAATTTCCCGTTGACAGTTGGGCGGGGAAGGGGAGAATGCTCGGCCAATGCTTCGGAACTTTCTGGCAGCAGGCAGCTTAACCGACTGGTCAGCATGGCGTAGGTCAGGCTCCAGGGCTGTTTTCATCTGCTGGCCGTCGCGGCGGCTGCGTCTTCAACCAAGCTCCTGATCGTTAAACCAAGAACCGACCTATGAACAATCAAGACAAACAATCGGCTGGGCAGCTTCCAGCCTTCATCACCAGCGCGACGCCCAACCCGGCGACCAATCGCGCTCCGTGGTACAAGAACACCGCCCCGACGTATGCGGGCATCTTTCTGTGGTTCGTATTCTGGCAGGACGCGGCCAAAGCCGGCGCACCGGGAGGCACGCTGGCCGCGGGAGTGGGATGGGCGTTGGTGAGCCTGCTGATCGCCGCGTTGGTTTGTCATTTCTTGTTTTATCTCGTGCCGGGCCTGTTCGGCATGAAAACCGGCCTCCCGCTTTACATCGTGGGCACCTCCACCTTCGGGGCCCAAGGCGGCTTCCTGATGCCGGGCTTCCTGATGGGCGTTCTGCAATTCGGCTGGTTGGGGGTGAACATCTATTTCTCCTCGCTGGCATTGAGCGCGATGATCCCGGTCAAGGCCCAAATCATCATGGTGGTCTGGGGAGTGCTGGCGGCCTTTGTCGGGCTCAAAGGCATCCAATACGTGGCCCGGGTGGCGACCTGGCTGCCCCTGATTCCCCTGGTGGTCCTGCTATGGCTCACGGCCAAGACGATTGGTCACGTGGGCGACTTCAACCCGGACACCCTGATTGCCGCCCAGAAAGCGTTGAATCCAACCGGGCCCGGCGCCTTGACCGCGATGGGCGTGCTGGCGGTGATGTTGACTTATGTCGTGGGTTTCTTTGCCACCGCCGGCGCCGCCGGTGTGGACTTTGGAACCAACAGTCGGGACAAGAACGACGTCCAAATGGGTGGGTTGATCGGCGTGGCGCTGGCGATTCTGGTCACCGCCGGCCTTTCCCTGCTGATCGTCGCGGGTGTTTATGGCTCGTTGAAGACCGGGCTGGACGCGGCCGCCACCAAGAATTTGAGTCTCAGCTCGTTCGACCTCATCCCGGTGGTGCTGGGCGAGGGAACCGCCAAATGGGTCATGTTCCTGCTGGCCGTGGCGGCGTTTCCGCCCGCGTGTTTCAGCTCCTTTATCGCCGCCAACAGTTTTAAGACCACCCTGCCGAAAGTGAACCCGTTCCTGTCCGTCGGCATCGGCGCGGCGGTGAGTATTGTTCTGGCCATTACGGGCCTTGTGGCCAAGGCAATCAGCGTCTTCGTCATCATCGGCGCCTCCTTCGGCCCCATTTGCGGTGCGATGATGGTGGATTACCTCCTCTCCGGTGGCAAATGGACCGGCCCGCGGGCCGGCTTCAATCCCGCCGGCTGGATTTCCTGGGCGCTGGGTTTTGTGGTGGGCATCCTGCCCAATCTCGGCGTCAATGTTCCCGCCGCGCCGGTTTTGGCCTTCGCCGTCGGCGCCATCGTCTATTTCCTTTGCGCCAAGGCAGGCCTGCAATCCCCGGTCGTGCCGCTGCCGCAAAAATCGTCCTGACGCCCTCTGCCAAGGGAATCCTCGCAAGTCTTTGCGACTTCGGAGCGGACCCGCCTCGGCGCCAAAGCCCGGGGCGGGTCTTGATTATGGTTCTGGCTGGTTCTGGCAGCACCAGCCGCGACCCAAAAAGGCAATTGACTCAAGCCGGCCTCGAAGGTGCCGCGGCCTATCGGAAGTACGCTCCGGCGGTAACCAGCAAGGACTCGACCGACTCTTTCTGAAGGTATTGGTCTGCGCCGGCATTCAGAATGGCGCGGACGCCAGCTTCGTCGTGGCTCAAGTGTGTAAAAACCACCACCGGGACGGCGGGGGCATTGTGTTTCAAGAACTTCAGGAGATTTAGGCCATTTTCACCGGCCAGGTCCAGCTCCAGAATGATCAATGACAGCTCATCCCGGCCGGCCAACTCGAGGGCCTCCGTGGCGTTTTGGGCGGTGATCACACGCTGCCCTGCCTCCGCAAAACAGGCCGAAACCGCATCCCGCCATGCCGCATCCGCATCAACAAACAGAACCTTCTTCGCCATTGTCCCCTTGGATAAGCCGCTCCCACGGCAAAGCAAGTTTTTTTCGGCTTTAGCCTGGGCAAATCGAAGCGATTCAGTGCCACTTCACATCACCGGAAAGGGAACGGACGTCCCCCGCTCAATCCAGAGCAATCGGCGGACGGGCACCGGCGCTGGCGCAGGCCTTCGAAAAGAGGTCTCGCAAAGGATTGACAAGCCAGCGACTCTGTGAAAGCTATCAGGCAGCCCCCGAGTCATTTGCGCTGATGCAATGCGGGATGGGGCCAACAAAGCATGCACGTGGAACATCACTATGAACCGCTTGATCATTACTCTTGGCCTGTTGGCTTTGACCGGAACAGCGATTGCCCAGGAACACCTGCCGCGGCAGGAAGCGCTTAAATACGCCTTTCTGGTCAGCGTGGATTTAAAGAATCTGCAGGGCACCCCCATTCCCACGGACGTTGACCTTAAACGAGTGGTCGCCATGCGCGACGGGGACTACGGGGCGATGGTCCTGCCCGAGGCGAAACTGAGCGCGTCGGCCATTGCCGGCGCCGGCTCCTCCGTGGTGCCCGTGGGCCAGCTTTGGCTGCACCGGTTGACTCCCATGAAGGACGGCAGCGGCATCCCCGAGGATCGCCTGCGAGTGGTTACCGTCGAGGCAGGCCAGCAAACCGGCACCGCCGTGCAATGCGCCCTGGGTGTCAAAGGAAACGGCTCCGGCGGTTTGGAACTGCTCGTTTATGGCAAGGGCCAGGAGCCGGTGCTCAGTGTGCCGCTGCGCCAGGTGGAAAGCTCCGGCGACGCGCCGATCAGCATGGATGCCGAGCGAACCGGGGACGAGGGGGGAAGAATCATTCTGCGGATTGCAGGCCGCTATCGCGCCAGCATTCCGGTGACGGAACTGGGCTTTTAACCGGTCCGGATTCGGCGCCTGAACAGGGGGCGCGGGGCGGGGCTGTCTGGTAAAAAGACAAGTAGATTGCCCTTTGACTTACGGGGCATCGGTGGCGAAGTGTTAGCGTGACACCACTGATGCGCACGAGTCAAGAAACGAAAAACCGGCAAGCCAAAGCGGCCGTTGGCAGGCCGAAAAGGAAGGCTTTTACTCTCATCGAGCTGTTGGTTGTCATTGCGATTATCGCAATCCTGGCGGCCATGTTGTTGCCGGCGTTGTCCAGGGCGAAGGAGCGCGCAAAGATGACGGGCTGCCTGAACAATCTCCGGCAGGTGGGGCTGGCCACGACGATTTACGCCAATGATTTCAAGGACGAACTGCCGCCGCGGCTTGCCAAGGGGTCGGATGGGACTTTTTATTCGAGCCAGTACGCCTGGGTGGGGCGGGCGGGCAATGTCAATCCGTACAACCTGATGGATGCCGCCAGCCGTCCCCTTAATTCCTACCTGGGGACTTATGCGCCGACGGGCGAGGTCGAGGTGGCGCGTTGCCCCAGCGAAACCAAGGCAACGGGGAGCTACTATAAATACGGCTCATCCTTTCCCAACAATGTCCACGGCGACCCCGCCTTCAATACCTTGGGGGTGGGCAACGACCGAAGCTGCAAGCTGTCCCAGATCAAGAGCGTCACCCGGATGGTGGTGATCGGAGAAGCGGGTTGCTATTTCCCGCCTTGGAACGGCACGGCTGCGCCCGTCGAGGAGTACCGCCACACGAAGTATCCCGACCACCGTTGGAACATGGCCTTCGCCGACGGACACGCGGAGTTTATGCGGATTCCGCTTACAAACGGCATCCGCAGCATGTACGGAGTGAACTTCACCTTTAACCGGGATAAGTAGGGCAGGTTGCCCGTGGAAAAAATTGTCCGGGAAAATTCGCAAAACAAACCAGAACCCAAGTCCAGTAATGAAAACGTGCAACGTAACTCGAACCACCCGTATGCTTGCCCTCGCGGCCGGCATGCTTTGCGCCGCCGGCGCCCAGGGCGGCATTATCTATAGTGACTCTTTCCAGACCTACCCGGTCCAAAGCCCGGCGCCCAATCCGCTGACCAATGGTCCGGCGGGAGGTCAATGGTGGTTTGTGGACCCCACGCCCCCCACGATTGGAGCCAACGAACACCGCATCTTCGATTCCGGGACCGGTGGCTCCGCCCTTCAAACCCGATGCTGGATCAGCAGCGCTGACAATGCGAAAATAACCAATGCCATCACCCTTCCGGCCTTGCCGGTGGGGCCGGGCCCCCACACGTTCACGCTGTCATTCCTCGCCGCCACCGACACCACCACGGCGGGGCGGAGGGCGACGTTCTTGTATGAGATCGGGAGTTCGGGCGGCACCTTGCAGTTTGTGTCGGGGGGCAACCTGGACAACTCCCAGGTTTTCACAGGCCTGTCCGGTTACGGCCAGGCCCCCGAGGGTGCCAAAGGGAAGACCGATGACCGCAAGTTCCAGGTGGTGTTCACCGCTGCGAACCTCACCACGGCGGACAAGATTTTTGTGAGCCTGACGCGGGTGACCAATTCCGGGGCGGCCGGCGCGTTCATCGCGATTGACGATGTGTCGCTGGCGTTGAACTTCGGCCCGCCGGTGGTGGTTCAGGAGCCGGTCTCGCAAACCGTTTCGGCGGGGGACCCCGTTACGTTCAGCGCCGTATTTACGAATTTTCCCGACGCCTACCAGTGGTACAAGAATGACGTGGCCATTCCGGGCGCCACCTCGACTTCCTACACCATCCCGTTTGTCACCAAACCCGACGAAGGTTCCTACCGGTTGTGGGCGACCAACAGCGAGGGGTTCGCCGGCACGGCGCCGGCCATTCTGACGGTGAATGATTCAACCGCGCCAACCCTGGCCAGTGCCAGGGGCCTCCTGACCTTGGAACATGCGCAAATCCGCTTCTCCGAGCCAGTGGAGGCACTTTCGGCCACCAACGCGTCCAATTACAGCATCAACGGCGGGGTGACAGTCAACGGCGCCAGCCTGGTGGACCCCTTTACGGTGGAGCTTTACACGACCTCCCTGAATCCGGGGGCGACTTATACCGCGACGGTCTCGGCCGTCCAGGACTTGGGCGGCAATACGATTCAGGCCGGCTCGACGATCAACTTCTCGACCCCCGCGTTGGTCGTTTCTTCCGCCCGGTACAACGCCGGGACAACGGCCACGCATCCGTTGGGCCCGCCTGACCCGGCCAGCGCCGCGGGAGGTTACTGGTCGCATACGACCAACCTGAATGACGGCATGACCACCAATGCGGTGATTGACGATCTCGGCACCGGCCTGAACGCCTGGGCCGTCAGCGATCAGAACAGTTCATCCACCGGTAACATTCTGGACTATCGCCTGGCGATTGACAACGACTCGGACAATCTGGCGTTCAGCAACGGATGGCGCTTCCTGTTTGTCAGCCGCATGCCGTCCTATCCCATCGGCGCCTCGCCCGTGGTGCTCTACAGTCACGTTGGACTGGGGCGCCGCTACGGCATGGTCTTCAGCATCAATGCGAACAACGAGCTCACCGCCTCGCTGCTGGGGGGGGCGACCTACGCGCTGCCGGGAGATCCCCTGGCCTATCATACTCATGTCATTATCTATGATCCGGCGACGAGCAACGCCACCTATTACTGCGATGGCCAGCGGATTGTGGCCGGATACACCGGGCAGGCAAACACTGCTTACAACGGGCTGGTTTTTGGCACCGGTTCAAGCACCGCCACGGGCGAGATGAATTTTAATCGCGTCCAGCTCGACGTGGTGGGCGGCACCCAGCCGGTGGTCGTGGCGCACCCGCAGAGTTCGACCAACGGCGTCGGCCAGAAGGTCACCTTCAGCGCCAGCTTTACTCCATTTGTCGCGGCTTACCAGTGGCTTTCCAACAACGTGGTGATCCCCGGCGCAGTCAGCAACTCCTACACGACTGACTTCATCACGCTGGGAATGAACGGCACGCAGTACCGATGCCGCGCCCTCCATGCCCTGGGCAACGTCGAAACCGACGCGGCGACACTTACCGTGACCTCCGACACCGAGCCGCCCACGGTGGTCGGCACGAAGGGCTCGTTGCTCCTCGACCGGGTGTTGATCACTTATTCCGAGCCGGTCCTGGAATTTTATGCCACGAACGTGGCGAATTACGTCTGGGTCAATCCGGGGGTCACGAACCTGTTCGCCCGGCTGGTGGACCCGTTGACGGTGGAACTTCGGACCACTTCCCAGGCGGCCAACAGCAACTACACCGTTCGGATCAGCAATGTGCGGGACACGTCCAACCTCCCCATTGCCAACAACACGCCGGCTTCTTTCAAGACCGCGAAGCTCGGGGTTTTCGCCCGGTATGATGCGGGCAACACCACGACCCGGCCCGACGGTCCGCCGGATCCGGCGACGCCCGAGGGCGGATCGTGGGTGGTGAACATCGGGACGGACCCATTGCTGATCACCAACGCGGTGGTGAACGACTTTGGAACCGGCCTGCACGCATGGGAAGTGACCGACCAGACGAGTGGTGCAAGCCAGTTCATCCAATTCAACGCGCCCATGACCGCCGAACAGCAGGCGGCGGCACGCGCCAACGGCTGGGTGATGTCCATTCGCAGCCGCTTCTCCACCGATTTTGGCAGCAGCTTCTCCGTGATGTCCCAGGCCGGGGATCAGGCCGGCAACCGCGTGCTTTTGTGGTTCGATATTGACGCGGGCGGCTCGTTGGTGGTTCGCCCTCAAGGTTCGGCCGACCTTACGCTGACGGACCCCGGCATGGGAATTCTCGACTACCACCTCCACCAGGTGGTTTGGGACCCGGCCAAGACCAACGCCTCATACTATTTTGACGGCCAATTGGTGCTGAGTGACTGGCCGGGAGACGTGTCCCCCTTCACTTACGCGGGCGTGCAATGGGGAACCGGTTCAAGCGCCAACCAGGGAAGCATGAACTTCAACCTGGTTGAGTTCAAGGTTGTGGAGCCGCCAAGCCGGCCGTATGTGGCCGCCGTGCTTAACGGTGCCAATCTGGACGTTTATTACACCGGAATACTGGAGACTGCCGCAGCCATGGGCCAAAACGTGACTTGGACTGCGGTGGCGACCAACACCACCGCCGGAACCAACGTGTTCTCGGTTCCAGCCACCGGGCAGCAATACTTCCGCGCCAAAGCCGCGGAATAGGCCCAGCTTCACAGGGGTTCATCAGGCGCGGTTCCGGGAGACTGGAGCCGCGCCTTGAATTTATGCCGCCATTGGGACCGGGGCACAAGGTTCCTCCAGCCAGCGGAGCCAGGCCGCTCATCCCCCCCGAAAAAGGAGATCAGACCGGAGCGGCCTCGGAGAGGGGCTGGGCCAGAACGCCAAGGCTGGCGATCTGCTCGCGCAGCGAGGTGATTTGAGAATCGGTCAGGCGCCGAACCGGCGGCCGAACCGGGCCGCAATCAACTCCGACCATGGCCATGAGCGCTTTGCCCGCAGCCAGCACACCATACTGACAGAGGACCTCGACAAGCTTGACGGATTGGAGCTGGAGCCGCTGAGCGGTAACCAGGTCGCCGGCTTGGAACGCGGCAATCATCTTGTGATAAAGGGGCGCGGCATAGTTATACGTGCTGCCCACCGCGCCGGGACAACCCAGGGCCAAAGCCGCGAGCAGCATCTCATCCACGCCAAACAGGATGTTGAACCGCCCGTCTTCCAGTTCCAAACATTGCTGGAGCGCCATGAGATTGGTGGTGGTGAATTTCAAACCGGCCAGGTTGGGAATCCGCGCGGCGGCCTTTCGCAAGAACTCGGGCATGGACAGATTCACGCCGGTCAGCGCCGGGATGTCGTAAAAATAGAACGGCAGACTGGGGGCGGCCGCCGCCACCGGCGCGCAAAACTCCACCAGGTCCTCCACACTGGCGGGCTTGTAATAACAGGGTGCCATGATGGCGAGGGCGTCAGCGCCGATCCGCTGTGCATGGGCCGCGAGGCTGCGCGCATCCTCGAGGCAATTATGACCCGCATGAACAATCAATTTGACGGGCGAATTGGCCAGTGCCTTCCTCCATGCCTCGGCGATTTCCATGCGCTCGGCCGTGGTCAGCGAGTGGGATTCCCCGGTGCTGCCGCAAATGAACGCGCCGCTGATGTGGTTGCAGCCCAGCAGCCGCGCTTGCGCGGCCACCATCGGCAGATTCAGGCTGCCATCCGGCCTCAGGGGTGTATGAGGGGCCGCCACCAACCCGGACAAGAAACGCGAGTATCCATGCATACGACAGCAAGATTATCGGGTGCTGCGGGGGCGTCCAGCGACTAAAAACCGCTTGTCATTTAGTAATACAGGCCGATACTGGGAGAACATGTCGCGCCGTCCCTGCCATCCAGTGCCATGAACCTGGTTCCCAAACGCTCCTCGCTCGTCGCCCAAACGGTTGCCATCCTTCGAGACGGCATTCGCGCGGGGTTGTGGAAAGGCGTCCTGCCCGGCGAACTGGCTTTGTGCGAGCGGCTGCAGGTCAGCCGGGTCACGTTGCGGGCGGCCTTGGATCAGTTGCAGCGCGAGGGCTGGTGCCGCGGCGGGCAGGGGCGCCGGCGGGAAATCGTTGCCGAGCGGGTGCTGGACTCGTCGGAAAAGCCCAGTGACCGCGTGGTGCTGCTGTCGCCCCTGGCCCTGCAGAATCTGCCCGCCAGCGCCATTTTCTGGGTGGACGGTTTGCGGGACCACCTGGCCGCCGCGGGCTACACCCTCGAATTTCACGCCAGCCACGCCGCCTATTCGCAGCACCCGGAACGGGCGCTGGAGTCGCTGGTCCACAAGATGAGGCCGGCTGGATGGGTGCTGTATCTTTCCACGCCGGCCTTGCAGCAATGGTTTTCGACCCGGGCGTTGCCTTGCGTCCTGAGCGGCTCACGGCATCCCGGGGTGGCCTTGTCCTCGGTGGATATGGATTATGCGGCAACCTGCAGTCACGCCGCCGGGCTGCTGGCAGCCCGTGGCCGGACGCACCTGGCCCTGCTGATGCCCCGCAGCGAACAGGCGGGGAATCTGGAGAGCGAGCGCGGGTTCCTGCAAGGCGCCGGGCGGCTGCCGAACCTGCGGGCGCAGGTGGCGCATCACGATGGGACGGTGGCTGGGATCTGCGCTGTGCTGGACCGGTTGTTGCGCTGCAACCCGCCCGTAAACGGCATCCTCGTGGCCAAGCCTGCCCATGTGGTGACCGCGGTCAGCCATTTGCTCCGGCGCGGGGTTCGCCTGCCCGAGCATCTCAGCCTCATTTCGCGGGATGATGATCCGCTCCTGGAACATCTGGTTCCCGTGGTCACCCGCTACCACACGGACCCGATCCTTTTTGCGCGAAAGGTTTCGCGCGTGGTTCTGGACCTCGTGCGCAGTGGAGCGCAGCGTCCTCATGACTCAAGGCTGATGCCTCACTTGATCCGGGGCGAAACCCTGGGCTGACCGCCGGGCGGCCGCCTAATGCTCGGAGTAGAGCACTCCGACCACATTGCGGATGTATTGTTCGTCTGCAATGCCGTCAGTGGCTTCGGGTGGAAAGTCCACTTTGCTTTTGAAATGGGCCGCCAGCTCGGCAAAGAGTGCGACCCGGGCCTCGGGCTGGAAGTGGTCCCGCCGCAGCAAGGCCTGGACCGCCAGGGCGGCCTCCGCGGGCGACACCCCTTGTCGGAGCCGCGCCGCGAGGTGAGGGTATTGGCGCAGTGAATTGAATTTGCCCGGCAGGACCTGATCCAGGTCCGGCTCCAGCAGCCGTGGATGGCGGATGACGACCGTCCCGCCCGCAATATCCCCGAGCCGCTGGCACTTGGGGCTGAACCAGCACACGACTCCCCCCACGAAATAGAGCAACGGCAAGGCGTCCACGAAGCGCAGCAGGTTCCGGATAACCACTTGGTGGAACTGAAGACGTAAACCTTCTGCGTCCACGACCCGCAGGCGGCAGACCCGCTTGCCGAGGGTCTGGCCGCGCCAGAACCACTCACAAACGATGCCGTAACCGATGCTGATGACAAAATAGCCGAGGGTGTTCAAGGCCACTGCGAGACCCGGGCTGACAAAAATCAGCAGCAGCGCCAGGTAGCTGACCAGCGTCAGAAGGACCAGGATGCAGAACAAATCCAGCGACCAGGCGAGAAAACGCGCAATGGGGCCCGCCAGCATCTGCGAGAAGCAAATGCCTTCCGGCGTGCGAATCTCAAGGGAAGGGCTGTTCATGCAGACGCGCGTTCCGATTTGGCAGGCACGCCGCCGTTGATGGAGCTCGCGGTTTCCTCGTCCCGCCCCCGGCGGGTGCCGCCCGAACGGGCTAGAAACAGCGTCAGGGCCGCGAGTTCCAGCGCGCCGAAGGCGATTTTCGCGGTGTAAGGAATGACCGGTTCGTGATACTGGGAGAGGAAGGCCTCGACAAATCCCGCCCACACCAGCAGCAACGCGACCCCGAAAATCAAGGTTACAATATCTCCGGAGACCTGTCGCAGCCGGGCCGTCAGCGGGCGGCGGCTGCCCCAGCCGATCAGGGCGCTGGCCAGCACAAAGCCCGCCTGGCCGGCGATGAGGATGGCCGGGATTTCAATCGCGCCATGCGGCAGGAGCCAGCCGAGGAGAAACCGGGCCTGACCGGCCGCGACGTAATCCACCGTCACCGCGCCCAGGATGACGCCGTTATAGAACAGCATGAGGACGGTGCCCACGCCCCACGACATTCCCAGCGCGAGCGTGAGGATGGACACCTTGGTGTTGTGCGTCATCAGGAAGGCCGAGAAGGTGGTTTTGGCGCCGGCCAGACGGTCGGCCGTGGCCTGTTCTTCCTGCGCAACCCTTTGAGCGGGGTCCTGCTGAAGATGGGGAAACGGCATCAACACCGGCTTCGCTTCCGGGTCCAGCGCGAGAGCCAAGCCGCCCAGCAGGCACCCCGCCACGGTGACCGTCAGGGACATCGCAAAGGCTCGCAGATGGCGCCGGAACGTCTGGGGCAGGGTGGCAAAGAACCAGTGCAGGGGACGAAAGCCCCGGTGCCGGTCCCGCGTTTCATGGATTTCTCCGTAGGCGCGGGCGACCAAATGCTCGAGATACCGTCGTGTCTCGGGTTCCGACGAAAAAGTCCGAAGCTTGGCCAGGTCCGCCGCGGTGCGCTCGAACAGGCAATGAAACCGCTGCGCCTGCTCCAGCGACATCCGCACGCCCGGCTCGCGTTCCAGTTGATCCAACATCCCCTCCAGCTCCGACCAGACGGGCCGTTCGTTGGCCAGAAAACGCTGCAAATCAACGATCATGATCCAGACCTAAAGAATTTGACGGCGCTTGATGTTCAGATACTGAGCGACGACCTCGGCCCCCAGGCGGTCCTCGGGAAGCAGACCAAGCCGGACTCCCCGCCGTTCCAAAACCTTCTGCAACTCGCGCAGCTTGTGCCAAAGCAGGTGGCCTCCCAGGTGACGGTAAAGATCGTCCACCGTTTCAATCGTGGTGTCCGTAAACAACGGCTGGATGCCCGCCGGTTGAATCATGTTGACCTGCACAACATGCTGGCGCCGGACCAGGTCCACACTCCGCACAAAGTTCTCCGCGAGGGCGGGATCGTCCAGCGCGGTCAGAAACACCAGCAGAGCCCGCCGGCGCAGGCGCTGTCGCAGGAAAATGCTCACTTCTTCAAAGTCGGGGCTGACCGTTCTCGGCTCGAGCAGATACAGCGTGTCCCGGCAGGTGCTGTAATGGGCCTTGCCGTTTCGCGCGGGGAGAAAGCGATCCACTTTGTCGGAGAAGGTGACAAGGCCGAAAAAATCTCCCTGGCGTTCGGCGGCAAGCGCCAGCAGGAGCGTTGCCGAAATGAAGCGCTCGAGGGGGATGGGCAGAACCGTTTCGGGCCCGGCGGCGGCGCGGGAGGCAGCCGGAGCGGTTGAACGGTAAAGCGGCCGACCCGACAGCCGGGAGGAATCCAGGAGGAGGTAAACCTCCTGGGTGCGTTCGATTTGAAACACCTTGGTGATCGGGTGGCCCCGGCGAGCGGTGGCTTTCCAGTGGATTTCATCATAGCTGTCGCCCGGAATGTATTCGCGAAGTTTTTCGAATTCGCGGCCTTTGCCAACCTGGCGTTGGGCATGCAGGCCAAAGGAACCGCGATTCAGGAAAAGTGGCGCCAGGCTCTTGCGGTCGGCCAGGAGGTTGGGATAAACCCGAATTTCCGACTCCACGGCAACGGACCTGCGCGCCGCCCAAAAGCCCCACGGCGATGGCGTTTCCAGCCGGGCGCACCTGACCTGAAAACGGCCACGGCGGCGCGGCGCGCAAGGCCAGGCCAGCCGGGACCACTCGGTGTCCCCGGCCAGAAGCACCGCAGCCTCTTCCTGGGAGTGAATCTCCGGGGGCAGACCCAGGGCGAGGCGCACCGTCATGGCTTGGCGGCGCCGGCCCGCCAGCCGCACTTCGATATTCCCCGGCCGGTCCTGCGTCAGTCGCACGACCGGGGGCAGGGTGACCGTCAGGTTGGGAGCAGCCCGGCAGCCGCGGAAGGCGTCCAGCGCCGCCACCGCCACCAGGAGACCGGCTGCGGCCAGCGAGACACCGGCCAGTGCCGGAGCGGCCGTTCCGGCCAGCGCGCCCGGCAGAAACACCACCGCCACCCATAGCAGCAGGCGGTTTTGTGGAACAATCATCACCGCGGCACAGGAATCGTTTGCAGGATTTGTTGAATGACTTCCGACACCGTCAGCCCTTCGATCTCGAACTCGGGCCGAAGGATCAGGCGGTGCTCGAGGACCGGAGGAGCCATGGCCTTGACATCGTCCGGCGTAACGAAGTCCCGGCCGGCCAGGGCGGCGGCGGCGCGCGAGGCCATGATGAGCGCCTGGGTCGCTCGTGGCCCGGCTCCCACCAGGATGCTCTCGTGCTGCCGGGTCGCCCGCACCAAATCAACGAGGTAGCCGATCAACTCCTCACGAATCAGAATGGCCGCCAATTGGCGCTTCAGGACGTCCAGGTCCTGCTCCCGGATGACAGGTCTGACCGCGCCACGGGCCAGGAGCGCCTCCGGCGCGTCATCAGTGAGCGTGCGCTGCGCCAGCGCCAGTTCGTCGGCGCGTGCCGGCGGCGGCATTGAGATTTTCAGCATGAACCGGTCCTTCTGCGCTTCGGGCAACGGATAGGTGCCCTCGTATTCAATCGGATTCTGGGTGGCAAATACGGTGAAACTCGAGGGCAGCGGATGGGTTTCCCGGTCAATCGTAACGACTCGTTCCTGCATGGCCTGCAGCAACGCGGACTGGGTCTTGGCCGGCGCGCGGTTGATTTCGTCGGCCAGAAGAAAGGAAGTGAAAATCGGCCCGCGGATGAGCGAGAATTCGTTGCGCTGAAAATTGAACACGTTGGTGCCGGTGATATCCGCCGGCATGAGGTCCGGCGTAAACTGGATGCGCGCGAAATCACAGCCAAGGACGTGCGCCAGAGTTCGCACCAGCAGGGTTTTGGCCACGCCCGGCACCCCCTCGATGAGGGCATGATTGCCCGTGACAATGGCGATCAGCGCCTTTTCCACGACGTCCTGCTGGCCGATGATCACCTTCGCGGTTTCCTCGCGCGCCAAGGTCAGAGTTTCTTTAAGGTTGATGGTATCCATAAACTGGGGTCAGCCCCGCCCGCTCTTGAGCACCGCGCAAATCTCGCGATAAACGCGGACGGGATTCCGAAGACGCCGCGGACGGGCCAGTTCCGCCTCAACCAGGGCTTGCGCCTGGTCCACTTTCCGGATGGGCACCGGCGCGCCCGCGCCGAGCGATTCCGTCCACTTTTCAAAGCAAACGCGTAGCAGATCGGCGGGCGCAACGCTCCGCCGCAACAGATTAATGAACCCGGCCGCCGCGTCACGACCCGTGACGTAATTCCGGTCAACAGGCGGCGCCTGCGGCGGAGCCAGGCTGGTCGAGTTCTTCCAGACAAACAGCCCCGCCACCACCAGCACGCCCGCCAGCAGCCACTCGAGCCGGTATTTTCGCAGCAACGTCGCCACGCCAGTCTTTTCGACAATGCCGAAATGGGCCTCGTCAAAGACGATGGTTTTTGCGGGACCAACCAGCCACGCCAGCAGCGGCGCCCGGGGTTCGCGCAGCAGCGCTTCGTTGCTGAAAAAGTAGGCGTCCGAAACAAAAACAATCGAACCGGCCCCCAGCCTTTTTTCCACGAGGACGGCATGGTTGCCGCGAGCGTAGAAGGTGGTCCACCCCGGCTGCAAATTGGTAAAGACAAGGCCACTGTGCCACGGCAGGCGGGATGGCAAAGCCGGTTCCTTGCGATTATGCACCCAGACGGGCGCGTAACTCTCGTTCGGCCCGGCGTCCAGCGGGACATGGCCAAGGGTGACTCCCCACCTTTCGTTCAACGAGACCCATTTCTCGGAGCCTTCCGGCAGGGAGGTCGTCTTGCGTTTCTTTCCCGACGGAGCGCCCTTGGCGGGGGAAGGTTTGGCGGCGCCTCCCGGGCTCAAGAAACCGGCCGGAACCACCGCTTCCGGATGGAAAGCCACAACCAGGCGTCCGCCGCGCAGCACAAAGGCTTCTATTTCCCGGAACAGCGCTTCGGGCAATTGCTCCCAATCGTAACTGCGCGCCGCCAGATGCAGGTAGGTGGTGCCCACCGGTTGGGGCAGGCGATTGCCCTCGCTGAAGTCGCGACTCACGGTTACGCCGGGAAGACGCGCCAGGCTTTCGTAGAACGCCATGGTTCCAACCGGATCGGCTCGCAGCGAAGAGTACGGCGGATACACATCGCCCGCCTCGAACCGCAACCGGAACAGATGCCACAGCCCAACCGCGAAGGCCGCCGCGGCAAGAACGAGCAAAAGCAGCGGGCTCCTGGCTCTCACAACGCCCCTCCATTTGAATGAGCCGCTCTCATCAATTCCAGGTTGGCAACGAAACGGCGCACGTCCTCGGCGTCAGCGGGGTGACGGCCGTACCAGACCCGCTCGAGGACCCCCAGGTTCTCGTCAAACAGGGTGAGCAACTGGGGCAGGGAATGAGCGCGCCGCCGCAATTCGCGCTCGTATTCGAGATTTGACTTAAACTGCGCCAGCGTAATCAAGCGTCGGTTGGCAAGGTGCGCCAGGCTGGCCAGATACCACGCACGCAACGCAAGACGAAATTCGCCTTGCGCCATCAGTTCACGGCCCATCCTAACCCAGCCGTCTTCCGGCAATTCGTCCGGCGCAACGTGTTCATGCGTCAGATCGGGCGCGGGTTGAATGGGCTGGCTCAGAATAAGCGGTCCGGCGCCGTGCCGGCTGCGCCAATGGCGGTAAATCAGGTAGAGGCAGGCGCCCACCGCCGCTGCGAGCAGCACATAGAGCAGGAGCTGCAGCGAAACCATCCAGCCGTAGCCGGGCGTGGACGGGTTCAAGCGCCAGCGCGGTTGAAAAATCCTGCGGAGCATATCGCCGAGCCATTCGATCGCCCGAATCATGCCCTTTTTGATGGTTTCGCCCAAGTCCGCAAAGAAGCGCGCGAAGAGGCCCGGCTCGGATTCCGCCTTCGGCGCCCGCTCGCGGGGCATTCGCCAGGCATATTTCCGCTGGCTCAACACGTTCCCGATCGCACGTTCCAGTTCCCGGGCCTGCACGTTCATGGGGGCTGTGCCCAATGGCGCGCCTTGAACCGCGGTGCCCGGGAGGGGTGGTTCTTGCGCGGGTGCGAGGCGAGGGCCTTGCGTCGCGGGGCCACCTTCGGTCTCGGCCGCCTCGAAGGCCGTTTCCGGAGCCGGATACGGCCGGGGGTCATCTGCTGCAAGCGCGGGCTCCGGCGTCAGGCAAAAGACTGACATCAGGACTAGAACCGCCGCACTGGCAGACCGGCGCAGGCGGCGAAGCTCGGCTTTAAGATCAGCTCCGGATTCAAGTGCCTGCCCTTGGAAACAGCGCAGGGCATAGGCACTCTTGATAAGGGGGTCCACGGACAGGTAGCTCAGGCCCACGGCCGCGGCAAAGAAAGTGGAATTCAACAGCGCCCACCCGCTTCGGCTAAAGACAGTTTCGATACCCAGAAGGGTTTTCAACAGGTTGGGAACCAAATACAAGACGGTGGCCCAGTTCAAGAATACAGCCAAAGCGAACCCTGACCCCGCCAGGTGCAGATAAACGTTTTGCAGCCGCCAAAGGCTGGCTTGGTCAATGGCCCGCTTGAGCGGTGGGGTGGAATTGTCCGGATCCGATGCACCGAGGACGGTGAAGTTCTGGTAAACCGCGAAGCTCCAAGGAAAGGGCAGGGCGGCAACAAAGAGCACAGGCAAGAGGAACAAGCCGGTGGCATGGAAGGCCGCCTGGTTGGCCATCACGCGAGCGGCCTGTCGAAACGTCAGTCGGGGGGCGGAATGGTGGGCGAGGTGCGCGCACAGGTGCCGTCCATAAAGCGCCTGGCAAAACTTCATCCAGGCGAACAGCAAGGCCAGCCCGAAGGCCCCCGGAGCGTGCGTCTGGACAGCAAAAGGGCTGCGGCTCATTTCGGCCCAGTAAAACAACCCGCCAAGCACGAAAGGCAGGCTGCCAACATAATACCATGTCAGTGCCACTGGCGGAGCCGTTCGCACCAGGTGGACGCTTTCTTCGATCAAGTCCAGCGTCGGCTTGCCCTGCCGCGGTTGGGGGCGGTGTTTCATGGACTGTCGAACCACCGAACGCGCCAGACCGACCCCTCGTGCCACGCCGAGGGCACGGAAAGCAGAATGTCGCCCACGAGATAAAAAAAGAACCAGCTCAGGACCAACCCCAGCAGGCCTCGTGCGACCCAACCCACGCCGGCCAGACCGCGGCGGGCCAGCGAGGAAGGGCGTTCGGCCTGCCGGAGGCAGACAGCGCACATCACCCGCCCACCATGTTCGGTGACGCATTCCCGGCAGAAATAACGCCGGCAGCCCGGACACCGGGCCACCGCCTCGCGGAAACCGTGGTTGAAACACCGTTGCTGAACCAACTCCGCCATGCAGAAACTTTGGCTCAGCCTGACGTTGCCGAAAAGGCATTTTGTTCGCCGGCTGGCGCCACCGACGGGGCAGGGGAAGGGGTGGCGGCAGCCTGAGCCTGAGGCCAGGCGCCTTGGGCCTCCTGTATCAGGGGCCGCAAGCGGTCCAACGCCGCCCGGGCCCGGGGAACCCGGTTCAGACAGGCAAGGTCTTCAACCTGCACCGCCGTGCGCAGGTAGCATTGACAGGTGGAACCCAGGGCCGTGTTTGCCACCAGCACGATGAACACGACAGCAGCAATGCCAAGAAAGATTCCCACTCCAACCGGATCCTCTACGGTCCAGGCCAGCAGGCCCAGCAAAGCAATCAGCAGAGCCAGAAGGAGATTGAAGGCCATCCTTTCATGGGTCTTGCGAATCGTGACGCCTTGAATGTCAGCAAACCGAAAGCGCTTGTAGTATTCCTTGTAACCATCCCATTCAACCAGCAGCAGATGATCCGGCCCAAGCCAGAGCTGGACCCGGCGTCCCCGCAACAAAAGCGCAAAGATGC
Organism: Verrucomicrobiota bacterium; assembly: GCA_029974925.1. Taxonomy (GTDB): domain Bacteria; phylum Verrucomicrobiota; class Verrucomicrobiia; order Limisphaerales; family UBA8199; genus JARKQH01. The sequence goes on from JARKQH010000253.1 coordinate 38,888, forward strand.
CGATTACGAAAAAAAGCAGAAAGATGGCCCAGCCGGGCAGCAGGCGGCGATAGCCCGCGCCGGTCAGGCGCTGGTAGGCTGGGGAGCTGGGGTTTTCCATCGTCCAAGGGCTAACCCGCAAAAAGGCGGTAGAACAGCAGGGTGAAAGCCAGCGTTTGCAGCGCGCCGAAGAAGACGGCGGCGGGCAGCATCCAGCGCTGGGGTTTGACCAGGCTCAACGGGGCCTTCCAGTATCGCAGCGCGAGAAACAGCGCCAGCAGCCCGGTGATGAAGAGCGGAAGCAGCGACAGCACAAACGCCTGCCGTCCGTAGAGCGGGCGGACGGTCTCCAGCTCCTGAATACGGCGGTCCTGGCGCCCGGCATTCAGACAACCCGGGCAGAAGTGGCTGGTGTTGAGGTGGCAATCGCAAAGCGCGCACAGGAAGCGGCCGCAGGCATCGCAAACGGCCACGGCCTTCCTGGCCTCATGGTAGAAGCAGGCCGATTCGCCCGGGACCATGACCGCCTCACCCGCCGCGCCCCGCGGCAGAGGCCGAACGAGGGCGGGGAATGCCTCGGCCTGGACTTCGGAATGGCAACCGGGGCAGCGGAAAAACTGCCCGGTATTCAAGCCGGCCGGAGGCAAGGCCGTTTGGCATTTTGGACACTCGAGGACTCCGGCTTGCATCCGTCCTTCACCTCAAACCGAAGATGTCCTCGTAGGCATGCAGCGTGGCCGCGTAAAAGATCGGCAGGGTCACGAAAATGCCCACAATGCAGGCCAGCAAGCCCAGGGCGCTCAACAGGCCGGCGACAAACATGAGGGCAAAGACCGAGAGCCAATGCCGGGAGACGATTCGAAAGCTGACGCGCAGCGCGTCCATCGGCCCCAACTCAAGGTCCGCGCTCAACGGCAGGGCAAATACGAAGCCAATGGCGACATAGATCAGGCCCACCAGGCCCAGGCTCATCAGAATCCAGAAGATGACGTCCGGCGATTGGCCTCCCCGCATCGTCGCAAACCCGTAAACCGCCGCGGGAATGACCGAAAGATAAATCAGGATGCTCATCAGCAGAAACGTGCCGCACAGCCGCCAGAAGGCCTTGCTGAAGCCGGCAAAGGCATCCGCTATGCCCGCCGGTTCGCCCCGGATCAACTTCAGGTAAAACACGTTGAGGCCGCCCAGCAGCGGGCCTTGGAGGATCAGGCTCGCGATAATGCCCAGCAAGGGGATGAATCCTGCCGCCTGGTTGCACAGCATGACGAGAAAGGTCGCGCCAATGGCCAGTCCCAAATTGGGTTTGACGGTGGCCCAACCCCGGGAGATGCAACTGCCAATATCAATGCGGTAGTCTCGCGCCAGAATCTCGCGCACCAATTCATCGGCATTCACCGGCAAGGGCCGGCGCCCGCGGCGCGCGCCGACCTGGAGCCCCTCGCTCAACTTTTGCATGAACACGGGTTTGCAGGCCGCGCAAACATGAACTGTCCCATATTGGATCATGTCTTGTTTGCTGAAGATGCGGTTGCATTCCACACAGACCGCTTCGTCGGCGGAACCCGGGGCGGCGGTGGAGGCTGCAACGGTGGCAGAGGCAGGCGCGGCGCCCGGTTCCGGCGAGCCGGTCCCGGACGCGCTGAGCGCGCGGTAAGGCTGCCAGTTGGCCAGGCCCTCGTGCCAGACCAGGGTGTCCGGTTGAATGGCTCCGGAAGCGACAAGCTCCTGAAGCCGGGTGTCATCTACGGGGCCGGCCTGCTGGCCGTTTTCAACATAGTACCAGTTCATGTGTTTGGAGGGGGGAAGCAATGTTTATTCCGTTTTAGCTTCGTGGTTTGCGGGTGCACAGCCCTCTTGTGCCACATCCGGGCACCCCAGGGCAAAGTAATTTTTCGCGCGACCTTCCACCCATCCGCTAGCCGGGTCGGTCATGGGGCGGCTCTCCCCAGGCCAGCTTTGGCCGGCGGCGACAGCGAAAAAGAGTTGAACTGGCGGCCCAAGCCACGAACACTCAGACAGAACGAACTATGAATCTTGACGAAGCACAACGCAGCAAACTAACCGAGTGGGTGGGGCAGGGGCTTAAACTGTCCGAAATCCAGAATCGGCTGGCGTCGGAATTGGGGGTGCGCCTGACGTACATGGAGGTCAGGTTGTTGGTGGATGACTTGAAGCTGACTCTCAAGGATGCCGAGCCCCCGAAAGCGGCTGCTGCCGTCCTCCCGGGAGAACCCAAAGCCAACACGGGTCAGGCCCCCGGAGCTGCCATGCGTCCCCCTGCCGCCCCCCAGGAACCGCGCCCGCCGGGCGGCGTTTCCGTCAGCGTGGACCAGATTGCCAAACCGGGCACGGTGGTGAGCGGGAAGGTTACCTTCAGCGACGGGGTCCGCGCGGATTGGTATTTCGACCAAACGGGCCGGCTGGGATTGGTCAGTCCCAAACCCGGCTACCGGCCGCCGGCCTCCGACATGACGGAGTTTCAGGCCGCCTTGGACGAAGAACTGACACGCATGGGCTATTAGCGCCGCGGTTCAGCCGTGGGGCGGGGCGGGGAGCTTCTTGCCGGCCCTGCCGGCACTAAACA
>JARKQH010000265.1 GCA_029974925.1 Verrucomicrobiota bacterium
TTGCGCAACGTCCTGCTCCAGGTGATGGCCCCGGAACTGGAAGACCAATCCCTGCCGCAGTTGCGCGAACACCTCCACTCCCATCCCGGCCGCGGCCTCAAACTCCTCGCCTGTTCATGAACCCAAAACAAAAGACCCTGCCCGCTCGTGCGGGAGGGTGCACAAAAGCCTTGACATCTTGGGATTCTGGCATATAAGATAAAGCGACAATACCGGAATCAACGCGTTAGAGCACCCTAACCATCAGAGTCAAAAGTCCCTGTATGAAACAGCTATTCGTTTGCGCCGCAGTGTCGGCTTTGGTTCTCTCAGCGGTCGCCGCTCCCCCGCCCTATTATATTGCCGGCGACTTCAACGGATGGAACGCCGCCGGGAACCTGATGACGGAGACGGGTCCGGGCAGCGGCATCTGGCGGCTGGACTTGACCGGCGTCTCCCCCGGACGGCACGAGTTTAAGATTACGGGCGGCGACTGGTCGTGGAATTATCCGGGTCCGAACAGTTGGTTTTGCGCCCCTGCAAGTGGCAGTCTCAGCATCACGTTTGACCTGAACACCTATGCCGACGGGTGGCTCAGCGCCAGCCAGCGCATCGGCTTGAGCGTTGATCCCGGCTCGTGGACTGCGGCGGGCGATTTTCAAGGATGGAATAACGCGGCGGGAAACATGGTGCCGGTCGGCGGCGGAATTCACAGGTATCAGACCGTCCTGAGCCCGGGCGAGCACAAGTGGAAAGCCGTGGTCACAGGCACCTGGGATTCCATCAGTCTCGACAACCGCAGTGTCGGTACGGCGGACTATGTCTTCACGGTCGTGCCAGGCGCGGAACTGACCACGTTCTGGGTGGACGCGCTGGCCGGCACTGTGAAGCTGGAAATGCAGCCGATTCCGGAACCTTCCGCGCTGGCCTTGGCTCTCTGCGGGGTGGCGGCCTTGGTTCTGCGCCGCCGGCGGTAAGCCAAGTCTGCCACGCAAGTCTCGAAGGGCGCGGTCCAGTTCGAGGGGATGAGGTGGGGGCGGGACTGTGGGGCGAGGAGTTGTTCCCATGAAGGCGTGGCTGCTGCTCGAACAAAAGGGTTTGGGGTCACTGCGGCTGAGCGAGGTGCCGGACCCGGTGCCGCAACGGGGAGAGGTGATTCTCCGCGTACATTATGCCGGCCTGAACCCAGCCGACCGCTACTTGGCGGAACGCCAGTACCCGGCCAAACCAGCCCTGCCGCACATTCTCGGACGCGATGGCATGGGCACCATCATTGAACTGGGTGCCGGCGTGGCGGGGCTGGCTGTGGGGCAGCGAATGGCGATTCTGCGCGGTGACGTCGGAGGCAACCGGCCGGGCACCTTTGCGGAGCGCGTGGCGGTTCCAGCCGAAGGATTGGTCGAAATTCCGCCGGGCTGGACGGAGCCGGAGGCGGCGGGTGCAACGCTGGTCTATTTAACCGCCTACCAGGCCCTGACCCTGTGGGGACTGCTGCCCCAGGAAGCGGTGGTGCTGGTGACGGGGGCTTCCGGGGGCGTGGGAACGGCCGCGGTGCAGTTGGCCGCTGCAATGGGCTGCCGGGTTCTGGCCTTGTCACGAAGCGCCGCCAAAGCCAAGCTCCTGCTTCAACTGGGGGCCCGGGCGGTTTTCAACCCCGAAGACCCCAACTGGCGGCAGGCCGCCAAAGCCGCCGCCGCGCCCAGGCGCGTGGACCTCGCCATTGACAATATCGGGGGAAAACTGCTCCCGGAGGTCATTGACACCTTGGGCGAATCGGGCCGCGTCAGCCTGGTCGGCCGACTGGCCGGGCCAGTGCCGAACTTCAACACCGCGACGTTGTTCTTCCGTCGCATCCGGATGGGCGGCGTGGCGGTGGGCGCTTATTCAAATGAAGAAGCGCGCGCGGCTTGGAAAGAGGTCCTGAAATTACTAAACCAAACGGGGGCGCGTCCGTTGGTAGATCAGGTTTTTCCCTTTGAACAACTGCCAGCCGCCTTCGATCGCCTGGCTGAAGGGCCAATGGGCAAAGTGCTGTTGCAGGTCAAGGGCGCGTAAGTATTGGGCGCTGGTCAGGGGGCGGCGGAATGGTATTGGGAATCCAGGACGTTCACCATCCCCACTCCAAAACCCGGACGGCGCGACAACCCCAACGGATGCGCGGGTCAATTCTCGGCAGCCGGCCCGGTTTCCGCCGGAATGGCCACGGCGCGGTAGAATTGGATGGGCGCCTGTTTCTGGTCAGCCGGGATGAAGAACGAGAACCGGCCATTCCCGTCCGCCGTGGTCGAGCCCAGCGGAGCCCAAGCCGGGTTGGTCAGGTCCCCCGTGCTTTCGATGCGATAGGTCTGGCCGCCCGCGCCCAAGCCGCGGATGCGCAGGCCGCCGTCGGCCAACGGCTCCAGCATGAGCAGCGGCCGCAGCGACGCGTTTGCGTCCCGTCCCAGCGCGACCTGGTTGGTGACGGTGATGGACTCGCGCCGGGCCGTGGCCGTGACGGTGAAAGGATAGATGTCGGTTGGCATCACCTCCGGGCAGGTAATGATCATGTAGGCGGTTTGCACCGTCGGGACCCGGCCGGTGAACCTCACCTTGGCCGGCGTGAACGTCACCTGCGTGCCTGCCGGCAATCCCTCGCTGGAAAACGTCACTTCCAGCAGCCCTTGGCCCTCCCGCACAATCGCGTCCAGCTTGTACACGATCGTCGTGCCCGGGCTGGTGGTTTCCGGCCATTGCGGTTCCATCGAAAACCCAACCAGGTGCGACATCCCGTGGCTGAGGCTGGCGGAGGCCAGGCTCAATCCCACGCCGAGCAAAATGGCATAACTTCGGTTTTTCATAAGCGGCATTTGTTGTCGAGGTTTCATCATCTTCGTCTATGGCCAGCTTATCCCGTCCTCGCCCGGCTTCAATCGGGGCAGCCATGGAACGGGGGACCGGGGATGATCCGAACCTGAAACCCGGGGAACCCCCGGGAATGGTGCGCCGTGTTTCCCGACCTCCGAGGGAAATCGCACGGCGCAATGTTGAATTGGAGCCGGAACCGGCGATAATGCTGCGACAGGCATGAGTGACTTTTTGGATTTACGCGCAGCCTTGGCCAGTTGGCCCTACGATCCCGATGCGGATGCCCGCCGCGGGCGGGGGGACGACGGCCGGGAAATCCTCCAGGTGCGGACCCTGATGGGCATCGAACAGTACGAGGTGGACGGGCGGCCGGACGGAGCGCGACCGCACGGGCGGGAATCCGCCCTCGAATACCATGTTGAAAAGCTCCAACAGGCCCGGGCTGCGGGCCGGGAAGCGGAGTTCGAGCTGGACCCCGGTCAAAGCGCGGAGCTCATCAACGAAGCCACGCTTTACTATTTCCGCTATGTCCGCCTGTTCCAGCTCAAGGACTGGCAACGCACCATTCGCGATACCGCCCGCAACCTGCGCGCCTTCGACTTCCTCCACCGCTACGCCCAGCGCGAGGAGGACCGGCTTTACCTTGAAAAATGGCGCCCCTACATCCTCCGCATCAATGCCACCGCCCGGGCCATGCTCGAGTTGGAGAGCGGCCATTACGAGCAGGCCCTCCACGCCGTCCGTGGCGCCATGGAGACGATCAACGCTCTCGAAGAGCTGGACGACGAAACCTTCAAGTTCGAGCGCCAGCGCTCCCTCTCCGCGCTGCGCGAGCTGGCCCGTCAAATCGAACGCAGCCGGCCGCTCTCCGAAACCCAGCGTCTGGAAAAACAGCTCCGCCGGGCCATCGAACGTCAGGAATTCGAACGGGCGGCCGAATTACGCGACCGCCTTCGCGCCCTGAGGAAACAGGAAAGCGGGTGAAATTACCCGCCGTCTTTCGCTCCTTCTCCCCTGCTTTCGCGACGCGCGCGGATGAATCCCGCGGCCGCGCCCTCCGGCTCAGGGCTGCGAGTCGGGAGGCGGGGGGGCCTCCGTGGGCGAGTCGGGCTTGTCAGGCGCGCCCGTGGGTGGCGGGTTGGTCGTGCTGACCCCGACGATTTCCGCCGGGGTTCTGCGGCGCACCCCCCCGATGACCTTCACATTCCCTTC
>JARKQH010000300.1 GCA_029974925.1 Verrucomicrobiota bacterium
CCACAACCGGGCCTCCTCCTGCTCCCCCAGTTCGAGCAGCATGCGCACCTGCCCGGCCCACGCCGCGGCGTTGTCCGGATTGAACTCCAGCACCTTGCAGAACCAGCGCAGCGCGCGTTCGAAATCCCCGCCCTCGAAGGCCGCCTGCGCCTGGCTTACGCAATAAGCCTCGTCTTTCACCAGGGCTTTGGACTGGTGCGCTGGCTCCTCGGACTCGCCGCCGAGCTCAAGATTAACAAACCGGCTCATGTCAAAGGCATGCTGTCTTTTCAATATCCTGCCCCAACCGCCGCCCAAAACCAAGGCTTTTCGTCACCTACAATTTGACCAGGCTTGCCGGCATTCGTCACGCCCGGGCTGAAGCGTACTTGTCCGATGGGTCACCTATTGCCCCTCAGGCGCCTGGCCCGGCCGCAGAGGCAGGATGCGGGCCGCAGCAGCGGGGCGCTGCTTGCGCCGGTCGGGTTTCGGGGTATTTTATCTCATCACGTGCCCCTAAAATGATGAAAACGACTTTGGCCGGCCTCCTCGCCGCTTCAACGCTCTTCGCCGGCAGCGTGTTCGCGCAACGGTCCGGCTATCTCTATCACTCGGTGGGGCCCGCGATGTTCACCAACGCCACCATCCTGGGCTATGCGGACGGAGAACCGGTGGGCACCAACTTCTACTGCGGCGTTTATGCCGGCCCCGATGCCACCGCGCTGGTTCCGGCCTTTGCCGGGCCCGACGGATTCCTCCGGCGGTGTTCCGCCGTCGGTGGGGCCTTCTTCTCCGGAAGCCTGACGGTGACCATCCCGTCCGGCGAATCCCTGCTCGTTCAGTTTCGCGTTTGGCCGGCGCTTTATGAATCCTACGAGCAGGCGCTGGCCCGGGGCGGCGGTCAGGTGCTGGCAGGCGTCTCCGCCATCCTTCCCGCCATCCCGCCGGACCTCATTGTGGAATTGCCGATTCGCACCGGCCCGATCTGGGTGTCGGTCGTGCCCGAACCGGCGATGCTGCCGCTGGCGGCGGGTGGCGCGGCGG
>JARKQH010000344.1 GCA_029974925.1 Verrucomicrobiota bacterium
TCCTTCTGCGTGCTCTGCGGGCCCCCGCTCCCTGCCGCGAAGCCTGAAGGCTAAGCTGCGGCGCGCAGAGCCCAATAAGGACGCCCTACGCGTAGCCGAGCTAAGAAGGGACCGCGGATTTCGCGGATGAGGGAGACGCCGTACAGGGTTCGGCGTGGCGGGGCGAAGTCGCTCCTCCGAGACAGCGCCATGTCTGCCGCCACGCTCTCCCGCTCTTTCTTATCCGTGACATCCGCGCCATCCGCAGTCAGATCCACTGCCTGGAAGCGGCTGCTGGCAGGGGGCAGCCCGGGACCCGTTCAGTTCTGCGTCCTTCTGCGTGGTCTGCGGGCGCCCTCCCTCCAACCCCCGAGACGCAACGTCCGCAGAGCTCCGGCATTCCACTCTGGTTCAAGTCCGTCCCCGCGCCCCATTTCAGCCGTTCCTCCGGGACCAGGCAGGGCTCGCCGTCCCCTGCGAGCCGCCGATGGGGTGTTCGGATTGTTGGACGTGCCATGTTTCAACCTCCGTTGAACCTGGCCATTCCAATGAAACTGTGTGTGCGGCCAAGGCCGGGGTCGCTACGACGACCACCTGCGGTGGAACTCCCTTGGCGTGACGATCTCCACGCCGAAGGGCTTGTCCAGCGCCAGCAAGTCCTTGTCCTTCGTCACGATGAACTCGGCGCGGCTGGCCAGAGCACAAGCGAGAAACGGGTCATCCTTGGCGTCCCGACTGCGCCGCTTGCCCAAGGGGGCGGGTTCCACCAGCAGCGCCACGCGCTCGATCCAGTCCAGGAAGGGGCTGGGGTCTTTGTCAGGACACTCCCGGCGTCCGATCCGGGTCGCCAGGGTTCGATATTCCTCCAACAGGTCCGCGGTTACGGCCAGTCGGTACTTCCGCCGCGCCAGGAGCACAAAGCAGCGACGATCTTCACTCCGGGGCCAGAACGCCGCCGAGACCACGACGTTCGTGTCCACGACGACAATCACGCTTTGCGCCTCCGCTTTTCCGCCCGGTATTTCTTAATCTCGTCCTGGATGACGGCTTCCTCCTCTGCGGTGAGCGGCCGGGCGCGCCGTCCCGCATCCAGCGCCTTGAACACCGCCGCCAGTTCGGCTTCGGTCGGCTCCGGCACGGGCGTCACGTAAAAACCCTCGCCGACCTCGGTGATTCGCAGGGAAGTCCCGGGGCGGATGCGCTTGCGCTCGCACATGGCCTTGGGCAAGACCACCTGGCGCTTCGTGGTCACGGTAATCGTCGTCGTCACACTCGTAAGATTATCCTACGCCTGGGCTTGGTCAAGGTCAGGCTGCCGCCAGATGCCGGTGGAAGGTCGCCCCGGCCCCCCGGCGCAGGCGAATGACCCCGCCAATCGAAAGCGGCGCGGCAGCGCCGCACTCCACGACGTGTTCGGAACCGGCTCGCCCCTTTGGAGGGAGGGGTTGGCGGAGGTGGGAACGTGCGAAAGTAGGAAGGTGGGAACGTGCGAAAGTAGGAAGGTGGGAACGTGCGAAAGTAGGAAGGTGGGAACGTGCGAAAGTAGGAAAGTAGGACGGTGCGAAGGTGTAGCGCGAGGAGGTCCGTCTCATGGTTGCGATGTCTCGTCGTCCCCTCCCTTTCAAATTTCAGGTTTCATTCTTCATCCTTGCGCCATCATCCCACGGTCCCTTCTTCCATGGTCTATGGTCCCTGGTCCCTGGTCTTCCCATCGTCCGATAGTCCGATAGTCCGATAGTCCATGGTCCATGGTCTTCCCGTCGTCCGATGGTCGGATGGTCCCATGGTCGGATAGTCGGATAGTCCCATGGTCCACCCCAGGGATGGACGGAACCGGCGTGGCGTCGTCGGACGCCGTGGGGGGAGATGACAGATTCGGAAATGGTCGCCCGGGACTGGGTGTTTGGGCATTGGCTTGAGCGAAAGAGACTTGTGCGCAGGCGTCTCGTTGAGGTAGAATAGGACGCTGGCATGGGGCAGAGTGAGAGGACCAGGCCGGGACAGGCGTCGTATGAATAAAATGACCATCTGGCAGCGGCTGAACATCGCCCTGATTTTGCTAATCCTGCTGTTGCTGGTGGCGGTGGGATTGGCCTTGTGGGTCGAGGAGTCCCGATCCGCGGCGATGCATCGGTCGGACCAGTTGACCGGCTTCCGGGACCGCGTGCATCTGGAGATGGCGCTGCTGAGCGATTCGCTGCGCGGCGCTTTGCTCAGCCCCGCCAATGAACTGGAACGAACCCGCCGACGGGACGCCGAGTCAAACCTCAAGAAACACCTGGATGCCATCCGGCCGGACTTTGACAAATATCCGGATTTTGGGAAGGCGCTGACCAACCTGCAGGCCTTCGTCGAGGGCCCGCTGGCCGAGTATCACGAGAAGGTGATGGAGCGGATGCGGGCCAATCCTTCCGATGCGGTCACCTACTACCATAGTTCCTCCCCCGAGCTCAACACGCGCCGCGACCAGGCGCTTCGCGAGTTGGGCAAGGCGATTGATGACATCAAGGCGGCGGAGGCCATGCGGGCCAAGACCGTTTCGATCATCGGGTTGAGCTGCCTGGCGGTGATCCTGCTCGCGAGCCTGCAAGTGGGCCGGCTCCAGTCCGCGGCGGTGACCGAGCCGCTCAAACAGTTGGTGGGGGCGCTGGACCGGATGAGACAGGGGGATTTTACCCGGCGGCTGCAATGGGACCGGAACGACGAGTTTGGCGTGCTGAGCCAGGGCCTGAACCGGCTGGCCGACGACCTGTCGGAACTGGTGGGACAGGTCCAGCGGTCCGGCATGCAGGTCAACACCACGGCCAGCCAGATTGCCGTGCAGGCGCGCGAGCAGCAGAGCACCGCGCGCGAGATTGCGGTGACCACCGCCGAAATCGGGGCGAGTTCCAGACAAATTTCCGCCACCTCGAACGACCTGGTGCGGACCATGAACGAGGTGAGCCAGGTGGCGGAACAAACCGCCCGGCTGGCGGGCAACACGCAGGCCGCCATGGCGAGCATGGAAGCCACCATGCGCCAGATTCAGGAGTCCTCCGGCGCCATCACCGCCAAGCTGGCGGTGCTGAGCGAAAAGACCACCAACATCAATTCCGTCGTCACCACCATCACCAAGGTGGCGGATCAGACCAACCTCCTGTCGCTCAACGCGGCCATCGAAGCCGAAAAGGCCGGCGAGTACGGCCTGGGCTTCGCCGTGGTGGCGATGGAAATCCGGCGGCTGGCCGACCAGACCGCCGTCGCCACCTACGACATCGAACGCATGGTCAAGGAGATGCAGTCGGCGGTCGCCGCGGGCGTCATGGGCATGGACAAATTCTCCGAGGAGGCCGAGCGCGGCGCCCGCGAGGTGCGGGAGGTCAGCGGCCAGGTGGCGCAAATCATCAACCAGGTCCAGATGCTCAGCCCGCGGTTCCAGGCGGTGAATGAAGGCATGAACGCCCAGGCCCGGGGCGCGCTGCAAATCAGCGAGACGCTCAACCAGCTTGGCGAGGCGGCGCGGCAAACGGCCGAGTCCTTGCGGCAGTCCAACCTGGCGATCGAACAACTGAACGATGCCGCCCGCAGCCTCCAGGCCAGCGTCGCGCGCTTCCGGCTGCCGGGCTGAACGTGGCGGAGGGAAAGGACCGGCCCCATGTTGTTCCTCGTCTTTCAAGTCGGCGGCGAACGCTACGCGCTGGAGGCCAGCAAAGTGGTCGAGGTGGTTCCCTTCGTCACGCTGCGCCGCCTGCCCCAGGCGCCCCGCGGCGTGGCGGGTCTTTTCAGTTATCATGGCCGCCCGGTTCCGGTGGTGGATTTGTCCGAGTGGTTGACCGGCCAGCCCGCCCGCGAACAGCTCAGCACCCGGATTCTGGTCGTGAACTACCAGGATGGCGGCGGCGCCGAGAGGCTGCTGGGCATCCTGGCCGAGCGGGCGACGGAAATGCTGCACAAAGACCCCGAGGCGTTTCGCGACGCCGGCGTGAAAGTGCCCGCCGCGCCCTCGCTCGGCCCGGTCCTGCTCGACGAGCGCGGCTCCATTCAGTGGCTCGACCACCAATCGCTGCTGCCAGCCGGGGTGGCCGGCCAGGTCTTTCAAGATTTGCCGTCCCCGTGAACCCTCCGGTCCCAACGCGCCCGGCGTCCTCCGGCCGGAACCCTCCCGGCGGGGAATCCCTGCCCGAGATGGTCTGCTGCTGGAAAAGTCACGGCGTCTATGGCGACGGCACCTGTCCGGATTTGCCGCACTATGTGCACTGCCGCCATTGTCCCGCCTATTCGCAGGCGGCTTTGCAGTTGTTGGACCGCCCCCTGCCCGCGGATTACCGCGAGGAGTGGACGCGGCATTTTGCGCGGCAGAAGCCGCTGCTCGAGCCGGGAAACACCTCCGCGCTGCTGTTTCGACTCGAGCGAGAGTGGTTCGGGCTTCCCACCGACCTGTTTCAGGAGGTGGCCGAGCGGCGGGCCATTCACTCGCTGCCGCACCGGCGGAACGGCGTGGTGCTCGGGCTGACGAATGTGAGAGGGGAATTGGTGATTTGTGTTTCCTTGGGGCACCTGGTGGGAGTGGCCCAGGCGAAGACGTTGGCCCAACTTCGCCAGAGTTACGGACGCCTGCTGGTGGCGAACTGGCACGGCCATCGCTTTGCCTTTCCCGTTGACGAGGTGCACGGCGCCTGCCGGTTCCACCTCCAGCAGCTTCAGCCCCGCCCCGCCCCCGCGGGCGGCCGCGGCCCCGTCTTTCTCCGCGGCCTCCTGCCGTGGCAGGGCCGGACGGCCGCCCTGCTGGACGCCGACACCGTGTTCTCGACGTTGAACCAACGCCTGACGTGAACGGTCCCGATCCCCATGACACCAGCCAGCTTTCGCTGCTGGACCTGTTTCGCGCTGAAGTGGAGAACCACAGCGCGGTGCTGTCCAGCGGGCTGTTGGAGCTGGAACGGTCGGCCGACCCCGCCCAGGCGCTGCAGGACCTGATGCGGGCCGCTCACTCGCTCAAAGGCGCCAGCCGCATCATCAACCTCCCGGCGGCCGTCCAGGTGGCTCATGCGATGGAGGATTGCTTCGTGGCGGCCCAGCAGGGCCGGCTGCAATTGCGCCAGGCGCAGATTGACGTGTTGTTGCAGGCCACGGATTTGTTCGCGCAGTTGGCGCGGCGAACCAATGAGCAGCTTTCGGATTGGGAACAGCAGATGGCGGTCGAAATCGCCGCCTGCCTCCGGGCCTTGAACGAGCTGGCGCGCGCGCAGGACCGGACGCCCGAGCCCGGCGCTGCGCCGCCCGGCGCCCTCACCGCCGCCCCCCCGCAACCGGCGGCGC
>JARKQH010000358.1 GCA_029974925.1 Verrucomicrobiota bacterium
CCACCCGTCCTCGGTCCCGCTCCCGTCGGTCCACAGATGAAACCGAATCCGCAGGTTGCTCTGGTTCTTCCACGGCGACAGATCAATGCTCTGCTCCCGCCACTCCCCCTGCACCCCCCAGGCCCCATACACCGCCGTCCAGCCGCTCCCATCGGTCGAAACCTCCACCCGCGCCCAGTCGTTGTTGGCCAGCCGATACCGATCCCAAAACCGCAACACCGGCCAGCTCGACCCCGTCAAATTCACCGCCGTCAACGCATAACTGTCGCTTGAGTTCGAGTAGTTGAAACCGGGCGAGTCGGAGAGGCAAGCCAGGCCGGAGCGCGCCTCGTTGGTGTTGCGTCCCCAAGTGCCGGTCAGGTTCCAGCCCTGGAGCGCCCCCTCAAACCCGTCGCTGAAAGGCAGCGGGTTGTTCAAGGTGCGCGCGGAACTCTCGGTCGGGCTGTTCGGCGAGAACGCGCCGAAGGCGTTCACCACATAAACGCGGTAGTAGTAAAGCGTGTCGAGTGCCAGGTTGGTGTCGGTGAAGGAAGTGACCGCAGAGTGGGTGATGAACGCGGCGGGGAACGAATTGATATCCACGCCCGGCGAGGTGGAGCGGAACACCGCGTAGGCGGCAAACAACGGATCACTGCTGGCGGGCCAGCTCACGCGAAGGCTATGCGAGGTAATCTGGTCCAGCACCGGCGCGGGCACGACCGCCGGGGATTCAGCGACGGAAATGTCGTCAATGTGCCAGCCGTCGGCGGTGGTCGAGGCGTCCGTGGTGAGGCGGAAACGCAGCAGAACCGAGGGCGCGTTGGTATAAGCGGCCAGGCTGAAACGTCCCCGCCGCCACTGGCCGGACGAATTGCCCGTGAAACTGGCCAGCGAGGCCCAATCCGCGCCGTTATTCAGGGAAACCTCGACGTTGCCCGAGTCGCCGGAAGCGAAATCAAACTTGTGATTGAACGACAGGACCGGCGCGAAGGTCTGACCGGCGAAGGCCAGCGGTGCGGTCAGCGTGAGCGATTGTGAGCCGATGCCGTTGCCGTAGTTTGTGCCGGGCGAGTCGGACCAGGCATGAGTTGGCGTGGCGGCATCCTCGTCGCTCAGCCCCCAGGGCGCGTCGGCCATCCAGGTGTTCGGTCCGCCTTCGCCGTTGTCCAGGAACGGATAGTCCATGCCGGGATGCGTGGTGACGGCGATTTCATTGCCCAGCGTGGCCATTCCGGCAGTGTTGACCACCGCGAGCTTGTAGTAATACGTGGTCTTTGGCGAGGCGGCCAGGTCAACGGCGGTCGTGGTGGCGGCAGTTGACACTTCCTTGACCAGAAGCGCGGTCCGCCAATCCACCCCCGGTGTCCGCGACCGGTAGAGCCGGTAGGCGGCAAAATCGGGGGCGGTGGATTGCGTCCAGGCGAAGGCGGCTGAATTCCGGTTGGTGTGCGTTGCGGACAACGTCACCGGGGCGGGCGCTTCGGCTATCAGCACGTCATCCACATACCACCCATCCATGACCACCGAGCTGTCCGTCACCAACCGGAACCGAACACGGAAGTTTGCGGCCCCTGCATAGGCCGACAAATCAAGCTGCTCGCGGGTCATTGCCCCGAGATTGCCCGTGTACCGCGCCAGCGCCGGGGAAACCCAACTGGCGCCCCCGTCCAAGGAAACCTCCACCAGACCAAAATCGTAGCCGGCTTCCAGCGCATACTGATGCTGAAAACTCAGCGCCGGACGGACCGTCCCGCCAAGATTGAGCGAGGTGGCTTGGGTCAGAGCCGCGTCCGTGTTGTTCGTGTAGAAGGT